>NZ_JAEPVT010000007.1:0-451065 GCF_027109195.1 Rhizobium sp. AG207R
GGGGGTTATCGATTTGAATTCATGGATTTTTGTGGTCTTGGCGGGCACCCCCTCATCCGCCTGGCGGCACCTTCTCCCCGCTGGGGAGAAGGGGGACAGCGGCGATCTCCGCTCATATGCGATACCCTGCCCACAAGGGGGGAGATTGGTAACCTACGGCACCGTCACCGTAAAATAATAGACCTCGTATCCGCTGAACGATGGTGCCTCATTTTGAGGAGCTGGCGATGTGCCCCAACAATCTCCCCCCTTGTGGGGGAGATGTCACGAAGTGACAGAGGGGGGTACAGCCGGGCGGCAAAATGGAGAATGCCGTTCACGTCGCGAACCCCTTCTCACCCATGATTGATCATCACATGCCGCACGGCGGTATAATCTTCGATAGCGTAGACTGACATATCCTTGCCGTAGCCGGATTGCTTCAGGCCGCCATGCGGCATTTCGTTGACCAGCATGAAATGGGTATTGATCCAGGTGCAGCCATACTGCAGGCGGGCAGCGGTCTGCATGCCGCGACTAATGTCCTTCGTCCAGACCGAGGAAGCCAGGCCGTAGTCGCTGTCGTTGGCCCAGGTGACGGCGTCGTCGGCATTGGTAAAGCGGGTTACGGAGACCACAGGGCCGAAGACTTCGCGGCGGACGATCTCGTCGTCCTGCGTGGCGCCGGCAACGACGGTCGGGGCGTAGAAGAAGCCGTGCTCGCCGGAAATCTTGCCGCCGGTAGTGATTTCCATGTGCTTATGTTCGGCGGCGCGGGTGACGAAGCTTTCGACGCGGTCGCGCTGGCGCTTGGAGATCAGCGGGCCGATTTCGTTCTCCGTGTCGTCGGCAAGGTTGAACTTGATGCTTGACACGGCCGAGGTCAGGTCGGCGACGAAATTGTCGTAGACCTTGGCGTCGGCATAAATGCGGCAGGCGGCGGTGCAATCCTGGCCGGCATTGTAATAGCCGAAGGTGCGGATGCCGGCGACCACGGCGTCGATATCGGCATCGTCGAAGACGATAACGGGGGCCTTGCCGCCAAGTTCGAGATGCGTGCGCTTGACCGTCTTGGCCGCGGCCTGCAAGACCTTCTTGCCGGTGGCAACATCGCCGGTGATGGAGACCATGCTGATCTTCGGATGGTTGATCAGCGCATTGCCGACGCTCTCGCCGCGGCCGAGGATGACGTTGACGACTCCTTCCGGCAGCACATCCGCCAGCAGCTTCGCCATCTTCAGCGCCGTCAGCGGCGTCTGTTCGGAGGGTTTGAAGACGACGGTGTTGCCGCCGGCAATGGCGGGAGCCAGCTTCCAGGCCATCATCATCAGCGGATAGTTCCAGGGCGCGATGGAGCCGACGATGCCGATCGGATCGCGGCGGATCATCGAGGTGTGGCCGGGCAGGTATTCGCCGGCGACCGGGCCGTGCAGGTTACGCACCGCGCCGGCAAAGAAGCGATAGCAGTCGACGATCGCCGGGATTTCGTCATTGAGCACGGCATTGATCGGCTTGCCGCAGTTCAGCGCTTCCAGCGCCGCAAAACCTTCGGCATCGCGCTCTATGGCGTCGGCGATCTTGAGGAGATAGGCCGAACGCTGGCTCGGCGTCGTCTGCGACCAGCTCGTGAAGGCCTTTTCTGCAGCATCGACGGCGGCGTCGATCTGCCCGAGCGAGGCCTCCGGCAAGTTGAGCACCGTCTCGCCTGTCTTCGGGTTGAGGACGCGTTCTTCCGTCTCCGTGCCGGCTTCGAAGCGGGAGCCGATCAGCATTTGGGTATCCATTATTCTCTCCCTTTCATTTGCCGCCGCCGGCGATCTGGTCGCCGTCGCGGGTAAGATAGTAGGCTGCCAGGATCGGCAGGAAGGTGACAAGCACGACGACCATGGCGACGACGTTGGTCACCGGTCGCTGGCGCGGGCGGATGAGTTCCTCCAGCATCCAGATCGGCAGGGTCATCTGCTGGCCGCCGGTGAAGGTGGTGACAATGACTTCATCGAAGGACAGCGCGAAGGCGAGCATGCCGCCGGCCAGCAGCGCCGTGCCAATATTCGGCAGGACGACATGGCGGAAGGTCTGGAAGCCATCGGCGCCAAGATCCATTGAGGCCTCGATCAGCGAGCCGGAGGTGCGGCGGAAGCGGGCGACGGCGTTGTTATAAACAACGACAACGCAGAAGGTGGCATGGCCGAGAACGATCGTCCAGACCGAGAAGGGGATATCGAACAGGCTGAAGGCGGAGCGCAGCGCAATGCCGGTGATGATGCCGGGCAGCGCGATCGGCAGGATGACCAAGAGCGAGATCGCCTCGCGGCCGAAGAACTTCGTCTGGCTGACGGCCGCGGCACAGAGCGTGCCGAGGATCAATGCGATCGCGGTTGCGATGGTCGCGACTTGCACCGAGAGTGCCAGCGCCGACCAGACATCCGGCCTGTTCCACGCGATACCGAACCATTGCAACGTCAGCCCCGGCGGCGGCCATTGATAGCTCTTCTCCTCCGTCGTGAAGGCATAGACGAAGATCAGAAGGATCGGCAGATGCAGGAAGAGCAGACCGCCCGCGGCTGCGATCTTCAGGGGGAAGGAGGCGCGTTGGCCACGATCAGAGCGCATCGAAAGCTCCCTGCTTTTTGGCGATCCAGAGATAGATGGCCATGATGACGATCGGCACGACCGAGAAGGCGGCGGCCAACGGCACGTTGCCGGCGGTTCCCTGCTGCGTATAGACGGCCTGGCCGATGAAGAGGCGCGAGGAGCCGATGATCTGCGGGATGATGTAATCACCCAGGGTCAGCGAGAAGGTAAAGATGGAGCCGGCGACGACGCCGGGCAAAGCGAGCGGCAGCAGCACGGTGCGGAAGGTCTGGTTCGGCGTTGCGCCAAGATCGGATGAGGCTTCCAGCAGATTGGCCGGCACGCGCTCAAGTGCTGCCTGCGTCGGCAGGATCATGTAGGGCAGCCAGATATAGACGAAGACGAGGAAGGTACCGATATAGCTGACCGAGAGCGAGTTGCCGCCGATGACGGGCAAGGCAAGCACGCCGTCGAGCAGCCAGCCGAGATGCAGCCTATCGAAGATCCAGGTGAGAATGCCTTCCTTGGCGAGGATCAGCTTCCAGGCATAAACTTTCACCAGATAGCTCGACCAGAGCGGCAGCATGACGCCGAGATAGAACAGCGCCTTCCATTTTCCCTGCGCATAGCGGGCCGCATAATAGGCGATGGGGAAGGCGACGAAGGCCGAGGCGATGGTGACGAGAGCGGCCATGACGACCGTGCGGACGATGATGTCGAAGTTGGCCGTATTCAGCAGCTGCGCATAGGTCGAGAGGGTAAATTCGTAATTCACCATTCCCGAGAAATCGTCGATCGAGAAGAAGCTCTGCAGCAGCAGCGCGATCAGCGAGCCGATATAAATGATGCCGAGCCAGAGCAGCGGCGGCGTCAGCATCAGGAACAGCAGCAGCTTCGGACGCCGCCAGAAGAGATCCGATAGACGGCCAAAGATGCCGCCGCGGCGCGGCAGGATCGAGGCCGGTGCCTGGCTCGACGAGGCGGGGAAGGCGGCGGCGTTCATGCGGCGTCGTCCATATAATGCACATCCGCCGGCAGCCAGGCGAGGCGAACGGATGCCCCGGTATCAGGAGCCGACTGGCCGGCCGGCACGGTCACATGCAGGCGGGCGCCATTCGTCTCGACCGAGAGGCGGGTAGCGGCACCGAGAAAGCTCGTCGCTTTCACGGTCGCCGCCACGCCGCTCTCCTCAGTCAACCGGATGGCTTCGGGGCGCAGGCTTGCCCAGCGTCGCTCGCCGCCGAGCGATGACATGGTTTCCGGGGCGATGACGTTGGAGGAGCCGACGAAATCCGCGACGAAGCGGGTCTTCGGCCGCTGATAGATATCGTGCGGCGTGCCCTGCTGGACGATGCGGCCGTCGTTGAAGACGGCGACGCGATCGGCCATGGACAGGGCCTCGCCCTGATCGTGGGTGACGAAGACGAAGGTGATGCCGAGCGCCCGTTGCAGGCTCTTCAACTCCTCCTGCATCTGCTCGCGCAGCTTCAGATCGAGCGCGCCAAGCGGTTCGTCGAGCAGCAGTACCTTCGGTTTGTTGACGAGAGCGCGGGCGAGCGCCACACGCTGCCGCTGGCCGCCGGAGAGCTGGCCCGGACGGCGGGCGCCATAGCCCGGCAACTTTACCAGTTCCAGCGCCTGTTCGGCAGCCCGCAGCCGCTCGGCTTTGCCGACACCCTTGACCATCAGCCCATAGGCGACATTGTCGAGGATGTTGAGATGCGGAAAGAGGGCATAGTCCTGGAAGACCGTATTGACGTTGCGCCTATAGGGTGGAACGCCTTCAGCAGTTTCGCCGAAGATTTCGATATGGCCGCCCGTCGGCTGTTCGAAGCCGGCAATCAATCTGAGGCAGGTGGTCTTGCCGGAGCCGGAAGGGCCGAGCATGGCGAAGAATTCGCCGGGCGCAATCTCCAGATCGACGCGGTCCACAGCGCGGACCTGGCCGAAATGGCGCGACACCTGCTGGAAACGAACGGCGTTCATTGGCTTCTCCAGGGAAGGGTTGTTTTTCCTTCTCCCCAACGGGGAGAAGGTGCCCGTCAGGGCGGATGAGGGGGCGAGGAGCGCAGCGACGAGGGCATTGAGCGGCAAGCGAAAGGCAATCCTTCGTATGCCGGGCCACTCCCTCATCCGACCCTTCGGGCCACCTTCTCCCCGAGGGGAGAAGGTATGTTTCCCGTGAAGATCACCGCCCGCCGATCACGCCGATATAGTCGGAGACCCAGCGGTGATAGGGCACGCATTCGCCCTGCGTGCTGCATTTCGCGACGGGCGTCTTCCAGAACTTGATCTTGTCGAAGTGATCATAGCCGTTGGTGGCGCAGCCGCTGTCGGTCAGGAGTTCGTTGCCCTTGCAAGCTGCCGGAACCGAGGGCACGGCGCCGAACCATGCGGCGGCATCGCCCTGAACCTTGGCCTGCAGCGAATGTTCCAGCCACATATAGGCGCAGTTCGGATGCTCACTGTCGGCATGCAGCATGGTGGTATCGGCCCAGCCCGTCGTTCCCTCATCCGGGAATGTGGAGGCGATCTTTTGCTTGTCGGCCTGCAGCAGGTTCACCTGAAACGGCCAGGAGCCGGAGGCGACGACACCTTCGTTCTTGAAGTCGTCCGTCTGGATCATCGCGTCGTGCCAGTAGCGGCTGACGAGCTTGCGCTGGCCGCGCAGCAGCTCGAGGGCCGCCTTGTACTGATCTTCGTTGAGCTCGTAGGGGTCCTTGATGCCGAGTTCAGGCTTGTGGGCCATGAGATAAAGGGCGGCATCGGCAATATAGATCGGCCCGTCATAGGCCTGCACGCGACCCTTGTTCGACTTACCATCAGGCAGCGTCGTTTCTTCGAAGACGACGTTCCAGCTCTTTGGCGCCTGGCCCTTGAAGGCGTCGGTATTATACATCAGCACATTCGGGCCCCAGAGATAGGGCACGCCGTAATGGACGCCGTTGACCGTGTGCCAAGGGGCATTCTTCAGGCGGTCGTCGAGGTTCTTCCAGCTCGGGATCAGATCAGTATTGATCGGCTGGACGCGCTTGCCGGCAACAAGGCGCAGCGACGCGTCACCGGATGCGGTCACGAGATCGAAGCCGCCTTCGTTCATCAGCGCCACCATTTCGTCCGATGTCGCCGCGGTCTTGACGCTGACCTTGCAGCCGGTTTCCTTTTCGAAGCCGGTGACCCAATCGTAATTCTTGTCGCTTTCGCCGCGCTCGATATAGCCAGCCCAGGCGACGATGCTGACCGCACCTTCACCCTTGCCGAGCGTCTTCAACGGCTCGGCGGCAATGACCTGTGTGGCGAAACTTAAGGATGCGAGTGCGGTCGTGCATGATTTCAGCAGATGCTTCATCGGACTCTCCCGGTTTTTGAGCCTTGATGGCGTGGAGCCAGTGGCTGGCTTCCTGTTCCCGGAAGAAAAGGTGACGCGATTTCGCCGCATTCGCAAATTCATTTATCAGAAAGGTGATATCGGAATTTCCGATTCATAACTGTGCGTGGCTGAGAGATCGAAAACCTCCGGCCGCAGCTTTCCGGCCCGCATGAGGTGCTGCAGCGTGTAGGAAATGGAAAGGGCATGATCGAGCGCGTCATGGCCCTTAAGCGGCGGATGCTGCACGCCATAGTAGTGGGAAAGCTCGTTGCTTGGCGTCTTCGCCAGATCTTCGACCGGCATTCCCGCCGCAAGCAGCAGCTTGACGGCATTGTCGAAACGATGCGCCGGGATTGAAGGCCGGATACCGGCGACATAGCAGCTGATAGCCATCATGTTCAGCTCGTCCTTGCCCCAGGACCAGAGACGGGCACCATCCGAGAAACGATCCAGGCCGGCAATGGCGTCCTGCTGGGCCATTCCTTCCGCCTCTATGTGCTCTTCGGTTACACCCGTCAATGCGGTGAAGAACGGATCGAGCGCATATCGTTTGCCAAATCGATCGACCGGGCGAACATAGGCCTTGTAGCTCTCCAGGATCGCGAAATCGCCTTCGAGGCTGAGCTTGACGGCTCCGACTTGCGCGACGACCGGATCGGGATCATGCGCCGCACACCAGGACCGGCGTTGCGACCCTTCGAGGCAAAGAAACTCACAGTCGAATATGATTGCGGTCTTCATACCTGACCCTCATTTGCGGCAATCTTCGATTGTATTCCCCTCAGTCGGGTCGCAAGAATACTGCGTGCTACCGCTGCCGGCCCGAGCGCATGCTTTCTGCGACGCCGACGAAATCGCGGGCCGCTTGCGGCAGGCTGGAGCCCTTGCGCCAGACCATGCCGACCTGCACTACAGGCAGCGAACCGGAGACGTCGCGGCTTTCGATGCGATCGCCTTCCAGCGACCATGGACGATAGACGAGATCCGGCAGCAGTGCGACACCGGCGCCGGTGGCAACCAGGCTGCGCACGGCCTCGACAGAGCGGGTGCGGAACGCGACATGCGGGCGGGCGCCGAGCGCGGTCAAAAGCTTGCCGGTGTTTTCCTCGATTTCGTCGATGGTCAGCATGATCAGTGGCTCGCGGGTGATGTCCGCAACACTGATGATATCGGCCGAGACGAGGGGGTGGCCCATCGGCAGCCAGAGGCGGTAGGGCGAGGTCTCCAGAATCTCGGCCTGCAGAGCCATGCGATCGCGCAGATTGGAAATGACCATGACGGCGACGTCAAGCTCGCCACCAACCAGAAGATGTTCCAGATAACCGCCATTGTCCTCGATGGCACTGACTTCGACCCCGGGGCAGGCGCGGCGATAGCGCGCCAGAAGATCTGACAGAACATAGCCGGCGACAAGCGATGTCACGCCGATATTCAGCGTGCCTCCGGCCTCGTTCTGCTTGCCGGAAAAGCTAGTACGGGCGTCGGAGACCGTCGCCAGGATCTTCGTTGCGTGGCGCAGGAACTGGTGGCCGTTGTGGGTGATCGACAGGCCACGCGGATGGCGCTCGAACAGCTCCACGCCGAGATCGCTTTCCAGTTCCTTGAGGGCTTCGGTGACTGAGGATTGCGAGATGGACAGGTTCTGCGCGGCACGCGTCACGGAGCCCTGTTCCGCAACGGCGACGAAGTATTGCAGCTGTCTCAAGGTGAAGGCCATGCCAAGGTTAGAGCATGTTCGCGGCACGGAAGGCAAGCGCCCGTCATAGGTGTGAAAGTTTGGACCTTTTTTGGTAACGATGTCGAGGACAGCACAAGTTTCACCTCAGTTTTAAGTATTCCGAAACGCCAATTCCCTAACGTGAGGGTTGATCATTTTTGTCGGCTTGGAGTGGTCTATGCTGGAGCAGTTGGCGTGAGCGCCTTACTGCACATTTTCCGGATACCCCGGAAGTTTGTCGTCATGATCGGCGGAGTGGCCTTTCTCATAGGCTGCTCCGGCGTATTGGCGCTTTATGTCGGCAAGGACAGGCTGCTCGGCCTTGCCTCCGCATCTCCTAACGGGCTTCAGTGCACCGACGTCAATCTTGTCACGATCCGCAAGGATAACCGTTTCTGGGTTCGCAAATATATCCGCACGGAGCCGACCGATGGGCTGACGCGTGTCAGGACTGCGCTCCGGGTTGCCAAGGCTGTCTATCAGGAACAGAAACCGGATCTCGTTCAGGTTGTGGTTCTCGACAGAAATGGGCCGACATTGCGGTCTGACTTGCGTGGCCGGGCGCTGGGGGCCGATGTCGTTTACGTGCCGCATCCAGACAAGCTTGTCGATGGCAGCTCCGAGGCACCGCTGACGGCACGCTATTATGATGGCGGTGCGAGCAATGCCGGCCTGTTTTATGGTGAGCAGATTACTATGCTGCCGCAGGATATCGATGCGGCGATCGCGGGGTTGAAGAATCTGACGGACTGCGACAACGCGCTGGCGGCAGACAATGGCGGCGACGCCAAGAAGGACAAGATGAAGGCGGCGATTGCCGCGGAAGAGAAAGCGGCCGCAAATCAAGCGGAGAGCCACGATGCCAAACCGCAGCTGCCGGAACCGAAATCGACCGGCAATGTGCAGCCGGGCTATGATGCGAATGGTGATTTCATCGGCGCCGATGCCGGGGCGAAGGAAAAAAGCCCGTCACCGGGATTGGACCCGACCATGACGGGCGCCGCCGACCGCCGCTCGCCCGTCACCAACTGATCAAAAAACGGATTTGCGCTATCGGGCGGAAAGGCTGATGCTTCATTCCGCCAGATGTTTCTCGCCGATAGCCTGGTAGAGCGCGAAGAGCGCCTCGTGGACTTCGCCGGCAAGACGGTAGAAGTCCGGATTCGCCAGAATGGCGGGGTGCTGCAGCAGCTGGTCGTCGGTCATGTCGAGCATGATCGACGCTGTGTGCATCGCCTCGTGGCAACCGAACGTTCCCGGTGCATATTGCGAGAGATCGATGTCGCCGAGCTCTGCAAGATCGGCCAGCCGCTGATGCTCGCTATCATCTGCGGCTGACATCTCTTTATCCGTCATGATACGCACCTTTGATGTTCGAGGGACGGAACCGGCCTCAATCGGCCTTGTTGCGGCGGGCCGGGAAAAGGATGATGTCGCGGATCGACGGTGAGTTGGTCAAAAGCATGATGAGGCGGTCCACACCGATGCCGAGACCGCCTGCGGGCGGCATGCCCTGATCGATCGCGTCGAGGAATTCTTCGTCGAGTTCCTTCTGCTTTTCGCCGCGCGCATGCGCCTGCTCGAGCTGCTCGACCATGCGGGCGCGCTGCTCTTCCGGATCGTTGAGCTCCGAGAAAGCGTTGCCAAGTTCCCAGGCGTTGCAATAGGTCTCGAAACGTTCGACAAGGCGCGGCTCGCCCGGCACTTCCTTGGCGAAGGGCGATATGTCCTTCGGGAAATGCGTAACGTGCGCCGGCTGGATCAGCGTACCCTCGACCTTCTCTTCGAAGATGAAGGCAAGGCATTCGCCCCAGGTCGCATCTTTCTCGACGGAAAAGCCGGCGGCCTTGGACGCGGCGCGGGCTTCCTCGTCGGTCTTGATCGCGAGGAAGTCGATGCCGGTCGCTTCCTTGACGGCGTCAGGCATCGGCACGCGGCGGAATGGGCCCTTGAAGGAGATCTGCTTGTCGCCGAAAGCGAATTCGGTGCTGCCGTGGATCGACATGGCGAGCGTCGAGAACAGCCGCTCGACGAGATCCATGATGTCCTCGTAGTCGGCATAGGCCCAATAGCACTCCATCATCGTGAATTCGGGATTGTGTCGGGTGGAGACGCCTTCGTTGCGGAAGTTGCGGTTGATCTCGAAGACCTTGTCGGTGAGGCCCGAAACCAGCGTGCGCTTCAGGAACAGTTCCGGCGCGATGCGCAGGTACATGTCGAGCTTCAGCGTGTTGTGATGCGTCTTGAACGGCTCGGCGGTGGCGCCGCCATAAACCGAATGCAGCATCGGCGTTTCGACTTCCATGAAGCCGTCATTCTCCATGAAGCGGCGGATGCCGGAAACGATGCGGCTGCGCTGCTGGAAGCGGAGCTTCGATTCCTCGTTGGTCATGATGTCGAGATGGCGCTTGCGGTAGCGCAGCTCGATATCGGACAGGCCGTGCCACTTCTCGGGCATCGGCAGCAGCGTCTTCGTCAGCATGGTGATCTGCTGGGCGTTGATCGTCAGTTCGCCGCGCTTGGTGCGGCGTACGACACCGGTGACGCCGATGATGTCGCCGAGATCGATCATCGGCAGCAGCGAGCGTGCCTCTTCCGAAGTCACGTCTTTGTGGCTGAAGATCTGGATCTTGCCGGACGCATCATGGATATCCATGAACATGCCGGAGTTGCGCGAGGAATAGACGCGGCCGGCAACGGTGACGACATCGCCGGTTTCCGTATCCGGCTCCAGGCCTTCGTATTTCGCGGCCAGCTCGGCATTGGTCATCGTGCGGTGGAAATGTGCCGGATAGACGTCGCCGATCTGTTCGCGCAGCAGCTTCAGCTTCTGGCGGCGAACTTCCGTTGCGTCGGAGGAGAGGGCGGATGCTTCGGTCTTGTCGTTCATGGTTTTAAAGTCCGGTTCAATTCTTCGGGCCGACGAGGGTCGCAACGGTCTGCGCGGCCAGTTTCAGCCGCTGGCGCACGACGGAGCGGCCGAGGATCGCCATGCTATCGAAAAGCGGCAGGGAGCGCGAGGAGCCCGATACGGCGACGAAAAGCGGGGCAACGATGACCTTCAGCTTCTTGCCCATGCGGTCGGCAATGGCGCGCAGCTCGGCTTCGATCGTCTCGACGTTCCATTCGAGGATCTTTTCAAGGTCCGGCTGCACCGTGTTGAGGATCTCAAGCAGTTCTTCCGGCGTCGACTTGATCTTGGCGAAGGCCGAAGGATCGAGGTTGAGATCGGACTTGAACAGGAAGCCTGTGAGGTCGGGCAGCTCGCCGAGCTTGGTGATGCGGGACTGCGAGAGCTTCAGACCCTCCTTCAGGCGGTCGTTTTCCATTGCCCAGGTCAGGACGCGGTGCTGGAACTCTTCTTCCGAGAGCTTCTCGCGGATCCAGCGGCCGTTCAGCCAATCGAGCTTCTGGATGTCGAAGATGGCCCCGGCCTTGGAGAGGTTTTCCGGATCGAACTTTGCGGCAAGCTCATCCATGCTCAAGAGTTCTTCACCTTCGGCGATCTGGATGAAGAACAGACCGAGGAAGTTCATCAGCGCCTCGGGAATGTAGCCGAGAGCCGTATAATAGGAGATCGACGTCGGGTTCTTGCGCTTCGACAGTTTCGACTTGTCGGCATTGCGCATCAGCGACAGGTGCATGAACACCGGCGGCTCCCAGCCGAGATACTGATAGATCAGAATGTGCTTCGGCACCGAGGCGAGCCATTCCTCGCCGCGCGCGACATGGGTGATCTTCATCAGATGGTCGTCGACCACGTTGGCCATGTGATAGGTCGGCATGCCATCGGCCTTCAGGAGAACCTGCATGTCGACGGCATCCCACGGGATTTCCACGTCGCCGTAGACGCCGTCATGGAACTTGCAGGAGCCTTCGGTCGGGATCTTCATGCGCACGACATGCGGCTCGCCGGCAGCGACGCGTGAGGTCACTTCCTCGGCCGAGAGGTTCAGACAGTGGCCGTCATATTTCGGCGGCATGCCGGCGGCGCGCTGCGCCTCGCGCATCTTTTCCAGGCGCTCCGGCGTGCAGAAGCAGCGGAAGCCATGGCCGTTTGTGACGATCTGCTCGACATAGGGCTTGTAGAGGTCCTTGCGGTCGCTCTGGCGATAGGGGCCGTAGGGGCCGCCGATATCGGGACCTTCGGACCATTTCAGGCCGCACCATTTCAGAGCGTCGAGCACCTTGGTCTCGAATTCCGGGGTGGAGCGGGTTGCGTCGGTATCCTCGATGCGCAGGATGAACTCGCCGCCGTGTTTCTTGGCGAAGAGATAGTTGAACAGCGCGATATAGGCGGTACCGACATGCGGCTCGCCGGTGGGGGAGGGTGCGATGCGGACGCGAACGCCTGAAGTGGTCATTTTGTTTGCCCGTCATAAAAGGCCGGGCCGCGCTTGGGACAAGCGCCGTCCAGCCGAAAATGTCTATCTGGATCAGGAAACCGGCCGGAAAAGGGCGTCTTGCCGCTTCTATCAGCGTTTTCCGTATGGCTGGCCTTAGGCCATATTCAAAGGATGACGTCAAGGGAAACTGCGCCGTAAGAGCAGGCAGAGGCACCGAGGACGCTGTGCTGCATCGAAAAGGGCCGGCCTTCCAATTTCGCCAAGCGTCTTTACTCTTCGTAAGTGTTTCAGAAGAAAAGCCTTACGCTTGCCGAATTTGATTTGCAATTTTCGCGGCAGTGGCAAAATAGGTTTTCAATCGTTCATTCCGGGGATACCATGAAGAAACTGATTTTGTGCTTGCTATTGGCTGTCTCGATGGTCGACGCAGCCGCGGCCCAATCGACCATCACACGGGACAGTTCCGCCCGACTGATCGAGTCCTACCGCGCCTATATCGGCAATGACGATCTTTACAATTCCAAAGGCGAACGCCTGACGCTGCCCTGGCAGATCATCCGCCAGGACCGCGCCAACTATCACGCCTATCGCCGCCGCGACCGTGGCGACCAGGGCGACAGTTTCTTCTCGCAGGCTTCCAATCGTCAGAATTTGGAAGCCATGCTGGCCAATGGCAATATCGCAAACGATGCCGGAAACCTCATCGTGCGCGGCAATGTCTGGATCAAGGTCGATATTTACGGACATGGCGATGTCGGCCAGTGGGTCGACATCCATGTTCAGGATTGACCGATGTGATGAAGCCGCACCTCGTTATTGGTGCGGCTTTCTCGGTCAATGGCCGCCGGATGCCTTCTTGCGGCGGTTGCGCGCCATCATGTTGAGCACTTCGACCAGGGCGGAGAAGGCCATGGCGGCGTAGATGTAGCCCTTGGGAACATGCACGCCCATGCCTTCGGCGATCAGCGTCGTGCCAATCATCAGCAGGAAGGCGAGCGCCAGCATGACGATGCTCGGGTTCTTCTCGATGAAATTGGCGAGCGGGTTGGCTGCGACCAGCATGACCGTGACTGCGGCGATAACGGCGACGAACATGATCGGCAGGTGCGGCGTCATGCCGACGGCGGTGATGATGCTGTCGATCGAGAAGACCAGGTCGAGCAGCAGGATCTGGCCGATCGCCGAGGCGAAGGTCGTGGTCGTCGATTTGGCGATGAAATCCTCGCCCTGTTCCTGAGGGTCGACGTTGTGATGGATCTCCTTCGTCGCTTTCCAGACGAGGAAGAGGCCGCCGCCGATGAGGATCATGTCCTTCCAGGAGAAGCCCTGGCCGAAGATTTCGAAGACGGGCTGGGTCAGCTGGACGATCCAGGCGACGGTTCCGAGCAGCGCGAGGCGCATGATAAGGGCGAGGCCGATGCCGATCTTGCGGGCTCTGTCACGATGCTCCGGCGGCAGCTTGTTGGTGAGGATCGATATGAAGATCAGGTTGTCGATGCCGAGGACCACCTCCATGACGACAAGCGTGACGAGCGCCACCCACGCTCCCGGGTCCTGTATCAGCCCCATGATATCCATTGAATGTCCCCTTTGATCAGCATTCGCCGATGCTGACCCCCAGCACGGCCGCTCCAGAATGGCCGTAATGTAAGGAGCACAACCGTCCGTACAAGCGCCGCCACCAATTTCGTGGCGGCGGCCTTGTTTCAAGGGCTCTGTTCCCAGGCTTGGTTTTCAGGCGTCCAGGGGTATCCAGATTTCCGTCACGCCCATGCCGGTGCGCGGATCGAAGCGGTCGTCATAGCGCTCCATCATGTCGGGTGTGCCGGCATGCTGTTGACCCGATTGCGGCAGCCATTCGCCGAAGATCTGATGCACCGTGGCGGAAATGCCGGAGATATGGCCGCGATGCGTGAAGATCGCATAGCGCTGCTGCGGCAGCTTCACCGTCACGAAGCCTTCTGGCAAGCCGTCGGCGGCGGAAACTTCGGCTGCCGACATATAGCGGAAGCTTTCGCTGCCTTCTTCCGCCTGGGTGCAGACGCCATAGGCGACATTGCCGATCTGGCCGGGAATATGGCCGAAATGCTCGTTGAATTTCTGCCAGAGCGAGGGGATGGCCTCTGTCGCCTCATAGGCATAGGTTTCCGCAAGACCGGCAAGCAGCATCGCGGGATGGGTCTCGAAGCGCGGTGCATCGAGCTTGGGAAGGCGGGTGTCGTCCATTCTGATCGGCTCCTGTAGAGCGAGGTTGCGAACGTGTCCTTGTTTGCGCAGGCTTTCCGGCGTCATGCCGAATTGCTCGCGGAAGGCACGGGTGAAAGCCTCGTGCGAGCCGTAGCCGGCATCGAGGGCAACCTGGAGAATGGAAGAGGAGCCGTCGGTCAGTGCGAGAGCCGCTTCGCTGAGGCGGCGGTTCCGGATATAGCTGCTGATCGAGTGACCGGTCGTCATGCCGAAGACGCGCGAGAGATGAAAGCGCGACAGCCCGGCCGTCTCGGCGATCTCGTCGAGCGAGATGTCGGATTTAAAATGGCTTTCGATAAACCATATCGCTCTGCCGATCGCGCTCATTTTCAACTCCCCTGGTTGCCAGGCCAGTCATAGGCCTGTGGCGGTGGCAATGCTTGATCGCCATTGCGGAGTTGAATGACTACACCGTTGTGGCCGGCGGGAGAGGCCTGTTCATCCCAGAGCAGTTCAGTTTTTCACGGAATCTCCGAACCGCTCTATTCACGCAATTCCGGACGAAAAGCCGCTGCACACTTTCCCTGGAATTGCTCTAATCCCTGCGATCCGGACCGTAGCCTGCCAGGAAGACGCGGACGGCGCCGCGCACGACATAGTCGATCTCTTCCTTCGACGGCGGCTGTTCCATGTCGCCGAAGAGCCGCAGCTTGAAATAGCCGCCGCTGGCCATTTCCAGGAAGTGGCGGGCAGCCATGTCGAAGTCGTCGATCTTGAGATGGCCGGCGGCAACCTGCCGCTCGAGGAAGCCGCGCAGCACCGTGCGCAGATTTTCGGGGCCGGTGAAGAAGCGTTGACAGAGCGAGGGCATGCGTTCGCGCACGCCGATGACCGTGCGCATTGCGCTGATGGTCTTATCCGAGGTGACGTGCGTGACGAAGACGATGCCGAAATCATAAAGCGAGGTCGTGACATCCGCTTCGTCTGAAAGGGCATTGCGGACAAGGTTGACGAAATGGGTGCGCTCGCTCTCCATCATGGCGGCGAACAGATCTTCCTTGTTGGCAAAATAGACGTAGAGAGTGCCCTTGGAAACGCCCGCCTCGCGGGTGACATCGTTCATGCTCGCCGCATCGAAGCCCATTTTCATAAAGACACGCTTGGCGCCTTCGAGAATCTGATGACGCTTGGCAGGGTCCTCGCCGGCTGCCCAGCGCCCTCCGGAGCCCGGCGCAGGCGCGTTCAATACGGCGGCATTTTGGGATTCGTGTTTCATCGGCTCTTTCAGTGTCTCCTTTACGCGATACTCGATCACTTTTTCTGAATCTTAAACAGATTCGCGAAATAAATCGAACCGCTCAGTTCGATATCTCTTGATATGGCGTGAGAAAGGCTCTATGTCAATTGAACCGAACCGTTCGGTTCGATTATTTTGCCAGATTTTCGGTGGTAGGGAAATGTCGTCAAGTCATGGAAACAATGTAGCGCGCATCGTGAACGAGCCCGCTGATGCAGAAGTGGAAGCCCGGGAAACCGGTGCGCCTGCCGAGGCTCCAGCGGCCGAAACGCGCAGCAACCCTGCCCCCGCCCAGGCTGCGCCTGCTGCTCCGGCCCCTGCGGCCCCACCGCCATCGGAGAAGAAGCGGCGCAGCCTGGTTTTTCCGATCATCATCGTCGCGGCTCTCGCAGCCGGTGGCTGGTATGGCTATGACTGGTGGACGAGCGGCCGCTTCATGGTCTCCACCGATGACGCCTATATCGGCGGCGACATCGCCACGATATCGCCGAAGGTAACGGGCTATGTCGCCAAGGTAAACGTCGTGGCCAACCAGCAGGTCAAGGCCGGCGACGTGCTCGCAACGCTCGACGACGGCGACTACAAGCTTGCGCTCGGCCAGGCTCAGGCCTCGCTCGACACCGAGCAGCTTTCACTCCATACCATCGATGCACAGATCGCTGCCGGCCAGGCAGCCCTTGCCCAGTCGCAGGCGCAGAAGGTTGCCCTGGAAGCCACGGTCCGCGGCGCCCAGATTACCCAGACGCGCGCTGCTGAACTGCAGTCGAAGTCGGTCGGCACCACGGCCGCTTTGGACAGCGCCAATATCGCGCTGGATCAGGCCAAGGCCAATCTGGTCGGCGGCGACGCCGCCATCGCATCCGCACAGGCCAACATCAACCTGCTGCAGGCCCAGCGCCGTCAGGCCGAAAGCACGATCAAGGGTCTCGAAGCCGCGCGCGATAAGGCTGCCCGCGACCTGTCCTTTACCGTGCTGAAGGCTCCGTATGACGGCATCGTCGGCAATCGCTCGGTCCAGGAAGGCGATCTCGTCTCCCCCGGGCAGAAGCTGATGGCGATCGTGCCGATCCGCCAGCTCTATATCGACGCGAACTTCAAGGAAACGCAGATCCAGCACCTGGTTCCCGGTTCCAAGGTCAACGTTCACGTCGATGCCTATAGCGACCATCCGATCGTCGGCACCGTAGAATCGATCTCGCCGGCCTCCGGCTCGGTCTTTTCGCTGCTGCCTCCGGAAAACGCGACGGGTAACTTCACCAAGATCATCCAGCGCGTGCCTGTCCGTATCGCATTGCCGCAGGACGCGCTCAATACCGGCCGTCTGCGCGCAGGCCTCAGCGTCGTCGTCGACGTCGATACCCGCACGGCGCCGGACAAGTAAACGATCGAGCTCGGGAGAGACGAAATGTCTTCCGCCAGCACTACAGCCGGGTCGCCCCCACGCGCGGCCGGCCCAGCCGCGCCTGCGGCTGACCATATCGAGCCGAGAAAGCTCATCGCCTTTCTGGCGATGGTGCTCGGCATGTTCATGTCGATCCTCGACATTCAGATCGTCTCCGCCTCGCTCAGCGAAATCCAGGCCGGCCTCAGCGCCGGCTCGGATGAAATCGGCTGGGTGCAGACCGCTTATCTGATCGCCGAAGTCATCATGATCCCGCTATCGGGAACGCTGGCGCGCATCATTTCCACGCGCTATCTCTTCGCGATCTCGGCCGCCGGCTTTACCATATCGAGCGCGCTTGCCGCGACCGCCACCAATATCGATCAGATGATCATCTACCGCGCCCTGCAGGGCTTCATCGGCGGCGGCATGATCCCCTCGGTCTTTGCGGCAGCCTTCACCATCTTTCCGCCGTCCAAGCGCAACGTCGTCTCGCCGATCATCGGCCTGATCGCCACGCTCGCGCCGACGATCGGCCCGACCGTCGGCGGCTATCTGTCCAACGCCTTCTCCTGGCACTGGCTGTTCCTGGTCAATATTCCGCCCGGTATCATCGTTGCCATCGTCACCTGGAATTTCATCGACTTCGACAAGCCCGAGCTGTCGCTGATGAAGAAGTTCGACTGGTGGGGCCTGATTTCGATGGGTGTTTTCCTCGGCGCGCTGGAATATGTGCTTGAGGAAGGCAATACGAATGATTGGTTCAACGACAATTACATCGTTGCGGGTGCCATCGCATCCGCTATCGGTGCCGTGATTTTCTTCTATCGCGCCTTCACGGTCGAATTCCCCGTGGTCGATCTCAGAGCCTTCACGAACAAGAACTTCTCCTTCGGGTCGATATTCTCCTTCGTCATGGGCATTGGCCTCTATGGCCTCACCTATATCTATCCGCTCTATCTCGCGCGCATTCGCGGCTACGATTCGCTGCAGATCGGTGAGACGATGTTTGTCTCCGGCCTCACCATGTTCTTCACGGCGCCGCTGGCCGGCTTCCTGTCGAGCAAGGTCGACCTGCGCATCCTGATGATCATCGGCTTCACCAGTTTCTCGGCCGGTACCTACATCATGATGCACCTGACGGTGGACTGGGATTTCTGGGAGTTGCTCATCCCGCAGATCCTGCGCGGTTTCGGTCTGATGCTCTGCATGGTGCCGATCAACAATATCGCGCTCGGAACCATGCCGCCCGCCCGTATGCGCGGTGCATCAGGCCTGTTCAATCTCACGCGTAATCTCGGCGGAGCCGTCGGTCTTGCGATCATCAACACGCTTCTGACGAACCGGCAGGACCAGCATTATTTCAACCTTCGCGACCATGTTCATTGGGGCAGCCATGCCGCCGTTACCCAATTGAACAACATGGCCGCCAGCTTCAATGCAGCGGGCTTGGACGGTGATCAGGCCGCCCTGAAGCAAATGGTCAATATGGCGACGCGGCAGGCGGTCGTGATGTCCTTCGGGGATATTTTCCTGATGCTGACCGTGCTGTTTCTCGCGATGATCCTCGGCGTTCTGATGCTCAGCAAGCCGAATGCGGCGGGCGGCGGCGGTGGTGGCGGAGGCCACTAATCCGGCTCTTGATAATGCTCCCAAGGCATGGCCCCTCCTCGGAGGGGCCTTTTTCATTTGGGGGTCGTTTGGAAAAATTCACCGGCCCGAAATTTTTGATTTACGTACATCAAAAATCGCAGTAAGGGTTTCCGCAGGAGGAACCCATGAGACCGACCGTGCATGACATCGCCGCTGCTGCGGGCGTCAGCCTCGCCACGGTGGACCGAGTCCTGAACCAGCGTCCGGGCGTACGGCTGGTGACACGGGAGAAGGTGGAAGCCGCTATCCGGCAGATCGGCTATATCCGCGATGTCGCTGCTGCCAACCTGGCCAAGAGCCGTGTCTATCCTCTTGTTTTCATTGTGCCGACCGGCGATAATTCCTTCATGCATGGGCTGCGATTCGAGGTGCATCAGGCAACCTTGCGGGCCAGCATAGAGCGCACCGATATCCGCATCGTCGAGGTGCCGCCGTTCGATGTGCCGGCGCTGGTCACGGCACTGGACGCCTTGCAGGGGCAGGATATCGCCGGCGTCGCTCTCGTGGCGACCGATGCGCCGGAAGTGCGAGCCGCCGTCGACCGTCTCGTCTCGGAGCGTATTCCTGTCATTACGCTGGTCTCGGATCTCACTGATTCCGCCCGTCATCACTATGCGGGAATCGACAATATCGCCGCCGGACGGACCGCCGCGCGGCTGCTCGGGCGCTTCCTGGGCGGTCGTGAAGGCGATCTTACCGTTCTCGCCGGCTCGATGCTGGTGCGCGATCATCGCGAGCGCCTGCAGGGCTTTTCTGCCGTGATGGCAGAGGAGTTTCCCAAGCTGCGGCTGCTGCCTGTGCTGGAAGGACGTGACGATCCCGAACAGGCCCGATCGCTCGTTTCAAAGGCGCTCTCCGCAAATAAGAGTATCATCGGCATCTACAGCCTCGGCGCCGGCAACCGTGGTCTGATTGCGGCCCTGAAAGCCGTGCGGCCCGAGCGTGAGCTGACGGTGGTCGTGCATGAACTGACGCAGCATACGCGAGCGGCGCTGTTGGACGGCACGATCGATGCCGTCCTCAATCAGGATGCCGGCCATGAAATCCGCAGCGCCATCCGCATCATGAAGGCGACAGCCGACGGTCAGGCCGTCATTGCCGATCAGGAGCGCATACGTCTCGACATTTTCTTGAAGGATAATCTGCCCTGAGCATTCGAACGCGGCAGAGCATAGGGAGCAACATCTGATGTATTTGGGTCTCGATCTCGGAACCTCCGGCGTCAAAGCGATGCTGATCGACGGCAATCAGAAGATCATCGGCTCCGCCAATGGCGGGCTTGACGTCTCGCGCCCGCATCCAGGCTGGTCGGAGCAGGATCCCGCGCATTGGATTCGAGCGACCGAGGAGGCCGTTGCCGGGCTGAAAGCGGCGCATCCGAAGGAGCTGGCGGCGGTGCGCGGCATCGGCCTTTCCGGCCAGATGCATGGCGCGACGCTGCTCGATGCCGATGATAAGGTGCTGCGGCCCTGCATCCTCTGGAACGATACCCGTAGCTACCAGGAAGCCGCCGCCCTCGACGCCGATCCACGTTTCCGCGCGCTGACCGGCAATATCGTCTTCCCCGGCTTTACAGCACCGAAGCTCGCCTGGGTCGCCAAGCATGAGCCGGAGATTTTCGCTAGAGTGCGTTGGGTGCTGTTGCCGAAGGATTATCTGCGCCTTTGGCTGACGGGCGAGCACATGTCGGAAATGTCCGACTCCGCCGGCACGTCATGGCTCGATACCGGCAAACGCAAATGGTCGTCCGAGCTGTTGGCGGCGACCAATCTCGATGAGAAGCAGATGCCGACGCTGGTCGAAGGCACTGAGGTCGCCGGCAAGCTGCGTGGCGAGCTGGCCTCGAAATGGGGCATTGCCGGCGATGTCGTCGTTGCCGGCGGGGCAGGCGACAATGCGGCCTCGGCCTGCGGCATGGGTACGGTGAGCCACGGCGCTGCTTTCGTTTCGCTCGGCACGTCTGGCGTGCTCTTTGCCGCCAACGGTTCCTATCTGCCGAAGCCGGAAAGCGCCGTGCATGCGTTCTGCCACGCACTGCCGAATACCTGGCATCAGATGGGCGTCATCCTCTCGGCAACCGATGCACTGAACTGGCATTCGCATGTGACGGGCAAATCCGCTGCCGAACTCACCACAGAGCTTGGTGAGACGCTGAAGGCGCCGACCAGCGTTACTTTCCTTCCCTATCTCTCGGGCGAGCGCACGCCGCACAACGACGCTACCATCCGCGGCGCCTTCATCGGTCTCGGCCATGAAAGCGGCCGCGCCGTGCTGACGCAAGCCGTGCTCGAAGGCGTGTCCTTCGCCATTCGCGACAATCTGGAAGCGCTGCGTTCGGCCGGCACCGACATCGCGCGCGTGACCGCAATCGGCGGCGGCTCGCGTTCGCGCTACTGGCTGGCTTCGATCGCCACTGCGCTCGGCGTACCCGTCGACGTGCCGGCGGACGGCGATTTCGGTGCCGCTTTCGGTGCCGCACGCCTCGGCCTGATTGCGGCGACCGGCGCCGACCCGGTTGCAGTCTGCACCCCGCCGCAGACGGCCGGCACGATCGATCCGGTTGCGTCCCTGACGGATGCTTATGCGGATGCCTACAAGCGCTATCGGGCGGTTTATCCGGCAATCAAGCCGCTGAGCATGGTTTGAGGTCAACCCCCTCACCCTAGCCCTCTCCCCGAGGGGAGAGGGGACGACGGAGCTTACTGCGGTCACCCATACCTTCTCCCCTCGGGGAGAAGGTGGCCCGAAGGGTCGGATGAGAGGCATCAAAGTGACACAACAATATCGAAACACCAACCCAAGGAGATGAGACATGAGCACCGGATTTTTTGGTGACATCAGCAAGGTAAAATACGAAGGCCCAGACAGCACCAATCCGCTGGCCTTCCGCTATTACAACAAGGACGAAGTCGTTGCCGGCAAGCGCATGGAAGACCATCTGCGCTTCGCCGTCGCCTACTGGCACACCTTCACCTGGCCGGGCGGCGATCCCTTCGGCGGCCAGACCTTCCTGCGCCCCTGGTTCAACGAGACGATGGAAGCCGCCAAGCTTAAGGCCGATGTCGCCTTCGAATTCTTCACGCTGCTCGGCGCTCCCTATTACTGCTTCCACGATGCCGACGTGCGTCCGGAAGGCAAGAATTTCGCCGAGAACACCAGGAACCTCAACGAGATCGTCGACTACTTCGCCAAGAAGCAGGCCGATACCGGCGTAAAGCTGCTCTGGGGCACGGCAAACCTCTTTTCCAACCGCCGCTTCATGTCGGGCGCTGCGACCAATCCGGATCCGGATGTCTTCGCCTTCTCGGCTGCGACCGTGAAGACCTGCATGGACGCCACGCACAAGCTCAATGGCGAAAACTATGTTCTCTGGGGCGGCCGCGAAGGTTATGAGACGCTGCTCAACACCGACCTGAAGCGCGAAATGGACCAGATGGGTCGTTTCCTCAATCTCGTCGTCGAGTACAAGCACAAGATCGGCTTCAAGGGCACGATCCTGATCGAGCCGAAGCCGCAGGAGCCGACCAAGCATCAGTATGACTACGACGTCGCCACGGTCTACAGCTTCCTCAAGAAGTACGGCCTCGAAAACGAAGTGAAGGTCAATATCGAGCAGGGTCATGCGATCCTTGCCGGTCATTCCTTCGAGCACGAACTGGCGCTTGCCAATGCGCTGGGCATCTTCGGCTCCATCGACATGAACCGCAATGACTACCAGTCCGGCTGGGATACCGACCAGTTCCCGAACAACGTTCCGGAAATGACGTTGGCCTATTACCAGGTTCTGGCAGGCGGCGGGTTCAAGACCGGCGGCACGAACTTCGACGCCAAGCTGCGCCGTCAGTCGCTCGATCCGGAAGATCTGCTCATCGGCCACATCGGCGGCATGGATTGCTGCGCTCGCGGCCTGAAGGCTGCTGCCAAGATGATCGAAGACAAGGCGCTCTCCAAGCCGCTCGCCGACCGTTACGCCGGCTGGGATTCGGCCGAAGGCCAGAAGCTGCTGCGCGGCGAATATTCGCTCGACCAGATCGCCCAGTGGGTCGAGACCAAGGACGTCAACCCGCAGCCGAAGTCCGGCAAGCAGGAACTGCTGGAAAACATCGTCAATCGCTACGTTTGATCGATGCGTCCGGGAGGCGATCTTCATCGCCTCCCGGATTATCGCCTGAAGGCGCGGCTGGAAATGGCTATGGGATTCCCTGAGGGGTCCTTGGCATTGGCGAAAACATAGCCGTCGGCCTGATGCAACGGTCCGAACTCCAGCCCCTCTTCAGCACACTTAGCGTGGAAAGCTTCGACATGCTCGACGTCGAAGACCAGCTTGACCAGCACCTGGCCCATTTTCTGCGCCTTACCCGCCGGATGGATCATCAGATTGGCGCCGCCATCCTGCGCGAGCAGTTCAACAATCCGATCGCCCTCCAGGCGGAGTGGCTTGAATCCGAAATGCTGCTCGTAAAAGCTGATCGTCGCTTCGACATCGCGGACATAGAGGGTGATTCTGCCAAGCGGCATCGTTGCGACTGCCTAGCGCCGGCTGCGCGGCGGAGCTCCGACCGAGTTCCGCACGATCAGATCCGGCCGCAGCAGGATCTCCGTCTCGGCCGGCTCGCCATCCGAAAGCAGTTCCAGCAGAAGTGCCATCGCATGCTTGCCGATGGCGGTGCGGGGTTGCCGGATCGTCGTCAGCGATGGCGTCATGAAGACGGCTTGGGGCACGTCGTCGAAGCCGGTTACCGAAAAATCCTCGGGGATATCGTAGCCGCGTGCCTTCAGGCCGATCATCACGCCGATCGCGGTCTGGTCGTTGACACACATGAAGGCCGTCGGGAGCGTGTCTCGCATGAAAAGCTGCTCGACGGAGAGTCGCCCGCTCTCGATAGTGCCGTCGCCGTCCAAGACGATGCGCAGGTCCTGTCCGATGCCGGCCGCATCCAGTCCGGCCTCGTAACCCATGCGCCGGCGGCTATAGGCGAGGCGGGTGCGGGAATCGCCGATGAAGGCGATCTTGCGATGGCCCTCGGCAATCAGGAGGTCCACGGCCTTACGCGCGCCGGCAATATCGTCGACGCCGACATAAGGGATGCCGCCGTTGAAGACCGGTTCGAAGACACCGACGCTCGGCGGCAACCGCGCTGTCATCGTCTGATGTCCGAAGGGCAGGATGCCGGTGAAGAGGATCAATCCCGCCGCCTGGTTAGAGTTCAGGAACTTCAGATATTCCAGGCCGCGCTGGGCATCGTTCTGCGTGTGGCCGATCAGGATGCCATAGCCGTGCGAACGCGCCTCGTTTTCCAGACCGATCAAAATATTCGAGAAATTGGGATCGCCGATATCGGGCGCCACGACGAGAATCATGTTCGAGCGGCCGAGTCTCAGGCTGCGCGCCATGGCATTGGTAGTATAACCGGTAACGGCGATAGCCTGATTGACTTTCAGCCGCGTCGAATTGGCGACTTTCTCCGGAGTATGGATGGCCCGCGAAACCGTTGCTATCGAAACATTGGCAATTCGGGCGACGTCTTCGATAGTTGCGGGCGTGGAATTCGACACTGCGCTCTGCCTTGGGGTCTCGTCTCGGGCTGGAGACTACACAGACTTACGTGGAGGTCAAAGGTAACCGCGAAATTTTGTACAATATCCAATGATGTAAACCTTTACACGATGTATGTAAAGGTTTACATACCGTGGAAAGCGGGTGGGACCGCAGGGAGGATTCAATGAGTTCGGAAGCCGTCGACGGTGCGGTCGTGCTGTCTGCGAGAGGGATTTCCAAGTCCTTTAACGGCGTGCAGGTGCTGTTCAGCGTCAATTTCGATCTTCGGGCCGGCGAAATCCATGCGCTGATGGGCGAAAACGGCGCCGGCAAGTCGACGCTGGTAAAAGTTCTCTCCGGTTTCGAGCAGCCGACCTCGGGCGAAATCCTCCTCGATGGCAAGCCGGTGAAATTGCCGCCAAATGGCGCGGCGGAAGCGCTCGGCATCGTCATCATCCATCAGGAATTCAATCTTGCGGAACATCTGACCGTCACCGAGAGCCTGTTTCTCGGCCGCGAAGTCACGCGTTTCGGCGTGCTCGATCGCAAGCTCATGCGCGCGGAAACGCGGCGCGTGCTCGACCTTCTCGGCTCGCATGTCGATGAGAATGCTATCATCAGCACGCTCTCCATCGCCGACAAGCAGATGGTGGAGATCGCAAAGGCGATCAGCCGCGATGCGCGCATCGTCTTCATGGACGAGCCGACAGCTGTTCTCTCGCGCGAGGAGACCAATTTCCTGTTCAAGCAGGTGCGCAAGCTGCGTGACCAGGGAACGAGCTTCGTCTTCGTCTCCCACAAGCTCGATGAGGTCATGGAACTGACGGATCGCGTCACGGTGCTGCGCGACGGCCAATGGGTGAAGACATCACCGACCTCGCTGCTCGATGGCGAATCGATTGCTCAGCTAATGGTCGGGCGCGAGCTTTCCAGCCTTTATCCGGCCAAGAACGAGCCCGATGTCGACGAGAAGGTGGTGCTCAGCGTTGCCTCGGTCTCGACCGGCTACGTCCATGATGCGAGCTTCGAGCTGCGAAAAGGCGAGATCCTGGGTTTTTCCGGCATGATTGGCTCGGGACGCACCGAGCTGATGGAAGCGATCGTCGGTCTGCGCTCGCGTGTCTCCGGCGAGGTCGTCGCCAACGGTCAAACGGTGCCGCCGCATGATGTGCATGCAGCCATCGATGCCGGGCTTGCCTATATGACCAAGGACCGCAAGTCGAAGGGTCTGCTCCTGAATTCCGGCATGATCGTCAATCTGACCCTGCAGTCGCTCGACCGGCATGGCAAGTTCGGCTATCTGAGCGCCTCCAGCGAGGCCGATGCGCTGGCGCGAGCGCGCCGCCGTTTTGATATACGCGTACGTGACGGCAATATCGTTGCCGGCCGCATGTCCGGCGGCAACCAGCAGAAGCTGCTTCTGGCGAAGATCATGGAGACCGAGCCGCAGATCATCATCATCGACGAGCCGACGCGCGGCATCGATGTGGGTACGAAGCAGCAGATCTATCATTTCATTTCCGCGCTGGCCCGCGACGGTCATTCGATCATTGTGATCTCTTCGGAAATGCCCGAGGTCATCGGGCTTTGCACACGGGTTGCCGTGATGCGCGAGGGCCGGATCGTCGGCGTGCTCGAAGGCGAAGAGATCACCGAGCAGGAAATCATGCGTTATGCGGCGGGCCTGAAGAAAAAGACGGCTGCCTGAAGGGCGGCGGAGCAAGGCGAATTCCCAGCAATCATGGGACGGGAGGTTGGTTTTGGTTATGAGCGTGGGTGAAGACAGCAGCGGCAAGACAGGCCGGCGGGGGCGCTCCTGGCGGGATGTCGATCTTAGGGCCGTGGCGCCGTTTGCAGCCTTGGTGCTGCTTCTGATCGTGGGCGCGCTGGTCAATCCGAACTTCATCGGCATTACCAATCTCACCAATGTTGCGACGAGATGCGCCTTCATCGCCATCATCGCGGTTGGCGCCACCTTTGTCATCTCGGCCGGCGATCTCGATCTGTCTGTCGGCGCGATGGTTGCCTTCGTTGCGAGCCTGATGATCCTCCTGATGAATTCGGGCGCCATCGCCGATCCCGCCCTGATGCTGGCGGCGGCCGTGCTGTTCTCGATCATTGCAGGTATATTGTGCGGCCTGGCCAATGGCCTGATCACGACCGTGGGCAAGATCGAGCCTTTCATTGCGACGCTCGGCACCATGGGTGTCTATCGCGGCTTGACGACCTGGTTGTCGCAGGGTGGTGCGATCACCTTGCGTCCGGCCAATCTGCAGGCGCTCTACAAGCCCGCCTATTATGGCACCGTGTTTGGTGTGCCGGTGCCGATCGTGGTCATTCTTGTCGTCACCGGCATTGCGGCCTTCATTCTCTACCGCACTCGCTATGGGCGGCATGTCATCGCCGTTGGTTCCAATCGCGACGTTGCGCGCTATTCCGGCGTGGCGGTCAATCGCGTGCGCACCGTCGCCTTCGTCATCCAAGGCCTGTGCGTGTCGATCGCCGTGCTTCTCTATGTGCCGCGGCTTGGTTCGACGTCGGCGACGACGGGCAGTCTCTGGGAGCTGCAGGCGATCACCGCGGTCGTCGTCGGCGGCACGGCGCTGAAGGGCGGAGCGGGCAGGGTATGGGGCACGATCTGTGGCGCCTTCATCCTGGAGCTCGTCGGCAACATCATGCTGCTTTCCAATTTCATCAGCGAGTATCTGCTGAACGCCATCCAGGGCGCGATCATCATCATCGCCATGCTGGTTCAGCGTTCACTCGCCCGCAAATAGCGAATAGCCGGGTCAGGGGGCGCCCGGTTCTTGGTGACAAGGCCCTGTCTCTATCTGGGAGGAAGAAATATGCGAAAGAGACTCATAGGCTTGGCTGTCGTGATGGCGGCTCTGGCCGGCACGGTCCATGCCGAGGACAAGAAGGTGACGATCGGCGTTTCCATTCCGGCCGCCGACCACGGCTGGACCTCGGGCGTGGTCTTCCATGCCGAGCGCGTCGCCAAGCTCTTGATGGCGGAGCATCCGGGGCTGAACGTCATCGTCAAGACCTCGCCTGACGCGGCGAGCCAGGCAAACGCCGTGCAGGACCTTGAAACACAGGGTATCGATGCGCTCGTCATCCTGCCGTCGGATCCCGATCCGCTCGTCAATGCCATCAAGGAAGTCAAGGACAAGGGCAAGTTCGTGGCGCTCGTCGACCGTGCGCCGAGCAACAACGACAATTCCGTTCGTGACCTCTATGTCGCCGGCAACAATCCGGCGCTCGGCCAGGTCGCGGGCGAATACATCAAGGCCAACACGCCGGATGCCCAGGTCGTCGTCATCCGCGGCCTGCCGATCCCGATCGATCAGCAGCGCCAGGACGGCTTCGACAAGGGCATTGCCGGCTCGAACGTCAAGGTTCTCGACCGCCAGTACGGCAACTGGAACCGCGACGACGCCTTCAAGGTCATGCAGGACTACCTCACCAAGTTCCCGAAGATCGACGTCGTCTGGTGTCAGGATGACGACATGGCCGTCGGCGTTCTGCAGGCAATCGAGCAGGCCAAGCGTACCGATATCAAGTATATCATCGCCGGCGCCGGCTCGAAGGACATGATCAAGAAGGTCATGGATGGCGACAAGCTGATCCCGGTCGACGTCCTCTACCCGCCGGCAATGGTCGGCACCGCCATGGAACTGACGGCTGCCAACTTCTACGATCAGGTTCCGGTTCGCGGCAACTACATCCTGGATGCGACACTCGTCACCAAGGACAATGCCAAGGACTTCTACTTCCCCGATTCACCGTTCTGATCGGTTCCTCGGTTCATCTTCGAGGGCGCCCGCCGGTTTCGGCGGGCGTTTTTTAAGTGTTCCATCAGCCCTCGTTTTGCGGTGGATGGAAATTTTGCGGCACGTACCTCTTGCCGTCTGCGGCGTGCCGTGATTAGGTCGCAGGGCATTCGACTTTCAGCCCGACGACCCTATAGTTTTTGGAGGCTGCGGCCCTCAGCCGCCTCGGATATGGGTCCGAAAGGCATCGGAAACGTTTACAGAACGCGATCAGGGAGGAAATACAGATGAAGACGATCAAAGGACCAG
The DNA here is from genome assembly GCF_027109195.1 of Rhizobium sp. AG207R. Lineage (NCBI taxonomy): Bacteria > Pseudomonadati > Pseudomonadota > Alphaproteobacteria > Hyphomicrobiales > Rhizobiaceae > Rhizobium > Rhizobium sp. AG207R. The sequence continues at coordinate 28,126 of NZ_JAEPVT010000007.1, forward strand.
GCCTGTTTCTTGGCCAGTTCGCCGGCGATGCCGCACCTTTCAACTCGTGGGATTCGATCACGAAATGGGCTGCCGACGCCGGCTATATCGGCGTGCAGGTTCCGACCTGGGCAAGCCAGCTCATCGACTTGAAGAAGGCGGCTTCCTCCAAGGATTACTGCGACGAGTTCGCCGGTGTCGCCCGCGCCAACGGCGTCGAGGTCACCGAGCTTTCCACCCACCTCCAGGGCCAGCTCGTCGCCGTCCATCCGGCCTATGACGAAGCCTTTGATGGTTTTGCCGCTCCGGAAGTGCGTGGCAATCCGAAGGCTCGGCAGGAATGGGCGGTCGAACAGGTGAAGATGGCGCTGACGGCGTCGAAGCATCTCGGCATCAAGGCCCATGCAACCTTCTCTGGTGCGCTCGCCTGGCCCTTCATCTATCCCTGGCCGCAGCGCCCGGCTGGCCTTGTCGAGACCGCCTTCGAGGAGCTTGCCCGCCGCTGGACGCCGATCCTCAACCATGCCGATGAAAACGGCGTCGACGTTTGCTATGAGATCCATCCGGGCGAAGACCTGCATGATGGTATCACCTTCGAGATGTTCCTGGAGCGCGTAAAGAACCATCCGCGCGCCAACATGCTCTATGATCCCTCGCATTACGTCCTGCAGTGCCTCGATTATCTCGAGAACATCGACATCTACAAGGACCGCATCAAGATGTTCCACGTCAAGGATGCGGAGTTCAATCCGACCGGGCGCCAGGGCGTGTATGGCGGCTATCAGGGCTGGGTCGAGCGCGCCGGCCGCTTCCGTTCGCTTGGCGACGGCCAGGTCGATTTCGGTGCCGTCTTCTCGAAGATGACCGCCAATAATTTCGACGGCTGGGCCGTGGTCGAATGGGAATGCGCGCTGAAGCATCCCGAAGACGGCGCCCGCGAAGGCTCTGAATTCGTCAAGGCACATATCATCCGCGTCACGGAAAAGGCTTTCGACGATTTTGCCGGCAGCGGTACGGACCAGGCGGCGAACCGGCGCATGCTGGGGCTATCATAATTTCTCTTCTCCCTAGCGGAGAGAGAATGCTGCCCAGGCCGCCGTCGTCCTTCGAGACTTCACTCCTTCGCAGAGCTCAGGAAGCTCCGCACCTCAGGATGAGGGCGGAGCGGACTCTCGCGAAACTCCACAAGAGCTATCTTTGGCATCGCTAGATGGAAGGGTGTGGTGTGGCGCTGGCGTAGTGGATCAGCCTCACCCTGAGGTGGCCTGTAAGGCCCTCGAAGGGCGAGGCGGGTGGCTTGGAACGACAGGCACCCAAATGCGAATTTCATTCATTCAGGAGGACAAAATGGCAATCGAAGGATCATCGGAACAGACGCGGGAGCCGCGCATTCGGCTCGGTATGGTGGGCGGCGGCGCCGGCGCATTCATCGGCGCGGTGCATCGTATCGCCGCGCGCATCGACGACCAGTTTGATCTCGTCGCCGGCGCGCTCTCGTCTTCGCCGGAAAAGGCTCAGGCATCCGGCCGCGATCTTGGTCTCGATCCCTCGCGCACCTATTCCAGCTATCGCGACATGGCGATCCGCGAAGCCAAGCTGAAGAACGGCATCGAAGCGGTCTCGATCGTCACGCCGAACCATGTCCATTATGACGCCGCCAAGGAATTCCTGCGCCGCGGCATCCATGTCATCTGCGACAAGCCGCTGACCTCCAATCTTGCCGACGCCAAGAAGCTCAAGAAGGTGGCCGATGAAAGCGGCGCGCTCTTCATCCTCACGCATAACTACACCGGCTATCCGATGATCCGCCAGGCGCGCGAGATGATCGCCAATGGTGAGCTCGGCGATATCCGCATCGTGCAGGCGGAATATCCGCAGGATTGGCTTACCGAGAATATCGAGCAGTCCGGCCAGAAGCAGGCGGCTTGGCGCACCGACCCGGCCCAGTCGGGCGTCGGCGGCTCCACCGGCGATATCGGCACGCATGCCTATAATCTCGCTTCTTTCGTGACCGGCCTCGAGCTGGACAGCCTTGCCGCGGATCTCGACAGCTTCGTCGAAGGACGTCGTCTCGACGATAACGGCCATGTGCTGCTGCGCTTCAAGGCAAAGGGCAAGGAAAAGCCCGCGAAGGGCATGCTCTGGTGCAGCCAGGTGGCGCCGGGCCATGAGAATGGCCTAAAGCTCCGCGTCTATGGCACCAAGGGCGGCATCGAGTGGACGCAGGCCGATCCGAACTATCTATGGTACACGCCGTTTGGCAAGCCGAAGCGGCTGATCACCCGTAACGGTGCTGGCTCGGGTGCCGCAGCGGCGCGCGTCTCGCGCATCCCGTCGGGTCATCCGGAAGGCTATCTGGAAGCTTTCGCTACGATCTATACCGAGGCTGCGCGTGCCATCAACGCCCGCAAGAAGGGCGTGGCCGTCGATCCTGCCGTGATCTACCCGACCGTCGATGACGGCGTGAAGGGCGTGGCTTTCGTCGAGGCTTGCGTTGCGTCCTCGAAGCGCAACGGCGCCTGGGTCAAGCTCTAGGCTTGGGGAGGTTCGAGGCGGTTTTGCCGCCTCGAACCTGCTTATTCAGGCGGCGATGCCCTGTCTGCGCTTGGTCAGCGCGTCGACACTCAGCGGGCCACCGCCGGCGCTGGCGAGAAACAGGAAGATGAAGCAGAAGAGGATAGCAGATGTGCCGCCGTTCTGGGCGGGATAGAAGCTCTGCGGCGCATGACGCAGGAAATAGGCAAAGGCCATCAGGCCTGACAGAATGAACGCTGCAATCCGCGTCTTGAAGCCGATCAGGGCGAGGAAGCCGAGAGTGAGTTCGAGCAGGCCGGCGATCCAGGACAGCGATCCGATAGCGGGCACATTTTCGGCCGCCGGGAAATGCAGCACCTTCTGCGTTCCATAGCTGAAGAGCACGAGCGAGGCAACGATGCGTAGCAGGCTCAGAAGATGAGGATGTAGGGCGTGGATCGCAGGGAGCATTTGTGTCCTTTCACTGTCAAGTTTGGCTGCTACCCTCAATTGATCCCATACCGAAAGACAAGTCACGACTGTTGACATTGCTGTTATCAAGCCGTGCGAAGAGTGTTGCTGCTGCCGGTGAAGTTTTTTCAGGCGCCTTTCGCCGGTCCGGTTTGTCGGCGCCTGCAACGTTGCAGTTTTCCCGTGCCGGCACTGTACTTTGTCATGCCGCTTGGTTAAACCGCAGCCAACGAAGCCATAACAGACGGGATTTTCACCATGATCGATCCGAAGCTTCTTGCCGATCGCTTCCCCGGCGATTTCACATTCGGTGTTGCCACCGCCGCCTTCCAGATCGAGGGTGCCACCAAGGCCGACGGTCGCAAGCCATCCATCTGGGATGCTTTCGCCAACATGCCGGGCCGCGTCTATCAGCGCAATAATGGCGACATCGCCTGCGACCACTATAACCGTCTGGAGCAGGATCTCGATCTCATCAAGGACATGGGCGTCGAGGCCTATCGCTTCTCGATCGCCTGGCCGCGCATCATCCCCGAAGGCACCGGCCCGGTGAACGAAGCCGGCCTCGATTTCTATGATCGCCTGGTGGATGGCTGCAAGGCGCGCGGCATCAAGACTTTTGCGACCCTCTACCATTGGGATCTGCCGTTGGCGCTTGCCGGCGATGGCGGCTGGACGGCGCGCTCGACGGCGCATGCCTTCCAGCGCTACACCAAGACCGTCATGGCCCGCCTCGGCGACCGCCTGGATTCTGTCGCCACCTTCAACGAGCCTTGGTGTATCGTTTGGCTGAGCCACCTCTATGGCGTCCATGCGCCCGGCGAGCGCAATATGCAGGCGGCGCTCTATGCGATGCACTATATGAACCTTGCCCACGGCCTTGGCGTCGAGGCGATCCGCTCCGTCGCGCCGAAGGTGTCTGTCGGCATCGTGCTGAACGCCGCTTCGATCCTGCCGGGCTCGGATAGCCCGGAAGATGCCGCCGCTGTCGAACGCGCGCATCAGTTCCACAATGGCGCTTTCTTCGATCCAATCTTCAAGGGCGAATATCCGAAGGAATTCGTCGAGGCGCTCGGCGATCGCATGCCTGTCATCGAGGAGGGTGATCTCAAGACCATCAACCAGAAGCTCGATTGGTGGGGCCTGAACTACTATATGCCGATGCGCGTCTCCGACGACGCCTCCAGGAGCGGTGATTTCCCCGGGACGAAGGAAGCGCCGCCAGCAAGCGACGTGAAAACCGATATCGGCTGGGAAATCTATGCACCGGGCCTGAAGCACGTCGTCGAGGATCTCAACAAGCGCTACGACCTGCCGGAGTGTTACATCACCGAAAACGGTGCCTGCTACAATATGGGCGTCGTCAGCGGCGAGGTCGATGACCAGCCGCGTCTCGACTATTACATCGAGCATCTCGGCGTCGTCGCCGATCTCATCAAGGACGGCTATCCGATGCGCGGCTATTTCGCCTGGAGCCTGATGGACAATTTCGAATGGGCGGAAGGCTACCGCATGCGCTTCGGCCTCGTTCATGTCGATTACGAGACCCAGGTGCGCACCATCAAGAAGAGCGGCAAGTGGTACAGGGAGCTTGCCTCGCAGTTTCCGAGGGGTAACCACAAGGCGGTCTGATGTTGTCCTGGCTCTCCCTCAAGGGGAGGGTGGCTATCGCTCGAATCGGCGAGGCCTGATAGACATCGCGCATGATCCAGCGGCCGATTTTTCTTTATGCGCTTTGCGGCAGCCTGCGGCAGGCTTCGGCCAGCCGCAGGCTGCTGGAGGCGCTGCGGTTTGCGTGCCCCGAAGGCATCAACATTGCGATTTGTGATCTGATCGGTGAATTGCCGATCTTCAATCCGGATAATGAGGGTGAGCGAACACCTGTTATCGTCGAGAGATTTGCGGCGGAGATCGGTAAGGCAGATGGTTTGATCGTGTCGTGCCCGGAATATGCCCATGGCATACCCGGCGGATTCAAGAATGCGCTGGACTGGCTGGTGTCGCGCGACGAGGTGCCGTTCAAGCCGCTGATGTTTGCCCATGCCTCACATCGCGGCGATCTCGTATTGGCACAGCTCACCGATGTCTTGCAGACCATGTCGCTGTATATTGTTGAAGACGCTTTCTTGCGCCTGCCGGTTGCAGGCAAGAGCGATGAGATGCAGGCCGCGATGCTGCTGGAGGCACGAGAAAGCGGCCTTTTATCCGCAAGTCTAAGCCGTTTCGCGCGAGCGATTGCCACTAAGGCATGAATTCTTCCGGTTTCGGCAGATATACAACTCTTTCCTGTAGGAATCTCCAATTCGCCTTAACCGTTTATTGAAGACCTGACGGCAGACTTCTCCGCCAAGGAGAAAAGGTGTTGGGAGCAATTTCCAAGTCCCTGCGGAAAAATGCACAGATCGGTCGTCATTCCATTGTGACGGCCGTTTTGATTTGCTTCGCCCTGATCGTTGCCGTCGTGACCTTGATGGTTCTTACCGCGATCGGACGCGTTGCCGATTATTCCAACAAGCTGGACGACGAGCGCTCCTGGGAAACGACCGTCGGGGCATTGAAAACCTTTCAGGGACAGCTGGAAGCGACACTGCATGACCATTCCGCCCGCAACGATGCGGCGCGAAGTGTCTATGGGACCGATAATCAAAATTGGATCGTCGGCAATTATGGCGACATCTCCTCCAACGGTGCGTTGTTCGATACTGCCATCATCGTCGACGACAACAACAAGCCGATTGTTGCTTACCACGATGGCCAGCCATTGACAGAGAATATCGAGGATGTCCTCGGTGCGGCCGTCTGGGCGCTCGTCGATCAGGCGCGAACAACGCGCGTGACGGGAGTGCCGGAAGCTGCGGGCTACATCATGACCAGGGACGGTATCGCCGCCGCCGGGGCCGCGACGATCCGCGAAAGATCCGGTCGCATTCCGGTGCCGGAAGGTCATCGGCGCTATCTGATCCTCGTCCGCTACCTTGACGCCGATCGGATCAAGATGCTCGCCAACACCTACGTCATCAGCGGCTTGACGCTGGTGCCGCCGGATACCGTCGCACGATATGCCGTCTCCATCGTCGATCCGCTCGGCAAGTCGCTCGGACGGTTGGTGTGGAGTTCGCGCCAGCCGGGGGACATGAGCTATCAGCAGGTCCGCCCATTGGTGCTCGGCGCGCTTGGTCTGGTGGGTCTGTTCTTCGTCGTGCTTTTGATCTTGGGCTCGCTGACGGGGCGCCGGCTGCGGGCGGAGGAAGTTCAGGCACGTCAGGTTTCTCTTCGAGATCGGCTGAGCGGGCTCCTCAATCGTGAGGGATTGCGGCTCGATGTGGATCGTCTGGTCGATCGGGCGCGCTCCGACGGCACCAACGTCCTGCTTCTCTATCTCGATCTCGATGGTTTCAAGGAAATCAACGACGCCTACGGGCATGGCACCGGCGATCAGCTCATCCGCGCGGTAGCCGCTGGGCTCAAGGTTCTCGTGCCACCGCAGGCGGCCTTGGCGCGCCTTGGAGGCGATGAATTCGCCATCGTCTTCCCGACGAAGGAGCTTAATGACGCCCCAGCTTTGCGGTTGGCTGAGCAAATCCTGGATTTCCTTGCCGAGCCTCTGGAGATCGGCCGCCGGGTGGTCGTGGTCGGCGCCAGCATCGGCATCGCAAGCTCGCCCGAAGGCCGCATCGACCGTGAGGAACTGGTGCGCCGCGCCGATCTTGCCATGTACAAGGCCAAAGAAGCCGGCCGCGCCCGCATGACCTGCTACGAGACGGCCATGGATGCGCATCGCGAGGAACGCAATGCGCTGGAGCTCGATCTGCGTCACGCGATCGAGATGGAGGAACTGACGCTCGCCTATCAGCCGCTGGTCGATGCATCGAGCTGCGAGATGATCGGCGTCGAGGCACTCGTGCGGTGGAATCGTCCTGGCCATGGACCTATTTCGCCGGAGGCCTTCATTCCGATTGCCGAAACCAGCGGCCTGATCGAAGCGTTGGGCCTGCTGGTCCTGCGTAAGGCCTGCGAGGCGGCAAGGCACTGGCCGGATCTGCGTGTTGCCGTCAACGTTTCGCCGGGCCAGTTCCGTAATCCTGCCTTCGCCGATTATGTCCGCAGCGTGCTCAACAGTACCGAAATCGAAGCCGAGCGCGTGACGCTGGAAATCACCGAAGGCTATATCATTCAAAATCCGGAGCGTACCCGTCAGTCGATCGAGCGGTTGAAGAGGCTCGGCGTCAAGGTGGCACTCGATGACTTCGGGTCGGGCTTCTCCTCCATCGGCTATCTGCGTCAGTTCGGTTTCGACCGCATCAAGATCGATCGCTCGCTGACGATGAATGTGCTGGAAGACAACCGCGCCCGCGAGATGGTGAAGGCGACCGTGGCACTGGCCCGGTCACTCGACATTCCCGTCACGGCCGAAGGTATAGAAACCGAAGAGCAGGGAAGGGCGCTGGAGGGCTTCGGCTGCGACGAGCTGCAGGGCTATTTCTACGGTAAGCCGATGCCGGAAGCCGAGATCAGCAAGCGGCTTGCGGTACAGATGGCAACCGCACTGGATGAAGAACACGCCGCCGCCTGATATGCCTGGAGCATTCGCGCATTCCTGAAGGAGGCCGCAGTGCGGTTCTTCCGAAAATGCCTTTAGCCGATATGCTCGTGACCACGCTTGCGGGCGAGTGCGATCTGCCGCTGCCTTTCGCGATAGCGCTCGCGGTCTTCTTCAGTGCGTTCGTGGTAGCAGTGGCTGCAGGAAACGCCAGCCTCGTAAAAGGGTGAGGTCACTTCCTCTGATGTAATGGGATTGCGGCAGGCGTGGCAGAGCTTGTGATTGCCTTCCTTCAGGCCGTGTTCAACCGAGACACGCTCGTCGAAGACGAAGCAGGCGCCTTCCCACAGGCTCTCTTCCGGCGGCACTTCCTCAAGATATTTCAGAATGCCGCCCTTGAGATGATAGACCTCGTCGAAGCCTTGCTGCTTCATGAAGGCGGTCGCCTTCTCGCAGCGGATGCCGCCGGTGCAGTACATGGCGATCTTCGGCTTGTTGTGCAGGCCGGTATTGTCGCGCACCCAATCGGGAAATTCGCGGAAGGTCTTCGTCTTCGGATCGACCGCGCCCTTGAAGACGCCGATGGCCGTCTCATAGTCGTTGCGGGTGTCGATGACGATGGTGTCGGGGTCGGAGATCAGTGCATTCCAATCCTTCGGCGCGACATAGGTGCCGACGACCTTGGTCGGGTCGATGTTCTCGACGCCCATGGTGACGATCTCTTTCTTGAGCTTCACCTTCATGCGCACGAACGGCATTTTTGACGCGCGGCTTTCCTCGTGTTCGAGCCCGGCAAATTCCGGCTGGGCGCGCAGGAAGGCGAGCACGGCGCCGATAGCCGCATCCGAGCCGGCGATCGTGCCATTGATCCCTTCACGGGCCAAAAGCAGCGTGCCCTTGACGCCCTTTTCCTCGCAGAGCGCAAGCAGGGGCTCGCGCAGGCTTTCGAAGCGCGGAAAGGAAACAAAATGATAGAGCGCGGCAACGAGGAATGCGCCGGTCGCGTCGCGCCGTGGATCTGAAAGCATGTCGGTCATGCCGGTGAAATACAATTTTGCGGGCTTTCAGGCAATCGGGATTTGCGTCGCAGCCCGCGCCTTCTCGATCCCGCCTCTGTGGGTGCGGCGAAAGATGTGGGTTGTGCTAGCCGACGAGCTGAGATGTCCAGCGCCATACGACTTGAAAGGAAGGCATTTCGAAATGCGGCTTATCGTGCAGCTGGCGCATCATCCTTGATGTCGTCGGCAAACCTGCGCATGAGCCGCACAAGGTCCTCGATATCCTGGTCATCCCATTTGGCGAAAATGGATCGGGCGATCCTCTCGCGCGCCTCATCGATGCGATCGGTCATCGCCTTGCCCTGTTCGGTGATGACGGCCTCGCGCAGGCGTCGGTCGATCGCGTTCTCCCGCCGGCTGATCAGTCCAAGCCCCTCCATCTTCGCAACCTGACGGCTGACGGTGGTGTAGTCGCGCCCGACGCGATCGGCCAGTTCGACGACGCCGATGGGGCCGAGCCGCTCCACCAAAACCAACAGGGAAAACAGTGCGCGGTCGAGGGAGATGCCCGCCTCCTTAATCATCGCCTCATCACGCTGGGGCCGGTTCATGACGCCGACAATTTCGACCAGCGCGCTATGGAGTTCGCGTAGCTGAGCGCTGATATGTGTATTTTGCAAGCTTTTCGTTGACACCGGGCCGCCCTTCTTTTAATATGTGCATATTACACATATGGAGATGCAAATGACAGAGCAATTTACAGCCGATGTGCTGATTTGTGGTGCGGGCGCGGCCGGCCTCGCGCTGGCCATCGATTTGGCAAGGAGAGGAATTTCCTTCCGACTGATCGAAAAGATGGACGGGCCTTTCCGTGGTTCGCGCGGCAAGGGCATCCAGCCGCGAACCCAGGAAATCTTCGAGGATCTCGGCATTCTCGACCGGGTCGTTGCGGCCGGCGGCATGTATCCGCCCGTACGGCGATATCGAGACGACGGCAGTTTTACCGAGTCCGACATCGCCGAACATCAGGACCCGACACCGGCAGAACCGTACCATCTGCCGCTGATGATACCGCAATTCCTGACCGAAAAGGTTATGCGCGAGAGGTTGCTTGAGCTTGGCCATACGCCGCAATTCGGCTGCGAACTGGTTGGTTTCGAGCAAGACCCGAGTGGCGTGACAGCGCGCCTAGCGGGCAAGGCTGAAGAGGAAATTCTTCGGGTGCGCTGGCTCGTAGGCGCCGATGGCGGCCGCAGTTTCGTTCGCCACGCCCTTGGTATCGACTTTCCCGGCAAGACCCTCGGCGTTCGCGCCATCGTGGCCGATGTCATTTTGACCGGTCTCACGCGCGATGCCTGGCATCGCTTCAACGACGGCGACATGTCGCGGCAGATCATGTTCTGCCCGCTTGCCGGGACCGAGATGTTCCAGATACAGGGGCCGATCCCTCTCGACGGTGATATCGACCTCTCTGCCAAAGGGCTGGAAGCCATGGTGGCGGAGCGGACCAGGCGCGACGATATCCATATCCAATCCGTGTCGTGGTCGTCGGCCTACACCATGAATGCGCGACTTGCCGATCGATACCGTGTTGGCCGCGTGTTTCTCATCGGTGATGCCGCCCACATTCATCCGCCGACTGGCGGTCAGGGCCTCAATACCAGCGTGCAGGATGCCTATAATCTCGGATGGAAGCTGGCAGCGGCCGCCAATGGAGCCGACGACAAGCTGCTCGACAGCTATGAAGAGGAGCGTCAGCCCATCGCGGCTGCGATGCTTGGTCTGGCAACAAGGCTTCTCGATGCTCAGAAACAGGGCGACATGCGGCGCGGTCGCGAGGTGCGCCAACTCGATATAGGTTATCCTTCGTCTTCGCTTGCGCTCGAAACGCTTGGACGCAGCGGCCGCCTGTCTGCTGGCGATAGAGCCCCGGATGCGCCGATCCGTGGCGCCGCCGGCCAGCCGAAACGGCTGTTCGATCTGTTCCGAGGTGCGCATTGGACATTGCTCGGCTATGAGGTGCAGCCGGGATCGGTGCAGCCGCGCGCAGGGCTGCATATTCATACTTTCGGCCAGTCAGGCGACATGGTCGACGCCGGGGGGCATCTGCGCGACATCTACGCCCTATCCCCCGGAGAATGGGTGCTCGTGCGGCCGGACGGATATATTGGCGCGATCGCTGCCGCCGACGACATTGCGATGCTGGAAGGCTATTTCGCGCAAGTGGGGCTTGGTTCGGCGGATGCGTAGAGCGCCTAAAGCAACGCTAGGTCATGCCGATTGAACTGCCTGAGGCGGGCGCGTGACCCCGTCAGTTGGCCGCCTCCAGCCAAAGGTGCTTGATAGTCCGTGCTTCGCTCTCCGGTTTGTCGGCGAAGACCCAGCGGCCTCGCTCCAGCGCTTCCCCGCGCGCGGTCTGCTGCCGGGCAATGATCGCTTCCAGCAGGCGGGCGTGATCGTCGCTTCTGTCGAAGAGATGCGGCTCGCGGTCTGCGACATCGGCCAATATCGACATGTCGAGATAGCGGCCGAGCACGTCGACCAAGGCCTTGGCCTCCAGCTGCTTGGCATGCATGGCGGCCGGCCAGACATCGCGCAATAGCATGTGATGCATCCAGTAATCCTGGCTGCGTTTGCGCAGATCATGAAAGCTCTCGACGTGGGCCGCTTCCGCATGGCATTCGGACAGCGCCTGCATCGCCTTGCGGACATTCTTGCGCCAGCTTTTCTGAAAGAGACGGGCCGTGTCGCGTCGGCCGCAGTCGAAGGATATCTCCTTCAACGCCTCGCGCGCCTCGGCACATATCGCGACTGCTGCCTGTGCCTTGTCTTCGAGATCGGTTTGCGCCGCCGCCAAGCGGTCGCGCCGGGTGGTCAGCAGATCGCTGACGCGGGTCAGCGCGTGCAGTTCTTCTGCGGATCTGGCGGTTGCCTGCAGGTAATGACCGATCTCGATCAGTGCGGTCGCATCGCGCACGCCGGAAAGCGTGCGTGCCATATTCCGAAGGCGGTCATTTTCCCGCTGCTGAAATTCGCGCGCGACCGGAGCGATCAGCCGGTAGAGCGCGCGCACGCGCTTGATGTTCTTGCGGGCGTCGTGAACCGCTTCGTGCAGGCCCTGCGGTCTGTCCGTCAGTACGGCCATTGCCTTGCCGAGTTGATGCGCGGCTGCTTTGTGCACCTCGTCATCAAGAGCTCGGTCAGGCCGTATGCGATAGCTCATCGTACTCCTGCTCGAACTGCGTCGCGAGGGCCTGATTGGAATAGCGGTATTCGCCGGTTACCTCGCGTCCGATCCAGTCCGGCAGTTCCGGATTGTCGCTTTCGTCGTCCATTTCCACTTCAGCGATCACGAGGCCGCGATGGGCGCCGCGGAAGACATCGACTTCCCAGGTAAAGCCCTTGAACTGCACTTTGTGGCGGGTCTTCTCGATGACGAGGCCGATCGCCGTTTCCAGCAATTCCTCCGCCTCGTTGACGGGGATCTCATATTCGAATTCGTCCCTCGTCATCGACTTGCCGATCTTGATCGTCAAGGTTGCCTTGGTGTCGTTCGTCAGCCGTATGCGCACGGAACGGTCTGCCATGGAGGCAATATATCCTTGTCGCAGGATCAGCCGCTCCGAAACGGAATCACGCCAGTGATCGCCGCGCACCAGAAACTTTCGCTCGATCTCTTTTGCCATGCGTTTGACATGCTCCACCGGCACAGATTGGAACAGACTATAGCAAGTTGCCGCAATTTCCTACCCGTCGTATTTAAAGCGAGCTTTTGTCTCGACAAGCACCTTCGGGAAGGCTATTCGAAAGCCGGATTTCAATCGTTTTAAAGGGAGTGCACCGACCATGGGCGAGAAAACCGAGAAGCTTCTTTCCATCCTGAAATTGCAGCCCGTCGTTCCTGTGCTGATCGTCGACGATGCGAAATCGGCCGTGCCGCTCGCCCGTGCGCTCGTTGCGGGCGGTCTCAAGGCCATCGAGATCACGCTTCGCACCGCCGGTGCGCTGGATGCGATCCGTGCTGTCGCCGAAGAAGTCGAGGGTGCCGAAGTCGGCGCCGGCACGATCCTCAATGTCAAACAATGGGACGCGGCCGTCGAAGCCGGTTCGAAGTTCATCGTCAGCCCCGGCACGACGCAGGAACTGCTTGATGCTGCGCGCGGCTCGCATGTGCCGCTGCTGCCGGGTGCCGCAACGGCCAGCGAAGTGATGGCGCTGCGGGAAGAGGGCTATACGGTACTGAAGTTCTTCCCGGCCGAGCAGGCCGGCGGTGCTTCCTATCTGAAGGCCCTGTCATCGCCGCTCGCCGGCACGGTCTTTTGCCCGACTGGCGGCATCTCGCTGAAGAACGCCCATGACTATCTGTCGCTGCCGAACGTCATCTGTGTCGGCGGCTCCTGGGTTGCGCCGAAGGAGCTCGTTGCATCGGGCGATTGGGCCGGGATCACCAAGCTTGCCGCCGAGGCCGCCGCGCTCAAGGGCTGAGCGGCTGCCTCCCGTCGGTTTCGAAGGCGCGCAGGCTTCTGCGCGCCTTTTTGCATTCTGCGGATTGGTATTTGCGGTTGCGCTTCCTATCTCCCTGTCACCATCAAAGGACGGAGGACCATCCATATGATCGACGCCCGCAAGCTTCTTGACCAGTTCCTGGGATCGCAGGTTCCGGGAGTGCAGGGGACCGTGAGAGACAGGGCAACCCAGGCCATCAATCTTGCCAGGGACAATCCGATGGCGACGAGCGCCATCGCTGGCGTGCTGCTGGGGACGAAGACCGGACGCCAGGTCGCCGGAAATGCGCTGGCGCTCGGCGGTCTCGCAGCCATCGCAGGCCTCGGCTATCAGGCCTACAAGAACTACCGCGACGGCAATCAGCCGCAGCCAGCCCCGCAGGCCGAGCCGCAGTTCCTGCCGCCGCCGTCGGATTCCGGCTTCAGCACAGCGCCGGCCGTCGCCAGCAATGATTTTACGCTTTCCCTGGTGCGGGCCATGATTGCGGCCGCCCGCGCCGATGGCCATATCGACGATGCGGAGCGTCAGCGCATTCTCGGCAAGGTACAGGAGGCTGGTGTCGGATCGGAGGCGGAAGCCTTTTTCCAGCGAGAGCTTGCCAATCCCGTCGATCTCGATGCCATCGTCGCTTCTGCAAAGACCGAGGAACAGCGGGTGCAGGTCTATACCGCTTCGCGGCTGGCGATCGAGCCGGATTCGCGGGCTGAGCGCGGCTATCTCGATCTGCTTGCCGGCCGCCTCGGTCTGGCCGATGCGCTGGTCGATCATATCGAAGCGACCGTTGCTGGCGCTAAAGTCTGACGCGTGTGACGATAGGGCCGGTTGCCTTTCCTCGGCAGCTGGCCTAAGCCTTCGCCGGAACTCATGTCAGGGCGTCAGGGATGGCTACATTGACGGATAAGAAAAGCGAAACACGCTCGGCGGCAATCGCGGCCGGCGTTATCCTGCTGGTTGCGACAGCCATGCTTTACCTGATGCCGAACGTCATCGTCTGGCTCGGAGACATTTCGCCATGGCTAGGCACCGGTTTCGGCGTGCTCGTCATCCTGGCCTTCTTCTTCGTGTTCTGGATGCGGGCGCGCTACCAACGGCGCAACGGGCCGTAAGCTCCAACGTAAAGCTCTCCCAAACCCTCGGAAATCGCTCAGTTCTGCAGCGAGGCGCCGAGCAGGATGATGCCCGTGCAGATGACGAGCAGCGCGCCGAGGATCTCGATGCCGTTGCCCACCCAAACCGAAAGTCTCGAGCCCTTGCCGGTGAAACGCACGGCGGTGCCTTTCGCGAAGACCGCGATGATGGCAAGCAGCGAGACGGTCAGCGCCGTGCCGATCGACATGGCGAGGACAGATAGCAGGCCGCCAAGATAGAGCCCGTTCAGCATCGAGAAGGTCATGACAAGGAGCGCGCCCGAGCATGGGCGCAGCCCGACGGCGACAATGGCAGACCAGGCCTCGCGGGCACTGAACTTTTCGTTCGACAGCATCTTCGGATCGGGAAGATGGGCGTGGCCGCACGTTTCGCAGTAGGCGCCGTCGCCGCTCGTATGAGCGGGATCATAGCATTGATAGCCGCCGGCGGCGGGCATAGCGGCGCTGCTGCGCGCAAAACCTCTTGCCGAATCCGTGCCCGTCGCTGCTCCCTCGAACAGCGAGAGGCTGATTGGCCCGGCCGACGTCGCAAGCTGCATGTCTTGACGTTGCGCCCGGCTTTGCATCATCGCCCGCAGCTTACGGAACAAGAGCAAGCTGCCGAACAGGATGACCATGACGAAGCTTGTGATCTCCATGGCATTAGTCGCCATCGTCATGGTGATGCCAGACCCGCGCAGGACGAAATAGGCGGCGCCGACAACAAGGACGGCGACGAGGCCCTGGATGAGCGCGGAGACGAAGGAGATGCCGATGCCGCGTTTCAGCTCGATCTCATTGGCGACCATGTAGGAGGAAATCACCGCCTTGCCGTGGCCGGGGCCGGCGGCATGGAAAATGCCATAGGCGAAGGAAAGGCCGATCAGCGTCCAGAGCTGCCAGGGGTCCTGGCGCATGGCCTCAATGGACTTGGTGAGCGCACGATAGAAGGCCTGCTGCTCGTAATTCACGTAGAGGAAGATCGGCGCCAGCGGTCCGCCCATCGGCTGGAAGCTTGGCTCGGCGGTGCCGATGCCGAGCGGTGAGCCAGCGGCATGGGCAAAACCGGCTGCCGCCAAAAGGGCGATAGCTACGGCTGGCACAAGCGTCCTTAGCCTCGAAATCAGCATTGCA
The DNA here is from genome assembly GCF_027109195.1 of Rhizobium sp. AG207R. Taxonomy (NCBI): domain Bacteria; kingdom Pseudomonadati; phylum Pseudomonadota; class Alphaproteobacteria; order Hyphomicrobiales; family Rhizobiaceae; genus Rhizobium; species Rhizobium sp. AG207R. The sequence continues at coordinate 43,395 of NZ_JAEPVT010000007.1, forward strand.
CATCTATCCGCGTTGCAAAGAGTTTCGACATGGTCGTTCCCGTCGGATCGTTGAAGAAGGCATCCGTCAATGTCGACCTGTTTTCGGCGATGACTTCATCCGGATTGGGCCGGACGACCTTATGCGTGCAGCTTTTGAAGGCATCGCCCTCCGTCACCAATTCATTGTCGCTCGGGAAATCGATCGAGGTATAGAGTGTCGGGTCGTAGATGCCGAAGCTCATCTTGTTGCCCTTGGCGAGCGGCATCGGCTCGGCCGGTTTGACGGCGAAGAACATCAGGAGCTGGCCATCGCGGAAGTCGACATTGATGATATCGGGCTTGTCCACCTTGATCGTTTTGCCATTGAGCGTCAGGTTCGCATAATAGTCGTAATCGGCCAATGACTCGCGCACCGTCTTGCCGACTTCTTTCAGCTCGTCAGGGTCGAGCTTCAGATTGGTGTTCTTGTCGAAATCCATGAGGACGGAGGAAGAGAACACCTCGTCGAAGCGCCAGACGTTGCGCAGCTCCTGCACATTGCCATCCGCGCCGGCGAGCACTTCCAGACGGGCTTCCACGAAAATATGCGGATGCGCCGATGCTATGGCCGGCGCAAGCAACAGGCCGCCGGTCATGGCAACAGCGTGGATGATCGTGGATTTTCTCATGCGTCCGATGTGTTTCGTGAGCATTGATTCACTTCGTTTTCTGGTCAGGAAATGAGACGGAATTGGGACCGGGCGGCCAACCTTGCCCGTTCAGCCGTTCTTGCGGAACCAGTTGTGCAGGTAGTCCACAAAGATGCGCACCTTGGCCGGGAGGTAGCGGCGGTGCGGGTAGACGGCATAGATGCCGCGGTCCGTCGGCAGGTAGTCATTGAACAGCGTCAGCAACTGTCCGCTTTCGATCGCCTTACGGCCGATGAAATCCGGGACGATGGCAACGCCGAGATCGGCGAGCGCCGCACGCAGCGTTGCATGCGGGCTATTGACCTCGAGCGTGCCGTTGATGGCGACGTTGAAGGTCGTGCTGTCGGCATCGACGAACCGAATAGTGCCTTGCGAGCGGGTGTTGGTGTCGATGATGAAGGGAATGCGCGCAAGGTCAGTCGGATGTTCCAGCGTCGGATAACGATCGAGAAACGCTTGCGTCGCGCAGAGATGGACGCGGAAATCGGAAATCTTGCGGGCAATCATGCCGGAGTCTTCGAGTTTGGTGATGCGCACGGCGACATCGAAGCCTTCCTCGATCAGGTCCACGAAGCGGTCGTCGGCAGCGATTTCCAGCGCAAGATCGGGATTCTCCTTGGCGAAATCGATCAGCGACTGCCCGACATCGGCGTCGACAAAGGTGCGCGGCACGGAAACACGCAGCCGACCTTTAAGTTGCTGGTTGTTCTCGCGCACGAGGTCGGCGAGATTGTCGATCTCCTTCAGGATGTCGGAGGCGGTACGATAATAGGTATGGCCGGCCTCCGTCATGGAGAATTGACGCGTGGTGCGGTTCAACAGCAGCGCGCCGAGCTCGTCTTCCAATTCCCGGACATATTTCGACAAGAGCGCCTTGGAGCGGCCGGTCTTGCGCGCGGCTGCCGAAAATCCCTCGGCCTCGACCACGTCGATGAAGGCGCGAATCCGGGTCAAAGTGTCCATGGTGAAGCCTCCCGCTAACTGTTTCCGGATGTTGAACAAAATGCTTCGATTTGTTCAATTATTTTTTTCGGGCATGGGAGAAAAATTTTCTTGATTATGTCGGCGAATATTCCTATTTCGAGGTCAGCCCAAAGTCGCACGTGCCCGTGGGTGTCCGCCGATCCTCGATGTGGTGAGAAAATCGGTAAGGTACCTGGAATTAACCCCTCCAGTCGCTATTCCGGCCAACCGGAAAATGCGAGGACATCTGAAGCAACGACGGTGCGGGCCTTTTTGTTCTCTCCCGGCTTTCCATCAGCCGGGGTTACTGAAGAGGCACACCTTCATTGCCGGAAGTGCGGTTGGGATATTCCCTCCAATCCATGGCAGACAAAGCGAATTAGCGCCGCTTGCGGCACTGGTTCATCATCCGCGCTTCGCGCATTTGCACGGTACCGGGGTCTCCACCGGCTGGTTCCTGAGCGAGTGAGCGTCGCCCTTTGTCCTCTGGGTTTTCCCCGGAGCCTTTGGAATTTGAAAGGGAATTGACATGACCACGCAACGTATTCGCGATTTCCTCGCTGCCCGACGTCCGGACGGTCCTTGCCTGGTGGTCGATCTCGATGTCGTCCGCGACAATTTTCACGCCTTCCGTCATGCCATGCCGGACAGCGCCATCTATTATGCCGTCAAGGCCAATCCGGCTCCGGAAGTGCTGCGCCTGCTCGCAAGCCTCGGCTCCAACTTCGATTGCGCGTCCGTCGCCGAAATCGAAATGGCGCTCGATGCCGGCGCGACCGCTCAGCGTATCTCCTACGGCAACACCATCAAGAAGGAGCGCGATATCGCCCGTGCGCATGCACTCGGTATCAACCTCTTCGCCGTCGACAGCCATGAGGAAGTCGAGAAGATCTCGCGTGCCGCACCCGGCGCCCGCGTGTTCTGCCGTGTCCTGACGGATGGCGAAGGCGCGGAATGGCCGCTGTCGCGCAAGTTCGGCTGCGTCCCGCAGATGGCCGTCGACGTTCTCGTCTATGCTCATCAGCTCGGTCTGGAATCCTATGGCGTGTCTTTCCACGTCGGCTCGCAGATGACCAAGGTCGATGCCTGGGACGATGCTCTTGCCGATGCCAAGCGGGTTTTCGTTTCGCTCGCCAAGCAGGGCATCCACCTGCAGATGGTCAACATGGGTGGCGGGTTCCCGACCAAGTATCTGCGCGACGTTCCCTCGGCCGAAGCCTATGGCAAGGCGATCTTTGCGTCTCTGCGCGCCCATTTCGGCAACCAGATCCCGCACACGATCATCGAGCCGGGCCGCGGCATGGTTGGCAATGCCGGCGTGATCAAGGCTGAAGTCGTCCTGATTTCCAAGAAGTCGGACAATGACGCCGCTCGCTGGGTCTTCCTCGATATCGGCAAATTCGGCGGTCTCGCCGAAACCATGGACGAGGCGATCCGCTATCCGATCCGCACGACGCGCGACGGCGACGAGATGGAACCCTGCGTCATTGCCGGCCCGACCTGCGATTCGGCCGACGTGCTCTATGAGAAGAACCTCTATCCGCTGCCGGTGTCGCTCACCATCGGCGACGAGGTTCTGATCGAAGGCACCGGCGCCTATACCACGACCTACTCGGCTGTGGCGTTCAATGGCTTCGACCCGCTGAAGGCCTACATTATCTAAGGTCCGGCAGGGATCTGAAGTTCGACAAAGCCGCCCCCGTAACCATCCGGGGCGGCACCCTCACAATAGTTCGTCACCACCGCTGATAACGGTATTGGGCACGGGAGGCCGAGATGGCCGCTGTTCTTGATTCTGTCCGCGCATTCTTTGCGCCGTCCACATTCACTCTCGACCTGGAAAACGCAGGCGATGTCGTTGCGCGCGAAAACCTACTGGATCGCGCCATGGGTCCCGACCGCCGCAAGAAGTCGTCGGAAAAGCTGCGCCAGGGCCGCGTGCCGGCTGAAGGTCTGGCAATCGTCGCGCGCGATCGCGCCGGCCATGTCATCGGCACGGTTCGCCTCTGGAACGTCGAAGCCGGCGTCGATCGGGAGACGCGCCCGGTCGAGGCGCTGCTGCTCGGCCCGCTGGCGATCGATCCCGCCTATGAAGGTAAGGGCATCGGCTCGGCGCTGATGCGCGCCGCCATCCTGGAAGCCAAGAAGCGCGGCCATGGCGCGATCCTGCTCGTCGGCGATGCGCCTTACTACGAGCGTTTCGGCTTCTTTGCCGCAAAGACGCGCCATCTCGTCATGCCGGGGCCGTTCCAGCGCGAGCGCTTCCTGGCCCTCGAGCTCAAGGAAGGGTGGCTCGACAGCGCCGCCGGCATGATCGTCGCCAGCGGCCGCAAACTGGCCCAGCCGCCGATAGCAAAGGCTGCATAAAGGACTCGAACAGTCTCGACGTATTATAAGGCCTCCGCCGCCCGGTCGGAGGCCTTATTATTTCGCAGCCTTCACGCTGTCCTTTGTCGGGTCATAGCCATCCGTCAGCGTTTTCAGGAAGGCGACGACATCGGCTATCTCGGCGTCGTTGAGGGCTGGGGCATCGCCGGGCTTGCGGTTCATCGGGGCGTCGATGACATCGATATTCGCCCGATACTGCGCTGGCAAATCATCATATTTCAGCACCTTGCCGCTCGCATCCTTCGGATAGATCTCATCCGGGTTGGTATCGCGCTTGACATAGAAACGGGTCACATCCTCAAGGCTCCGATAGACGCCATTGTGGAAGAAGGCATGGCGGGCCGCGACATTGCGCAGCGTCGGCGTCTTGAACAGCCCGCAATTCTGCGGCTGGGCGGAATAGGTGTCGTTGCGCAGCGGGCCGCAAATGCCGGTGTCGTAGTAATGCGCATCGGCATTGGCCGGAATTGCCGGATTGCGCGGTGCGGCGAGTGCCTCGAACTCGAAATCGGTAAAGTTGGGCATCTGCCCGTCGCCGGTCATCTTATCGAGATGGCAGGAGGCGCAATTGCCCTTGTTCGCATCGTCGAAGAGCTTCAGACCCCGCGCTTCTGCATCCGTCAGCACTGCCTTGCCGCGCAGATAGTAGTCGTACTTGCTGGTATAGGGATGGAAGGAGCTGTCCTCGATCTGATAGCGGGCGAGCGCGAAGCCGATCTCGGAGATCGTCATGTCCTGATCGCTGAGGATATTGTCGCCGAAGAGCGCCGAAATCTCCTTGCCGTAACTCTCTTTCAGCTTGGCATAGACGGTGGCCGCATCGGCATTCGCCATCTCGAAGGGTGAGATCATTGGCTGCAGGGCCTGTTCCTCCAGCGAATCGACACGCCCATCCCAGAACATGCCGCCCTGCGGCACGAGGTTTGCTGCGGCTGCCGCATCGGCCTTGACGACGGCCTGGGCGGTCATCGGGCCGGCGACGGCGGCCGGAGCATTGGCCAGAGCCACGCCCGACGCTTCGGTCATCGGCGATGCTTCCGCCGCTTCGTCGGCAGCGCTCTCTTCTCCGATCGAGAAGGATGGCGTCGACATTTTGTAGGCGAGGCTCGGCACTGCGCGGATACCCGGCTGATCGAGATGCGGGCCACCGAGCTGGACGGCACGGTCGTTGGCCGGCGCGTAGTGGTTGGCCGGATCGTGACAGGTCGCGCAGGACATCTGGCCGCCGCCCGAGAGTGACGGATCGAAGAACAGCTTCTTGCCGAGTTGCGCCACCGCGCTCAGCGGCGCCTGGTCATCATAGCCATCGGTTGCCGAAGCACTGGCGGCCGGTTCGTTTGCCATGCCTGCAGCCGCACCCGCAAGCGACAGGCCCGCGAGTGCGATGAGCGGCAGGAGACGGCGGTAGGTCAGGGGCATTTCCGTCTCCCTTCTGGATTTACGATGCCTGGTTGCCGGTCTTTGGATCGAGGATCAGCTTCGGCGCGTCACCTTTGGACCAGTCGAACATGGTGTTCAGCGAGCCCGAGAGCACATCGAAGGAGCCGCCGCCGAGGCGGGCGCCGCCCATCCAGTTATCTTCGATGAAGCGCATGACGGAGGTCTGGTCCGTCAGCGTGTGATCGACGAAGTTGACCTTGGCATAAGGCGAGATGACGAGCAGCGGCTGGCGCGTGCCGTAGCCGCACCGTCCCTGCGCCGGCTGGCCGTTGACGCCGGGCAGGGCAGTGCCGGTGGAACAGCCGTCGCCGCTCAGAACGTCATAGCCTTTGACGGGGATTTTCGACGGATTGACGACCGCATGGGCATGATCATACCAGCCGTCGGAATCGTCGTAGAGGATAATGATGGCGGTGTCCTTCCAGTCCGGCGAATTCTGCACGGTGTTGACCACCTGTGTGACGAATTCCTGCTCGTCGAGCGGATCGGAATAGCCGGCGTGGCCATCTTGATAGGCCGGTGCCTTCAGGAAGCTGACGGCGGGCATATTGCCGTTCTTCAGGGCCGCGTAGAAATCCGTCATGTCGTACTGGTGATTTGCCGCATCGGTCGTGCCGATCGTTGCCACCGAAGACGGACGCGCATGTGTCGGGTTGGCCGTTGAGGCGTAATACTGGAACGGCTGGTGATGCGGAATATAATCGGTGTAATTGACCTTGGCGATGGCCGATGTAGTCGCGCGCTTGCAGCCGGTCGTGCCGTCCGGGTTGGTCTGCGAGAGGTCGAAGCCGCCCTCGAAGAAGCCCCAGGTGATCTTGTGCTCGTTCAACATGTCGCCGATGTTCTTGCCGTACATCAGCGCCGTCTGGCCGACCGAACAGACGTCGCCCGTCGGATCGAAATCGCTGATCGCGGTCCAGCCGCCATTGCCGTCGGGCACGATGCGGCCCTTGGAATAGGTGCCGTCGCTTTCCAGCGTATAGCCGGGCGGCAGGATGGCGCCATTGGTCTGGCCGGAGATCAGGTTCAGCGCGCCGGGGGTCGAAGGGCCGAAATTGGTGGAGAAGGAATTGTCGTTCAGCGCATAGTGCTGGGCATAATTCCAAAGGGCCGTGACGGTGTTACCGTCGTAATAGCCCATGACCTGACCCTTGGTGCCGAAGGCGCCGGCAGCACCCTTGGTGCCCTTGCCGGTATTGGCGGGGAAGAGGTCCATGGCGAAGTTGTTGTAGGCGGCCTGTTCGGCGGTATAGCCATGGTTCTGCGACTGGGTTGCGGCCTGCGTGCGGTCGAGCCGGAAGGGGGCTGCCGCATCGGCGCCGTTTGCCGTGTTGGTTTTGTTCGGATTGTTGTCCAGAAGACCGGCATTGGCGAGCGTATTGATATCGGTCGGCGTGTTGTCGGCGGCCTTGAATGCCGGTTCGCCATCGACGTTCGCTGCCTTGGGGTAGGTCGCGAAATAATGGTCGAAGGAGACATTTTCCTGGAAGATAACGACAAGATGCTTGATGGGGGTCGCGGTATTCGGTGCCGGCGCCATATCGGCGGCACCGGCGGCGGAACAGAGCAAAACAAGGGTAAGCGCGCTGCCGGCTTTAAGGGCGGCGCGACGTGAAAAACTGGTCATCGTCATATCCTCTTCGAGTGGGGGCATTGCTCCGGCGCATTTGCGCCACGCCGGGCATAGAGAACCCTTTCGAGCTATCAATGGAGCATGACAGTTCCATGAAGGGTAAGGGGAGCGTTTCCGGTGCTACCTTATGTCACGGACTGGTGGCGGGGCGCTTCCTCACCCGCCCTCGTGCTTCGAGACGGCCCTTCGGGCCTCCTCAGCATGAGGGCTGATCTGCGTGCCTCGTCACGGAACTTGCTCCACCTCATGGTGAGGTGCAGCGGCGTTAAGCGCAGCGAAAACGACGATGCCTCGAACCACGAGGTGGCCACAGTCCCAGGCGAAATCAGATATTCTGATCCATCGTCTCGGCCGGGATCTCGTCGGCGCGATGGATGCGCACGACCGCGGCGGGTACGCCTGCGACCGTGCAATGCGGCGGTACGGTTTTGACCACGACGCTGCCAGCGGCAACCTTGCTGAAGGCGCCCACCTCGATATTGCCGAGGATCTTGGCGCCGGCGCCGATCATCACGCCGTGGTGGATCTTCGGGTGACGGTCGCCGCTTTCCTTGCCGGTGCCGCCGAGCGTGACGTTCTGCAGGATGGAAACCTCATCCTCGACCACGGCAGTCTCGCCGATGACGATGCCGGAGCCATGATCGAGCATGATCGAGGTGCCGATCTTCGCTGCCGGATGGATATCCGGTCCGAAGACGAGCGAGACGAGATTGGAAAGCCAACTCGCAATTTCCTTGCGGCCTTCCGTCCAGAGCGCATGAGCGATGCGGTGCGTCTGCAGGGCATGAAAGCCCTTCAGGTTCAGCAGTGCGTGCAGGTAGGTCGTGCAGGCAGGGTCGCGGGTTCGCACCGCGACAAGATCCGCTTCCGTTGCCTGCAGGATGACGGGATATCGCTTGAGTACATCGGACAGCAGCGAAAGCATGTCACCATGCTCGATCCTGACGACGCAGAGCCGGGCGGCGAGAATGTTGGCAAGGCTTTCGGCATTGGAGTTTCCGTCAAGCAACTGCGCTCGCAGCAGCGACGCAAGAGTCGGCTCGCGCGCCGCCAGTTCCGCGGCTTCGCAACGGATCACGTCCCACACGTTTTCTGCTGGGATGGGCGCATTTCCGGCGATCGCCGTTCCTGGCTGAGGCATGATCCTGTCTTTCTACTTAACCGGATATATCGACAACGCCGCAGTCGCCGGCTTCGGAGGCGAAGGCGAGCAGCTTGCCGGACTTGCTCCAGCTCATCGATGTGATTGCCCCCTTGCCGGGCCGGCGCAAGAGCGCTTCCTTGGCGTCGCCGATGCGGACCGCGAGGATCATGCCGTCGATGAAGCCGATGGCGAGAATATCCTCGGCGGGATGAAATTTCACGGAAGTCGCCATGATGTTCGCGCGCGTGCCGAGCTCGAGCGGCGCCTTGCCCATCGGGCCGTCCTTGCCCTGGAAGGGCCAGATGATCGCCGCGGGCGCGCCCGAAGAGGCCAGCCACTTGCCCTTGTTGGACCAGGAGAGCGACTTCACCTTGGCGGGATAGCCCGTCATGCGCATATGACGGGCCTCGGCGCCGGGCTTCGTGTCCATCTTCCAGCCGTGCAGGGCGTTTTCCTGCATTGTGGTGACGATGAACTGGCCATCCGGCGAGAAGGTGACGCTTGTATGGGCGCCCTTCCATTCCAGATTGATCGGCTGCGCGCTCATGCCGACCCAGTGCAGGGATACGCCATTATAGCGGGCAACCGCGATGCGCAGGCCCTTGGGTGCAAAGGCTATGCCTTCGACGGTGCGTTCTTCCGGAAACTCTTTCGTCGTCCCATCGGAGAGCCGTACGAAAGTGCTCTTGCCATAGGAATAGGCGACGGAGCCCTGCGGGCCGGCTGCAAGCTGGCTGATCCATTTGCGCGGCGCTTCTGCGAGCACCGTCGTGCTGCCGTCGGCTGCGATCCTCTGAACCTTGCCGTCCTCGCCGCCGGAAATCAGGCTTTCGCTATAGGGATCGCGGATGCAGGTCAGCATCCCCTGATGGGCTTCGGTAACCTTCTCGCCACCTTCGAGGCGGTGGATCGCGCCGGCGGCGCTGGCGAAGAAGGGGGTGTCACCTAAAAATTCGACGGCCAGAACGTGGCCGTCGATATCAAGCGGAGCAACAGTCGGCATCAGGCAGACGCCTCACACGCCTTGAAGCTGGCTTCCAGCTTTTCGCGGTCGAGCTCGCGGCCGATGAAGACGAGGCGGCTTTCATGCTTCTCGCCGTCCTTCCAGGGGCGCTGATGATCGCCTTCGATGATCATGTGCACGCCCTGAACGACGTAGCGCTCCGGATCGTCCTTGAAAGCGATGATCCCCTTGAGGCGCAGGATATTCGGGCCTTGCGTCTGCGTGACCTTCTGGATCCAGGGGAAGAAGCGCTCCGGGTTCATCTCGCCGCCACGCAGCGAAACCGACTGCACGGTGACGTCGTGGATCGGCGACAGGCCGTGGTGATGATGGTCGTGATCGTGGTGGTGATGATCATGATCGTGGTCATGATCATGATGATGGTGGTGATCGTGATCATGGTCGTGATGGTGATGATCGCAATCCGGACCGCAGACGTGATCCTCGTGGCCATGCTCGAGGAAGTGCGGGTCGTTTTCCAGCGCGCGCTCCAGATTAAAGGCACCCTGGTTCAGCACGCGGGCGAGCTCGACCCCAGAACGGGTCGTCTTGTAAACGCGGGCAGCCGGGTTGATGGCGCGGACGATGTCCTCGATCTGAGCAAGCTCTTCCGGAGAGACGAGGTCGGACTTGTTGATGACGACGACGTCGGCAAAGGCGATCTGATCTTCCGCTTCGCGGCTGTCCTTCAGGCGCAGCGGCAGATGCTTGGCATCGACGAGTGCGACGACCGCGTCGAGTTCGGTCTTGGCGCGGACATCGTCATCCATGAAGAAGGTCTGAGCGACCGGAACCGGATCGGCAAGGCCTGTCGTTTCGACGATGATGCCGTCAAAGCGGCCGGGGCGGCGCATCAGGCCTTCGACGACGCGGATGAGGTCGCCGCGCACGGTGCAGCAGACGCAGCCATTGTTCATTTCGTAGATTTCTTCGTCCGACTCGACGATGAGATCATTGTCGATGCCGATCTCGCCGAATTCGTTGACGATGACGGCGTATTTCTTGCCGTGGTTTTCCGAAAGGATGCGGTTGAGCAGCGTCGTCTTGCCGGCGCCGAGATAGCCGGTGAGAACGGTGACGGGAACGGGCTTTTGCGTGGCTGTTTCGGTCATGGGAGCCTCGAAATATGAAAGGTTGCCCCGGGGAGCAGACATTGGTCGGGTTCCATATAAGGAGTTGGCGACGCCAGTTCAAAGGCTTTTATATGTTATAAGATCACATTGGGTTGCGGGCAGGCGGATCGACCATGCGCTTAAGTCAGGGTCGTCGCATCGAATTTATTGATATCCTCAAGCAGTTCGACGAGACCTTTGACGGCATGCGCAATCAATCGCTCCCCTTTTTCCGCCGTGGCCACGGCCGCGTTGCCGACCACACCCTGGCTGCTCAGATCGGCCATTTTCCAGCCGAAGGCGTGAGGTCCATAGGCGCGCAGATGCTTGAAGCCCTTGATGAACTCTGATTGCCGTGACGGGAAGTTTGCCGCCTTCGACATGTCAACCTTTTCCGGATGGAGGGCAAGCATGACCGATGTCTCGATATCGCCGCCGTGAATGTCGATGGCTTTGTCATCCGGCGCAATCAGCCCATCCGGCATGCCGAAACGCGTCCAGCTGGTGGCGACCGCCAGCATGTCGAAGCGCACGCGCGCTTCCGTTGCGACGATGGTCATCAGCGGCGAGTTGCCGCCATGAGCATTCAGCATGACGAATTTGCGGATGCCGAGATTGTTCATCTGCTCAGCAATGCCGAGCCAGCGCCGAACAGCTTCGTCGAAGGTCAATGTCTTTGTGCCGGCGACATCCATATGTTCGATGGAATAGCCAACCGGCTCGACGGGCAGGAAGGTGACGGGCAGATTTGCCGGCAAGGCAACCTTGAGGCGTGAGACGATTCCGTCGGCGATGAGTGCGTCGGTTTCGAATGGCAAATGCGGGCCGTGTTGCTCATAGGCGCCAAGTGGCAGCACCGCGATCCATTTTGTTCGCTCTTCGGGTGTCAATGTTTCATCATTGTCATCGAAACATGGCAAAGGATGCACCATCTGAGGGTGTGCCTCTTGTTTATGTCAGTAACCTGCGCAATGTCATAGCGTGATGACTTCGCGGCGAAAAGGTCAACGGAATCACGATGGGCAAAAAGAACAAGGTCGGGAAGAAAAGTAAGTCAGGTAAGAAGAAGGATCACCGGGACTACACGCTTGCCGATCTGTCGCCGGCATTGACGCAGGCGGCTCGGTCCATGCGCACGGTGATGACGCGCAGCCTGACGGCGAGCGGCCTCTACGCCGGGCAGGACGGTGTCATTCTTGCTCTGGCGGCAAGCGATGGTCTTCCGGCCGGTACCTTGGCGCAGAAGCTCGGGGTCAAGGCGCCGACGATGACGCGCACGATCGGCCGCATGGAGGCGCAAGGCTTCGTCGAACGGCGGCCAGATGCGGACGATGCCCGTCTGACCAAGGTCTATCTGACCGAAGCAGGGCGAAACAGCGTCAGCGAAATCGAAAGTTCGGCTGCCAGCTGCGATGAGCTTGCTACCCGTGGCTTCTCGGAAAAAGATATTCGTTCACTCGTGCGCCTGCTCAAAACGATCGAGCATAATCTCCAGGCGGCCGATGGCGACGAGGATGATGACGAATTCTGAGAATCCTCAAGAATTCGTGTTGCGCGGCGTGATTAAAGCTTTTAATTAAAGATTTTAAATTCCGGAATCGTAAAACGAACGGGATATGTTACGGCTGCGTTTCACGGGGAGGGCGCGCGTGGCGCAAAAGATAAAGCTTTCTACGATTGCGGAAACGCTGGGCATTTCAACGGCAACGGTATCTCTGGCCTTACGCGATAGCCCATTGGTTGCGGTCAACACGCGCGAGAAGATCAAGGATCAGGCCCGCGCGTTGGGCTACATCTACAATCGCCGCGCGGCGAGCCTCAGGACATCGCGATCTGGCATCATCGGTGTCGTTGTTCATGACATCATGAACCCTTTCTATGGAGAAATCCTGAAGGCAATCGAAAGCGAGCTCGACCGCAGCCGTCACACCTTCATCCTTTCCAATCACTATGATTCGGTCGAAAAGCAGCGGACCTTCATCGAGACGCTGCTGCAGCTCGGTGGTGACGGTGTCATCATGTCGCCGGCGATTGGGACGCCGCCGGAGGATTTCGAGCTGGCGGAAGAAAACGGCATGCCGGCCATCCTCGTCGCGCGCCAGATCGAAGCGCTGGATCTGCCGACCTTTCGTGGCGACGACAGTTACGGCATCTCGCTTGCAACCAACCATCTGATCAGCCTTGGCCACCGCTCCATTGCCATGATCGGGGGCACCGATCAGACCTCGACGGGGCGCGACCGTTACCAGGGCTATGTGAATGCGCTGCGCAAGGCGGGCATCGAGGTTGATCCCAATCTGCGCATTCCCGGCGCACGCTCCAAACAGGGCGGCTTTGAGGCGGCGGTGCACTTCCTGTCGTTGCCGCAGAAGCCGACAGCCGCCGTCTGCTGGAACGATCTGGTCGCCATCGGTCTCATGAACGGCATTTCGCGCGCCGGCCTCGTCCCGGGGCGGGACATTTCCGTCACCGGCTATGACGATCTGGAGGAGGCGGCGATCGCGACGCCGGCGCTGACCACCGTCTGGAACGGTCAGGCCGAGGTCGGAAGGCTTGCAGCGCGCGCGCTTTTGGATAGGCTGGCGGGAAGCCATGAACCGGACGGTATCCATCTTATCAAGCCGGAAATGCGCATCCGCCAATCGACGGCGCCTTATAAAGCTCGCTAGCAGCGGTTCGGCGCCGAACTGTCTCTCAAGAGGAAAGATCCATGTCCGATAATCGCATCGCCGTCCTCGTTCCGGGGAAGATACACCCGCGTGTCCTTGAAAGACTCGGGAAGCAGTTCGATATCGTTTCCGTCGAACGCGATGGCGGTCCGAAGGTCGATGCGGAAACCGCAGCCCGCATCCGCGGCGTTGCCGTTGCAGGCAGCTTCAATGCGCGCTGGATCAATGCCTTTCCGAATGTCGAAATCATTGCCAATTTCGGCGTCGGCTATGATGGCGTCGACGTCAAGCACGCAGCCTCCAAGGGCATCGTCGTCACCAACACGCCTGATGTCCTGAATGATGAGGTCGCCGATACCGCGATCGCCCTGCTGTTGAACACGCTGCGGCAATTTCCGAAGGCGGAGACTTGGCTGCGCGAGGGGCGCTGGGTCAAGGAAGGGGCTTTTCCGCTCTCGCCCTTTTCGATGAAGGGACGCCGCATCGGCATCAACGGTCTCGGTCGCATCGGCCTGGAAATCGCAAGAAGGCTGGAGCCGTTCAAGGTGAAGATCGGCTATCACACCCGCACGCCGCGTGATTCGCTGCCCTATGACTACTATCCGACACTGAAGGAGATGGCGCAGTCGGTGGATACGCTGATTTCCATCGTGCCGAAGACGCCTGAGACGCACAAGGTCATCAATGCCGAGATCCTGTCGGCGCTCGGGCCGCAGGGCGTGTTCATCAATGTCGGCCGCGGCTGGTCCGTCGATGATGATGCGCTGATAACAGCCCTCGGCAACGGTACGCTGGGCGCTGCCGGCCTGGATGTCTTCTACGACGAACCGAATGTCCCGGCCGGATATCTCTCGCTGCCGAATGTTTCCCTGCTACCGCATGTGGCCTCGGCCTCGGCGCCGACGCGCGATGCCATGGCCGATCTCGTCGTCGACAATATCATCGAATGGTTCGCCAAGGGTGAGCCTATGACGCCGGTGCCGGAAACGCCGGTCAAGCCGCGCGGCTGATCATATGGCTTTTTGCGGATACGGAGCGACCGCTGGCCGCTCCTTGCCAGCCGCATAATCGCGCACGGCATCGCCGAAGGCGGTGAAGAGCTTCAGCGACGGCGAATCTGTTTCGGCCCAATATTCCGGATGCCATTGTACGCCGACGGCAAAGGCCTTGGCGCCGATGACGGAAACGGCCTCGATCGTACCATCCTCGGCCAGCGCTTCCACCTGCAGTCTCGGCGCGGTATCGGCGATCGCCTGGCGATGCAGCGAATTGACACGCACTTCACCCGGCCCGACGACGCGGGCGATGCAGGAGCCTTCCTTGACGAAGACGCTCTGGCGGATGGAATACATCGTATCGCGATCGACATTCGGCGGCTTGCGATGGTCCCAGATGCCCGGCTGGTCCTGGATTTCGCTGGCCAGCGTGCCGCCAAGCGCGACGTTCAGTTCCTGAATGCCGCGGCAGATGGCGAGCATCGGAATGGCGCGATCGATGGCGCGGCGGATGAGCGGCAGCGAAGTCGCGTCGCGCGCCGGATCGAAAGGACCGTCGCTTTCAAGCGCTTCCTTTCCATAGAGCGATGGATGCACATTGGTTGCGGAGCCGGAAACGAGCAGCCCGTCCACCCGGTCGAGAATGGCGTCCGCATCGTTGCCATCCTCAAGCGCGGGAACGATCAGCGCCATCAACCCAGCCGCTTTGACCGCTGCGCGGACATATTGCAGCTGCACCGCATGCCAGCTGGTGCCGTCGAACTCGCGGATATCGGCGGGAATGGCAATGATCGGTCTGGGCATGCAAGGCTCCGAAGGCTGCAGACATTTTTTCATTGGACCTCTGGACGATCATGATGTCGATCCGAGGGCGGATTTACGCCTTACGAACTTACGCGAATACGGCCCGGCCGGCAACGCGCAGAGGTTTTCGCAAGGCTTTGTTCAGGCTCGTTACGCCGATGTACAGGAATCGCCATAATGCGGTGCAAGAGCAAACTTGAAAGACCGGGTGCGGCATGGTTAGTTCCATCGCTTGCGCCGTGACGGGGGACACGCCGTTCCCCAGCAATGCCGTCCGTATGGGAGAATTCGATGGATCGCCGTTCCTTCATCAGGCGGGCAGGAGCTGTTGGCGCAGGTGCTGCCGCTTCCGCGCTTGCGAGCCCGGCTCTTGCGCAGGAATATCCGAAGATCACCTGGAGGATGACCTCCTCCTTCCCCAGGAGCCTGGACACGATTTATGGCGGCGCGGAGGATATTGCCGCGCATGTCTCCGACGCGACCAACGGCAATTTCGTCATCCAGACCTATGAGGCCGGTGAGATCGTTTCTGGTGCGCAGGCGGCCGATGCGGTCAGCGCCGGCGCCGTCGATGCCGCGCACACCTGCTCCTATTATTTCTGGCAAAAGGATCCGACCTATGCCATCGGCACGGCGCTGCCGTTCGGCCTCAACGCCCGGCTGACCAATGCCTGGTTCTACCAGGGCGACGGCAACAAGCTGATGAACGAGTTCTACGCGACGCAGGGTATCTTGGGGCTTCCCGCAGGCAATACCGGCGCGCAGATGGGCGGCTGGTTTCGCAAGGAAATCAATACGCTCGACGATCTCAAGGGGCTGAAGATGCGCATCGCCGGCCTGGCCGGCAAGGTGATCGAGAAGATCGGTGTCGTCCCGCAACAGGATATTGCGGTCAACGGTGTCTATGATGCGCTGAGCAAGGGTACGGTCGATGCGGCCGAATGGGTCGGCCCCTATGACGACCTGAAACTCGGGCTGCAGAAGATCGCGAAATATTATTATTATCCGGGCTGGTGGGAAGGTGGCGCCGTGGTGCATGCCTTCTTCAACCTGGAAAAATGGAATGCCTTGCCGAAGAACTATCAGGCAATCCTTGGCGACGCCTGCGCCTTCGCCAACACCAACATGCTGGCGAAATACGACGTCAAAAATCCCCAGGCGCTGAAGGATATCGTGCAGCAGGGGGTGACGCTCAGACCTTTCAGCCAGGAGATCATGGAGGCCTGCTTCCAGGCAGCCGGCGCGCTTTATGCCGATCTTTCCAAATCAAATGATTATTTCAAGCGCATCTATGAGGATCAAGTCGCCTACAAGAAGGATGCCTATCTTTGGATGCAGCTTTCCGAGTATACTTTTGATACCTTCATGATGATCCAGCAGCGGGCGGGCAAGCTGTAATCGTATTTCATAAGTCTTTTGAGATATATTGTTTTCTTTATTAGTGATTTAAATATTATATCCGCCCTGGGAGGAGCCGGGAATCATTGTGCCAGTGCAGTGCTGATCATGATCCAGCTTCGACTTAAGCTGCCGCTTTGACTGGAAAATCTGTCCGAATGGGCTCTGTTCGGGCAAGTAAATTTTAAAGGGTTTCCACTAGGGTGTCCGCCGCATCAGGGGAAGTCTGAATGAAGCCTCCAAGCCCGGACACCGTGCCGACGGATGTTTATCTGTCGTTCGTCAGTTCGCTTTTCGGAAATCGCAAAACGCTCTTTACGGGCGTGTTCGTTCATATCCTGACATATGTCCTCGTTTTCCTGAGCACGCATGCCGGCATCTATCTGGCCTTTTGCGTGGCGATTGCGGTTGTCTTTGGCTTACGCATCCATTTGTTCCGGCTGTTCGACGCCGCGGATAAGAATGATCTTACGCGCGTCGATATTGCCGGCTGGGAAACGCGCTATGTGATCGGCGCGGCGGCGACGGCGGCCATCCTCGGCATCGGCAGCGGCTATGCCATCCTCATCCTGCAGAATCCGCTGGCGGAATTCATCTGCGTCGCCGTCACGATGGCGTCGATGGTGTCGATCGTCGGCCGCAACTATGGTTCGCCTCGCGCGGTCGATCTTCAGATTCTGTGCTGCTGCGTGCCGATCATCGTTGCCTGCCTGCTGCTGCAGCAGCCTTACAAGGCAATCGCCTCCCTCATGCTCATTCCGTTTGGGCTGACGACACGCGCAATGGCGAATGGCATGCGCGAATTTCTCTACCGGAACATCATCGCTTCGCGCGAGATATCGCTGATGGCCGACAGGTTCGACACCGCGCTGAACAGCATGACGCACGGGCTGTTCATGCTTGATGCCCAGAACCGCATTCTGGTCGTCAATCGCAAGGCATGCGAGCTCCTTAATTTTGCCGATCCGCAGCGGCTCAAGGACTGCGAATTCGATGTCGTTCTGCGCTACGGCGCGCGCCATGCCTTCATCGACGGATCGCTGCCCGGACTTATCCAGCGGCAGCTGGCACAGCTCGTCAGCGGCACGCTGTCGCGAACGCTCATTCAATTCAACGAGGATCAGTTCCTGGAATTTTCGGCCAGCCGTCGCGCCGACGGAATCGTGATCCTGATTTTCGAAGATGTGACGGTGCGCGTTCGGGCAGAGCGCAAGATCCTGCATATGGTGCGCTACGACCCTTTGACGGGGCTGCCGAATCGCGAATATTTCATGGATCTGGTCAAGGAGAGGCTGGCTGCGCGCAAGCGGGAAAGCCGCATCGGCATTCTGGTTCTCGATATCGATGACTTCAAGCACGTCAACGATACCAAGGGGCACGTTGCCGGGGACCGCCTACTGGTCGCCATAGCCGAGCGCCTGAAGCAGCTTGTCGGCGCCGCAGCGATTGCCGCTCGTCTTGTCGGCGATCAATTCGTGCTGTTCTTTCCGAATGAAGACGATGCTCCTGATATCGATGCCCGCATCCGCACCCTGCATGCGGCAATGGCCGGCACCTACAGCGTGGCAGACAGCAGTTTCCGGATTTCCGTCAGCGGCGGATACATGACCGTGTCCAGCCGGGAGTTTCGCCCGGAGGAGTGGCAGATCAAGGTCGATCTCGCGCTTTTCGATGCCAAATCGCGGCTGAAGGGCGGCTGCAGCGCCTTCGAGGAGGAGATGGACACACGCTATGTCGAGCGGCAGAAGCTGAAGGATGATTTGCGCGAGGCGGTGGAAACCGGCAGGCTTCAGGCCGTCTATCAGCCGATGTTCACGCCCGATGGCTCCCGCATCGAATGCTGCGAGGCGCTTGCACGCTGGATTCATCCGGAAAAGGGCTCAGTCCCGCCCGATCTTTTCGTACAGGTTGCCGAGGAAATGGGCATCGTCGCCGGCATCACTCGCTTCATGGTCAACCAAGCCTGCAACGATTGTGCTTCATGGCCTGCGCCGCTCGCGGTTTCCGTCAATCTCTCGGCGCAGGATCTGCGCAATGGCGAGATTGTCAAAATCGTCATGGCGGCGCTTGATGCGTCAGGATTGGAGCCATCCCGCCTGCATCTCGAGATTACTGAAAGCTGCCTGATGGATGAGGTGGCGACCGTTCGCTCCATCCTCGCCGATCTGCGCGCCAAAGGCATCACGATTGCGATCGACGATTTCGGAACGGGATTTTCGAGCCTCAGCTATCTCGATACCCTGCCTGTGGATGTCGTGAAGATCGACAGGTCTTTCGTTCGTGACATCACGACGGATAGCCGCCGTTTCAAGCTGCTATGCGGTATCGTCGATCTTTCCCGCGCGCTCAGCCTTCATATCGTGATCGAAGGCGTCGAGACGCTGGAGCAGCTGGCATTGGTGGTCGAGCGGAACCTGGCGGATATCATCCAAGGCTATGTATTTTCGCCGCCGGTGCCGCAGGAGCAGGTCATCGAGAGAGTGGCCAGTCTCAACCGGCGGCAGCCGGGCGCCGGCAGAATCCTGCCGTCCGATGTCACGACCTAGCCGGCGTCATCGTTTCGATGCGGGCGTCTTCGAAATCCCTGGCGATTCCGTCAGCCAACGCCCGCCTGCGACCTTCTCGTGCATTGCATTTTTCCTCGCTTTGTGTAACCCCTCGGTGGAGGAAATTGGTTGCGGCATCCCGTTGCGGGGTGTTTCAACTTTTGAGGACGAGCTCCAGCTGGCAGTTATATCGTCTGTCGGCGGAGAGGATTGAGGGGAGAATTCTGAATGGCCGAACATCATACTGGACCCGCCGAAGTGGGCGCTCCCATGGACTACAAGGAGCATGAGAAGACCTACAATCTTTTCATCTCGGGCGCCAAGGTCGGATCTGCGATCGTCGCCGCATTGTTGATTGCCATGGCGGCCGGTTTCTTTGGCCATGCCGGTTTCCTCGGCGGCGTCCTGATATTCATTGTTCTGACCATCGCCAGCGTCGTCCTGTTGCGCTGATATTGCAGCGCTGACCGATGCCGGGCCAATCGCCCGCGCTTTCCCATGATTCTGCAGACTACAGCGCCGCCGCATTCGGGAGCGGCGCCGTCTGATGCGAGGTGTCGTCGTTGAGCAATCTGGTTTTCGTGGCCAAGGAAAGCGTGGCGGAGGAGACGCGTGTTGCGGCTTCCGTCGAGACGGTGAAGAAGATGAAGAACCTGGGTTTCGACGTGGTGATCGAAGCCGGTGCGGGGGCTTTATCGCGCATTCCGGATACCGAATATGAAGCCGTCGGCGCCCGGATCGGCTCCATCAAGGATGCGAAGGCGGCGGATGTCATCCTCAAGGTGAGACGCCCGACGAGCAAAGAGATCTCCGGCTACAAGAGCGGCGCGATCGTCATCGCCATCATGGACCCTTATGGCAACGAGGCCGCTCTTGCGGAGATGGCGCGCGCAGGGCTGACAAGCTTCGCCATGGAGCTGATGCCGCGCATCACCCGCGCGCAGTCGATGGACGTCTTGTCGTCGCAGGCCAATCTCGCAGGGTATCAGGCCGTGATCGAGGCTGCTGCCGTCTATGACCGGGCGCTGCCGATGATGATGACGGCAGCGGGCACGGTGCCGGCGGCAAAGGTCTTCGTCATGGGCGCCGGCGTTGCCGGGTTGCAGGCGATTGCCACCGCACGGCGTTTGGGCGCGCTCGTTTCGGCGACGGACGTACGGCCGGCGGCAAAGGAGCAGGTCGCTTCGCTCGGCGCGAAATTCGTCGCCGTTGAGGACGAAGAGTTCAAAGCGGCAGAGACTGCCGGCGGCTATGCCAAGGAAATGTCGAAGGAGTATCAGGCGAAGCAGGCCGCGCTCGTCGCCGATCACATCGCCAAGCAGGATATCGTCATCACCACGGCGCTCATTCCGGGCCGGCCGGCGCCGCGCCTTGTCGGGCGCGACATGCTGAAGGCGATGCGTCCCGGCGCCGTGGCCGTCGATCTCGCGGTCGAACGCGGCGGCAATATCGAGGGGGCCGAATACGGCAAGATCGCCGATGTCGAGGGCGTCAAGGTGGTCGGATATCCCAATATGGCCGGCCGGATCGCGGCCAGCGCCTCGGCCCTCTACGCCAAGAACCTCGTTACCTTCCTGGAGACGATGGTCGACAAGGATACCAAGAGCCTTGCCCTCAACCGCACCGATGAGCTGATCAAGGCGACGATGCTGACCGACGGCGGCGAGGTCGTGAACCCGAATTTCGTCGATCCCGACCAGCCGACGATCAAGAAGGGAGATCTCTGAGATGGCCAGCCAAGCAATGGACCAGGCACTCCAGCAACTGAATGATGCCGTTGCCGCCGTTACGGCCGCCGCAGCACAGGCGCCCGAGGTTGCCAGTGCCGCAGCCGGTGGAGCGATCGATCCTTTCGTCTTTCAACTGGCCATCTTCGTGCTGGCGATCTTCGTCGGCTATTATGTCGTATGGTCGGTGACGCCGGCCCTGCATACGCCGCTGATGGCGGTCACGAACGCCATTTCCTCGGTCATCGTCGTCGGCGCACTGCTGGCCGTGGGCATTTCGGCGAGCGGCCTTGCCACGGGCTTCGGCTTCGTGGCGCTGGTTCTCGTCTCGGTCAATATCGTCGGCGGCTTCCTTGTCACCCAGCGCATGCTGGCGATGTACAAGAAGAAGGACAAGTGAGGGCGGCATGCTGAGCAATATCGCAGCTTTCCTCTATCTCGTCTCCGGCGTTCTGTTCATCCTGGCGCTGCGCGGCCTGTCGCATCCGGCCACCAGCCGGCGCGGCAATCTCTACGGCATGGTCGGCATGGGCATTGCCATTGCCACGACGCTGGTGCTGGCGACGCCGTCTTTCGGCGGCTTCGTGCTCATCATCCTCGGTCTTGCCATCGGCGGCGGGGCAGGTGCTTACATTGCGCGCGTCATTCCGATGACCTCGATGCCTCAGCTCGTGGCAGGTTTCCACTCGCTAGTCGGTCTTGCGGCCGTCCTCGTCGCCGCTTCTGCGCTCTATACGCCGTCGTCCTTTGGCATCGGTGAAATCGGCCACATCCACACCGAAGCCCGCATCGAGATGGCGATCGGCGCCGCGATCGGCGCGCTGACCTTCACCGGTTCGATTATCGCCTTCCTGAAGCTCGACGGACGCATGTCCGGCAAGCCGATCCTGCTGCCGAACCGCCATATCATCAATGCCGCTTTGCTCGTGCTGATCGCGGTCTCCATCATCAGCCTGGCGGCGAACGAGAGTCATCTCGCCTTCTGGGCCATCGTCGCGCTGTCGTTGCTTCTCGGCGTGCTGCTGATCGTGCCGATCGGCGGTGCCGACATGCCGGTCGTCGTGTCGATGCTGAATTCCTATTCCGGCTGGGCCGCCGCCGGCATCGGCTTCACGCTCGGCAATCTCGCGCTCATCATTACCGGCGCGCTCGTCGGGTCCTCGGGTGCGATCCTGTCCTACATCATGTGCAAGGGCATGAACCGCTCCTTCATTTCGGTCATTCTCGGCGGTTTCGGCGGCGAGACGGCCTCGGGCGGGACCGGCAATTCCGACAAGACGGTGAAGCTCGGTTCGGCCGAGGATGCCGCCTATCTGATGGCGAACGCCTCCAAGGTCATCATCGTGCCCGGCTATGGCATGGCGGTGGCACAGGCCCAGCATGCGCTACGCGAAATGGCCGACAGGCTGAAGGCGCATGGTGTCGAGGTGAAATATGCCATTCATCCCGTCGCCGGCCGCATGCCCGGCCATATGAACGTGCTGCTCGCCGAGGCCAATGTGCCCTATGACGAGGTGTTCGAACTCGAGGACATCAATTCGGAATTCGCCCAGGCCGATGTCGCCTATGTCATCGGCGCCAACGACGTCACCAATCCAGCGGCGCGCGATGACAAGACATCGCCGATCTACGGCATGCCGATCCTCGACGTCGACAAGGCGAAAACCTGCCTCTTCGTCAAGCGCTCGCTCGGCTCCGGCTATGCCGGCATCGACAACACGCTGTTCTACAAGGATGGCACGATGATGCTGCTTGGCGATGCGAAGAAAGTAACCGAGGAAATCGTCAAGGCGATGAACGAGTAGGCTGCTGCTGCGCCCGCAAGAGCGGTGTTTCCGCTCTCAGTTCCTTTGACGTTCCATCATGCTGCGCGGTGCGGTCAGTATCCAGACGAGGCCAGCCGGGCGGAAATCGACCTCGACATGGCC
The DNA here is from genome assembly GCF_027109195.1 of Rhizobium sp. AG207R. Classification (NCBI taxonomy): domain Bacteria; kingdom Pseudomonadati; phylum Pseudomonadota; class Alphaproteobacteria; order Hyphomicrobiales; family Rhizobiaceae; genus Rhizobium; species Rhizobium sp. AG207R. The sequence continues at coordinate 65,815 of NZ_JAEPVT010000007.1, forward strand.
GCTGAAGGATGCCGCGGCATGGGTTTTCGTGACGGTGGTGCCGAAGCCGGTGTCGCTCGGCGGCTTGACCGGCGGACCGCCGCTTTCGGTCCAGACGAAGCGAATCTTGGTGCCGGTTTCAGCGGCTTCGTTCGTCCATTCGATGGTGATCTTGCCTTCCGGCGCGGAAAGCGCGCCATATTTGACCGAATTGGTGGCAAGCTCGTGCAGGACTAGGCCGAGATTCTGCACCGCTTCCGGCTTCAGCAGGAAGTCATTGCCGAGAACGTCGAGTTGCTGAGGTCCCTGCAGGAAAGTCGCGAGGTGGATGTCGATCACGCGGCGAAGCGACACGCCGGACCATTGTTCGCTGGTCAGCACCTCGATCGAGCGCGCCAAGCCTTCGAGCCGGTCGGCAACAGCTCGCTGGAAAGTATCGACGCTATCAGTCTGCCGCGCGAGCTGACGCGTCATTGCCTGCGCGAGCGCCAGCAGATTCTTGGTGCGATGGACGAGCTCGTGCATGACGAAATGCAGCCGGTCCTCGGTGACGCTGCGGTCGAAGGAGGCGTTGGAAAGCGCGACAGCCACCTGGTTTGCCTCAATGACGCTCGTGTCGATCGGTGCCACGATCTCGCCGCGGCCCATGCGGTCCGCCATGTCGGCAATATCCTGTATGGTGGTGCGCACCTGACGTGCCAGGGCATAGACGGCAATCAGCGCAACCAGTAGCAGCGTCACACCGCCATAGATCAGAAAGCGCCAGGTGCTCATCAGCGAAGCCTGCGCGGAAGCGATCGGACCCCAGACGACGGCCTTCCAGGACCAGCCTGAGATTTGCGCATAACCGAGCACCGCGTTCGGCAGGACCTTGTCATCCTGATAGACGCCGCTGGATGCGATCAGTTTCGGCAGGATGTTCTTATTGAATGAGTCGCCCGGGGCGAGGGTCGTCGGGCCACCGGCGGCAACGACATGTCCGGATTTGTCCAGAACGGCGGCAGACCAGCCGGGTGGCAAGGCTTCCGTCGTCACGAGCTTGGCGAGCTCGTCGGCATCCTGTGTTACCGCCAAAGCGGCGCCGGCCGGCGAATGTTCGAGGGGCAGGGTGACGTTATAGACCCAGCGGCGGGCGGTTGAGCCTATGAAGACATCGGATGCCTCGATGCGGCCGGAGTTCAGTGCCGATTGAAGCGCGGCGATGTTGCCGGTCTTGCCGAGTGGCTTGCCGAGCGGCCAGCGGGTATTCAGTCGGAGCTGGCCGTCCTTTTCCATAAGCAGCACGAAAAGCGAGTCCGTGCGCAATACCGTTTCCGTGCGGGCGAAGAAAGTGGCGATGTCGTTGCGCTCAAGTTCCGGCGAGGAAGACAGAAGGCGCAGCGTCGTTGCCATGTCCTGCAATTGGCGATCGATGACGCGCGAAAGCGCCTGAGCATCCTGAACCGTGTCGCCCTTCAAAGCATCGCGTTCATTATCCTCGAGTTGGACCAGAAGCAGCGCGACGAAGGCGAGAATAGGCAAGGCGATCGCCAGGGCTATGGCGATCAGATAGGCACCAATCGACGCTTTCGGAAAATGCGGCTTCCTCATGGAGCGATCAACCGATCGTGCCTCCATGAGGGTCCGACGCGCTGGCAAACGCGAAGAGAATGATATTGGTCATCATGCCAAGCGCCCCCGTGCCCAGATCATCGAGCTACATGCTCCTGAAGCGCCATGTTAGGGCTCGGTAATTTTCCTTGCAACATCTGAAAAGTCATTATTGCGAAATCGTAAGCGATCTCGGGTATTTACGACTGTGGCAATGCATCCCTGAAGTTGCGCTGACAGGTCTTGTGTCCGAGCTAGGTAAAGCGTGAGAGGCGGAAGGATGCAAGCTCGGGAGCTTCGCCACCATCGACGATTTCCTGCGCGGCGAGCAGGCCGACGAGCGGCGCAAGCGTGACGCCGGAGTGGAGAACTGCGAGGTAGAGGCCAGGTGCCGCGCCGACACCACCCAGAACCGGAAGGCCGTCTTTCGGTGTCGGGCGATAGCCGATGGTGTAGAAATCAAGCTCCAGCGCCTCGCCGCCTTTCAATGTCGTTTTGACCTTGGCGAAAAGATCGTCGGCTGCCGCTTGTGGATCGCTACCGGGATCGGTGCCGCCGAAGTCGCCGCCGGCGATGATTCGCCCCTCTGCCGTCTGGCGCAAATGCAGTTCCGGCGCCATCACCAGACCATTCAGCATTTTCTGCACGGGGCGGGAATGGACGATAAGCCCTGGAGGCGTTTCCAGCGGCACGAGAACATCCGCCGAGGCCGCAAGTGCTGGCGTGCCCGCACCGGCGGCCAGAACGACATGATCGGCCTGCATCGGCCCTTCACTCGTTTCGATGCCGACAACCTGCTCTCGCTCTCTGAGCAGGCCCGCGACCTCGACGCCGGATAATAGGCTCGCGCCCTGACGGCGAGCGTCCTCCAGCAGCAGCTTGGCGGCGGCAACAGGTTCGACGGCGCCTTCCTCGGCAACATGCAGGGCATAGTCTGGCGGATTGGCGAGGTTCGGTTCGATCATTGCGCTCGTCGCTCGGTTGACCGGCTGTATGCCATAACCCCAGTCATGATGTTGTGCCGCATAGGCATCGAGCTCTGCTTCCGGCAGATCCCAGGAGAGGCCGCCGCACCAGGACAAGGGAAGATCCGGCAGGTTGTCTTGTAGCCGCGACCATTCGGCCATCGATCGGCGACGGACCTGGAAATAGAATTCCGGATTGCCCCAGCTCGCATTGATCCAGGCAAAGGAGTTCGGAGTTGCGACGCCGCCGGTCTTCTGAGCGACCACCGTCACGGATGCGCCCTTGCGACTCAGATGCCAGGCGATGGAGGCACCGATGATTCCGGCGCCGACGACGATGACTTTTTGTGGGGAGGGCATGTCTTTGTCTCGCTTGAACGGGTGAGCCGAGACTAAGCGTTCGACAAGGCAAAGAAAAGCCGCCGAGCGGATGGTCGCTGGCGGCTGAATGTCTTTACTGCAATATGCTCCGTATCAGGAGCCGGCGCCGACGCGAGCCAGGCCATCTCTAGCAGGCTGGTAGTTCGGATCGAGATTGACCGCGTGCTGATAGGAGCGGCGGGCTTTCGCCTTGTCGCCCTTGCGCTCATAGACGAAGGCCTGGTTTGCCCAGGATTCGGCAAGCTTGTTGTTCAGCTCGATCGCATGGTTGAAATCGGCAAAAGCGTTGTCGTCGTCGTTCTGTGCGAGATAGGAGATGCCGCGGCTGTTGTAAGGCTCTGGCGAGTTCGGCGACAGCGAGATCGCCTTGGAGAAATCGTCGATCGCCTTATCCTGCTGATTGCGCTTCTGGTAGATCACGCCGCGGCCATTATAGGCGCGGCCGTCCGTGGTGCCGAGGCTGATGGCCTTCGAATAGTCATTGAAGGCATCGTTGTCGCGGCCGGCCTGGCGGTAGAGATTGCCGCGGCCGATATAGGCGACATCGTAATTGCCGTTGATCTGCAGCGCCGCGTTATAGTCCGCAACTGCTTCCGGCAGCTTGCCCATGTTGCGATAGATGAGCGCGCGGTTGGCATAGGCCTGATAGAACTTCGGATTGAGCTGGATCGCCTGATTGAAGTCGGCAAGGGCGCGGCTGAAATCACCGCCGCGGCCATAGGCCGTGCCACGCACATTGTAGCCTTCCGGATCCTGCGGATTGGCATTGATGACCGACGTCAGTGAGGCGATATTTTCGGACGAACCTTGCGCCTTGTCGATCTGGATCACGTTATCTGTGGTGGCAGTCTGGCAGCCGGAAAGGCTGATTGCGGCAAGTATCGCCAAGGCAGGCAGAGCCGCGGCGCGCTTCGAAACAAATAAGGAGAGGTTCGAAGTGCGGAACTTTACGGAAGTCGTCATTGCCATTATCGGGTTCGCTTTCCCCATGCGTCATATCAGGCTGTTCTGATTTAATCCGATTTGCGTAGAGAATAAATCAAAAAGGCGGCGGCGAACGACTCGCCCCCGCCACACATGCATCTGAAAACGTCGAAAAAACGGCGATTACTTGGCAACAAGGCCTTCGCGCTGAGCGCGCTTGCGAGCAAGCTTGCGAACGCGACGAACAGCTTCAGCCTTCTCGCGAGCACGCTTCTGCGACGGCTTTTCATAGTAGTCGCGCATCTTCATTTCGCGGAAAATACCTTCGCGCTGCATCTTCTTCTTGAGAGCGCGGAGAGCCTGGTCGACATTGTTATCGCGGACAAGTACCTGCACGAGAATCACGTTCCTTTGGTTTGGTTGATGCCAGCGGCGACGGCAGCGCCAGGAGGCAAAAATATAACGTTCGCGCAGCCGCAGCCTTGCGATTGGTTAGGCGAGATAGCAGATCGGTTTGTCAAAGTCTAGCCAGATCGTGAGTTTGCAGAGGAAAAAGCTAGTTGTCGAGTACCGAATTCAGCCGGCCGCGTTTGTGACGCTTCATCGAAGCTGTTGATTAAGCCATCGGCCGACCCCGATCTTTGCGACATTGACATGCTTATGTGAGTATGTCGGATCACAGTCATTCGTGTGCTGCGGCGATTGCATCATCGGAAGCAACCGTTCGGAGCAAGGGGGAATCACCTTATGAAATCGCTCGGCTTTGCTGTCGTCGGAAGGCTGTTTGTGCCAACCATACTGGCGCTCATTGTTCTTGCTGGGGCGCTCGCGCCTGTCGCTGCCGGCGAAGTCCGCTTTGGCAAGAATGTGCGGGTCGGCGGCCACGACTTTTCCAATCAAACCTTTGACAACAAGCACCGGGCGAGAATTTACCTTTACAAGGGAAAGCCGCGGAATGAGGGATGTATCTGGCGCAAGGATAGCCACGGCGCGCGGGTGAAGATCTGCCATCTGCAGCGCAAATAGATCTGCCAAGCAGTCATGGGCAGGCCACTCGGCTGATTGGCAATTTTAACCGTGTCGAAAGACGGTCCTGAATGCGTCGCAAAAGAGCCGTTGTGTCGGTTTTCGATTTGCGATTTGTATGACCCACAAAAAGGGCGTCTTGCCTGAAGGAGTTGAGGGCGAATGCGTAAATACTCGGTTTTTGCCGTGGCACGGGAAGCGATGCGGGCTCACAAGGGCTGGGAGGCTCAATGGACCTCGCCAGAGCCGCGCAAGGAGTATGACGTCATCATCGTCGGCGCCGGCGGTCATGGCCTGGGTGCGGCCTACTATCTCGCCAAGGAGCACGGCATCACCAATGTCGCCGTCATCGAAAAGGGCTGGCTCGGCGGCGGCAATACCGGCCGCAACACGACCATCATCCGCTCGAACTATCTCTATGAAGAGAGCATGCACATCTACGAGCATTCGATGAAGCTCTGGGAGGGGCTGTCTCAGGATCTCAATTATAATGTCATGTATTCGCCGCGCGGCGTGATGATGCTGTCGCATAATGTGCACGACCAGCAGTCCTTCAAGCGGCATATACATGCCAACCGTCTCTATGGCATCGACAATGAATGGCTGACGCCGGAACAGGCCAAGGCTTATTGTCCGCCGCTCGATATTTCGAAGACGGCGCGCTATCCGATCAATGGCGCCGCTCTGCAGCGCCGCGGCGGCACGGCCCGCCACGATGCGGTCGCGTGGGGATATGCCCGCGCGGCTTCCGATCGTGGCGTACACATCATCCAGAATTGCGAAGTCACCGGTATTCGCCGCGGGCCGGATGGCCGCGTGACGGGTGTCGATACCACCAAGGGCTTCATCGGCGCCAAGAAGATCGGCGTTTCCGCAGCCGGCCACACCACGGTCGTGATGCAAATGGCCGGCGTGCGCGTGCCGCTGCAATCGAGCCCGCTGCAGGCGCTTGTCTCCGAGCCGCTGAAGCCGATCTTCCCCTGCGTCGTCATGTCGAACACGGTGCACGCCTATATCTCGCAGTCCGACAAAGGCGAGCTCGTCATCGGCGCTGGTACGGACCAGTACAATTCCTATAGCCAGACCGGCGGCCTGCAGATCATTACCCATACGCTCGACGCGATCTGCGAGCTCTTCCCGATGTTCCGTCGCGTGAAGATGATGCGCTCCTGGGGCGGCATCGTCGACAATACGCCGGACCGTTCGGCGATCCAGTCGAAGACGCCAGTTCCCGGGCTCTATGTCAATTGCGGCTGGGGCACGGGCGGCTTCAAGGCGACGCCGGGTTCGGCCAATCTGTTTGCGCATCTCATCGCACGCGATGAGCCGCATAAGTTCAATGCCGGCCTGACGCTGGATCGCTTCCGCACCGGTCGCCTGATCGATGAGGCGGCAGCCGCCGCCGTAGCGCACTGATGCCGGCGGTGGTCGGGATCGTTCTTGCGGCGGGGCTTTCCTTGCCGGTCGGAGCGATCGCGACCGAAGCCAGCGATCTTATTCCGGGGGCCAAGGATTTTCGCATGCAGGTGATCCACAAGGCAAAGGATGAGGCCGACTGGCCCTTCGTAGCCGAAAGCGGAATGTTGCTCTGCGCCAAGGTGCTGAGCGAGCCAACCGTCTATTTCGTGCCGGACCCGACGTCCGAGGCGGCCAGGGCGTTTGTAATCGATACCGACCTGCTGGGCATGAGCCTGGTCAATCTTGGGATGACCAATGTGCTGAGACCCTATGGATCGCTGGAGGCGCTGCTGAAGCGCATAACACCTTTCGTCATCATGGGACGGCAGCTTTGCGCGCAGCCTCCCGGCACAAGCCTTACAGGCTCCGAGCTTTAACACAGGTAGAAAACGATGCTGCTGATTTACTGCCCCTATTGCGAGGAAGAGCGTTCGGAACTCGAATTCCGCAACGCCGGCGACGCGCATATCGTGCGGCCGGCCAATATTGCCGGGATTTCGGATGAGGAGTTCGAGGAATATTTCTTCCTGCGCGACAATCCGAAGGGGCTGATCTTCGAGCGCTGGCGGCACATCCATGGCTGTGGCCGCTTCTTCAATGCGGCGCGCGACACGGTGAGCGATCACTTCTACCGAACCTACAAGGCCGGCGAACCGAAGCCGGATCCGGCGACGCTCAAGCCCGGCGCGGCCGAACCGGTGGCGCAACAACAGAACGAACAAGAACAGACGGCACAAACAGAGGGATTCGTTGAATGAGCGGCGCCAATCGTATCGCGGGCAAGGGACGTCTGACGCCTGCCAGAACCGCTCGCTTCACTTTTGACGGCAAGACCTATACCGCGCTCGAAGGCGATACCGTCGCATCGGCGCTGCTTGCCAATGGCGTCCACCTTGTCGGCCGGTCCTTCAAATACCACCGTCCACGCGGCATCCTGTCGGCCGGAGCCGAAGAGCCGAACGCGCTGCTCGATATCTCGCGCGATGCGGCGCGGCGACAGCCGAACGTACGTGCCAGCGTGCAGGAAGTCTTCGACGGCATGAAGGCACAGTCGCAGAACCGCTGGCCGTCGCTCGCCTTCGATGTCGGCGGCGTCAACAATCTGATGTCGCCCTTCTTTGCCGCCGGCTTCTACTACAAGACCTTCATGTGGCCGAAGGCGGCCTGGAAGCATGTTTACGAGCCCTTCATCCGCCGTGCCGCTGGTCTCGGCGTCGCGCCGACGGAAGAAGATCCGGATCACTATGCCAGCCGTTATGCGCATTGCGACGTTCTCGTCGTCGGTGCCGGCGTTGCCGGCCTTTCCGCGGCACTCGCCGCGGCTGAAACCGGCGCCAAAGTCATCCTCTGTGACGAGCAGCCGGAGGTTGGCGGCGCGCTCCGCTTCGACACCGGCATCAAGATCGACGGTGTGGAAGGCTACGAGTGGGCGCAGATGACCTTCGCCAAGCTCAAGGCGATGCCGAATGTTCAGGTGCTGACCCGGACGACCGCCTTCGGCTATTACAACCACAATTTCTTCGGCCTCGCTGAACGGGTGACCGACCATCTGGCGAAGCCGGGCCGTAACCTGCCGCGCGAGCGCCTGTGGCAGGTCCGCGCCAAGCGCGCCATTCTGGCAACGGGCGCCATCGAACGCCACATGGTATTCCCGAACAACGACCGTCCGGGCATCATGCTCGCTTCGGCCGCGCGCGCCTATCTCAATCACTACGGCGTCGCCGTTGGGGCGAAGATCGGCGTCTATACGGCGCATGACTCGGCCTATGAGGCCGCTTTCGATCTCAAGCGCGCCGGCGTGTCCGTCGTTGCCATCGTCGATAGCCGCGCGCGGCCGGGCGAGGCTGTGTTGGCCGAGGCAAAACGGCTGGGCATCGAGGTGATGACCGACTATGCCGTCGTCGATACCTCAGGCAAGCTGCGCGTCTCTTCCATGACCGTCTCGCGCAACGGCAGCTCGGCGACCCGCAAGATCCCGGTGGATGCCCTGCTGGTTTCGGCCGGGTGGACGCCTTCAGTTCATCTCTTTTCGCAATCGCGCGGCAAGCTGAAATTCGATGCCGAGAAGCAGCGTTTCCTGCCGGGCACCTATGTTCAGGATTGCCTTTCGGTCGGTGCCTGCAACGGCACGGACGGGCTGCAAGCGGCGATCGAGGAATCGTTGGCCGCTGGTGAGCTGATGGCACGCGCGACCGGCAGCACCAATGGCGGCGAGAAGATCCAGCTTCATGCCGAGCAGGCTTTCGAGTGGACCGGCGGCATGATCGGTGCGGCTGAAGGCGCCGGGCCGGATACGAATGCGAAGGCTTTCGTCGATTTCCAGCACGATGTCTGCGCCAAGGATATTCGTCTCGCCGTGCGCGAAGGCATGCATTCCATCGAGCACATCAAGCGCTTCACCACCAACGGCATGGCGTCCGATCAGGGCAAGCTTTCCAACATGCACGGGCTGGCGATCGCCGCCGAAATGCTCGGCAAGGATATTCCGCAGGTCGGCCTTACCACCTTCCGCGCGCCCTATACGCCGGTGACTTACGGCACGCTCATCAGTCATTCGCGTGGGGCTCTCTTCGATCCCGCTCGCAAGACGCCGATGCATGCCTGGGAAGAGGCGCATGGCGCGATCTTCGAAGACGTCGGCAACTGGAAGCGCGCCTGGTTCTATCCGCGCGCCGGCGAGACCATGCACCAAGCCGTCAATCGCGAGTGCCGCACGGCGCGCGAAGTGGCTGGCGTGTTCGATGCGTCGACGCTCGGCAAGATCGAAGTGGTCGGACCCGACGCGGCCGAGTTCCTGAACCTCATCTACACCAATGCCTGGGATACGTTGAAGCCCGGCCGCTGCCGCTACGGCATCATGACCCGCGAGGACGGCTTCGTCTATGACGACGGCGTCGTCGGGCGTCTGGCCGAGGATCGCTTCCATGTGACGACGACGACAGGCGGCGCGCCGCGCGTGCTGCATCATATGGAAGACTATCTGCAGACAGAGTTCCCGCATCTGAAGGTGTGGCTGACCTCCACCACCGAGCAATGGGCCGTCATCGCCGTGCAAGGTCCGAAGGCACGCGAGATCATCGAGCCGCTCGTCGAAGGACAGGATCTCTCCAACGAGGCCTTCCCGCATATGAGTGTCGCCGAGTGCAAGGTTTGCGGCGTGCCGGCGCGGCTGTTCCGCGTCTCCTTCACTGGCGAAGTCGGCTATGAAATCAACGTGCCGGCCGATTACGGCCAGTCGGTCTGGGAGGCCGTCTGGGCTCGCGCCGAACCGCTGGGCGCTTGTGCCTACGGCACCGAGACCATGCACGTGCTGCGCGCCGAGAAGGGCTACATCATCGTCGGCCAGGATACCGATGGCACCGTCACGCCCGACGATGCCGGCCTTGCCTGGGCCGTGTCCAAGAAGAAGACCGATTTCGTCGGCATTCGCGGCCTGAAGCGGCCGGATCTCGTCAAGGAAGGTCGCAAGCAGCTGGTCGGCCTCGTCACCCGCGATCCGAAGGTGGTGCTGGAGGAAGGCGCGCAGATCGTCGCCGATCCGAATGAGCAGAAGCCGATGACCATGCTCGGCCATGTCACTTCGGCCTACTGGTCGGAAAATCTCGGCCGCTCCATCGCTTTCGCGCTCGTTGCCGGCGGACGTGAGCGCATGGGCAAGACGCTCTATGTGCCGATGCCCGACAAGACGATATCGGTCGAGGTGACGGATCTGGTGTTCTTTGACAAGGAAGGAGGCCGGATCAATGGCTGATCTCGCTACCCGCAAACTGCCGCTCGTTGGTCGCCACGGCGGTTCCTCGACCGTTCGGCTGACGCCTGCTGCTCCCGCAAGCCGCATTTCTCTGCGCGCTCCGGCCGATTCCGTCGGCGCTCTTTCGCAGGCGCTTGGCCTGCAACTGCCGACCCGGCCGAAGACTTCGGTCAGCGCCAATGGGCGTCACGCCCTGTGGCTCGGCCCGGACGAATGGCTCGTCATCGACGAAAACGGTGTCGAGCTGGTCGGCGTGGCTGGATCGTCTGGCGTGTTGCACTCGGCGACCGATGTCTCGCATCGCAATACAGCCATCATCGTGTCCGGCCCCGGCGCGGAAGCGACGCTCGCCGCCGGCTGCCCGCAGGATGTGTCGCTCAGCGCATTTCCGGTCGGCGCCTGCTCGCGCACGCTGCTCGGCAAGGCGGAGGTGGTGATCCTGCGGCTCGACGACGAGACACTCCGTGTCGAAGTCTGGCGTTCCTTCTCCGATTATGCTTTCGGCCTTCTGGCCGAAGGTGCGGAGGATGCGAGCCTTTAACTCTCTTCCGGCCTGTCCTTCGGATCGAACTGCGATATGGTCGTCCATGTCGCAGTCAGTGCCGGCTTGCGTTCGTTTTCGATCTCGACTGTTACGTCATAGGTCAGCATCAGCATGTTGGCGCCGCGCAGCCGGGTTTCGGCGAGCGTGAAACGGCCACGGACCCGCGCGTCGCATTTGACCGGCGACATGAGACGGATCTTCTCGAAGCCGTAATTAATGCCCATGGTCTGTTCGCGGATTTTCGGCAGGGCGCTGTAGTTCATCGCTGAAAGCAGCGAGAGCGTCAGGAAGCCGTGAGCGATGGTGCCGCCATAGGGTGTTTCCGCCTTGGCGCGCTCGGGATCGACATGGATGAACTGATGATCGAGCGTCGCATCGGCAAAAGTGTCGATCATCGTCTGGTCGACGGCAATCCAGTCGGAAACGCCGATTTCCGTTCCCGCAAGCTTCATGATCTCAACAAGCGAAATTTCGCCGGGCATGCCATCCTCGTCAGTCTGTGTCGTCAAAGCCCTTTCTGGCGAATCGGGATTGAAAGTGCAACCGCGATCAGCCTTCCAGAAGGAAGGCGACAGAGCGGGCGGGAATGTCGATCTGCTCTCCGGCTGGCGTTTCGCCTGCTGTCGTCAGCTGGGACCAGCCGCCGCTCTCGGAAGCCGGCAATATGACGGCGCGTTCGTTTGCGGCGCGATTGAAGATTATGGCGAGCCGCGTCGATCGGTGCGTCGCGCGATCCTCTGTTTGTAGCGCCATGCCAAGCACGGCCACTCCTGGCGCCTCCCAATCCGGCACCGTCATTGGCGTCCCTGCGCCTGAAAACCAAAGCACGTCACCATCACCCCGGAAGAAATTCATGTCGCCAAAGGCGGTGAAGCGGCGGCGCAGGCCGGCGAGCCAGGCAGTATGGCCGATCAGTTCCTCGTCCAGCGTCTTCCAGTCCATCCAGGTGATGGCGTTGTCCTGGCAATAGGCATTGTTGTTGCCCTGCTGGCTGCGCCCGCCTTCATCGCCTGCCGTCAGCATGATAGCGCCGCGCGTGGCAAAGAGCGTTGACAGCATAGCTTCAATATCGGCGCGGCGCTTGCGCTGGACCGAGGGATCATCCGTTTTTCCCTCGATGCCGTTGTTCCAGGAGAAGTTCTCGTTGTGACCATCGCGATTGTTCTCGCCATTGGCCTCATTGTGCTTGTTCTCGTAGGACACGAGATCCATCAGGGTGAAGCCGTCATGGGCGGCGAGGAAGTTGACGCTGCGCGTCTGTGTCCGCCCGTCACGGCCAAAGATGGACGAAGAGCCGGCAAGGATCGTTGCCAGATCGCCGATGCCGGCATCGCCGCGCCAGAAGCGGCGCAGGTCGTCGCGAGCGCGGTCGTTCCATTCGAGGAAAGGTGCCGGGAAATTTCCGAGCTGATAACCGCCTGGACCGATGTCCCAGGGTTCTGCGATCATGATTCGATCCTGCAGCACCTCGTCCGCCAGCATGGTGCGCAGCGTCATGCTTTCCGGATCGAAGCCCTTGCCGTTGCGGCCGAGCACGGTGGCGAGATCGAAGCGGAAACCGTCGATCCCGGCATTGCGGACGAAATGCCGTAGGCTGTCGATGATGAGCTTGCGTGTCGCCGGCTGATCGCATGCAACGGTGTTTCCCGTGCCGGTATCGTTGACAAGCGTCCCGGGCTGATCCGGCAGGCTGCGGAAATAAGTGGGGTTATCGAGGCCGCGCAGGGATAGCGTCGGGCCTTGACGGTCGCTCTCGCCGGTATGGTTGAAGACGAGATCGAGGATGACGGCGATGCCTTCGGCGTGAAGGGCGGCGACTGTCTCGCGCAGCTCCTTCATGCCGCCGGGTAGGAGACGTGGGTCGAGCGCCATGAAGGCGACGGGGTTATAGCCCCAGCCATTGGTGAGGCCGAGCGGCGGCAGATGCCGTTCGTCGATCCATGCTGTGATCGGCATGAGCTCGACGGCGCTCACCTGCAGGCGCTTGAGATGGGCGATGATTGAGGGATGGGCGAGGGCGCCGAGCGTGCCTCGCTTCTCAGCCGGCACATCCGGATGCAGCATGGTGAAGGGTTTGACGGCAATTTCATAGATCAGGCCGCCTGGCTGAAACAGAGGTTTGGCGGGCTTCACGGCAACGTCGCGCGAGACGATTGCCTTTGGCATCAGATCCTGAGTGTCTTCGCCGAACGCTGCGAGGCGAGCGTCGTATTGGAACGGCCGATCGATCTCCTTGGCATAGGGATCGACAAGCAGCTTGGATGGGTCGAACCATAGGCCGCGATCAGGATCGTAGGTGCCATGGGCGCGCAGGCCGTAGCGCGTGCCTTCCCCCACATCTTTCACAAAGAGGCGGTGTTCATCGCCGTCGCGGGCGAGCGGCAGACGGGCGATTTCCTTGTGGCCCTCGGCGTCGAACAGGCAAAGCTCTATCCGCTCAGCATGCCTAGAATAGACAGCAAATTCGACACCCGAGTCAGTGAGGGTGGCGCCAAGGCAGCGGGTTGTCGGTTCGGACATGTCTCGCGGGCTTTCCATTTTAGGACGTTGGAACGAACGTGATGCAATTTGCCGTCGTTCCCGGATAACCCCCTCATCCGTCTTTCGGCGATTTCGCTCCGCTCAATCACCGAAATCCACCTTCTCCCCGAGGGGAGGAGGTCCTTATGGCACAATCCCCCTCTCCCCTCGGGGAGAGGGCAGGGTGAGGGGGGTCTGCAAAAATTGCCGTCAGGTAATCACCGTCGGTGCATCGCGGCCGGTGCGGCCCTTGATGTCGGCGATATCCTGAGCGGCCGTGATGAGATCGGCCAGCGCTTCCTGGGTCTCGATATTGTGGCGGGTCGAATCGGGCTCGTAACGCTCGATATAGACGCGCAGTGTCGCGCCCGTCGTGCCGGTGCCGGAGAGGCGGAAGACGACGCGCGAGCCGCCCTCGAACATGATGCGGATGCCCTGATGCTGGCTGACCGACTTGTCGACCGGATCGTGATAGGCAAAATCGTCGGCGGCGGAAACCGTGAGGTCGCCGAACTTCGTGCCCGGCAGGGTCGGCAGCTTTTCGCGCAGCGCTGCAATCAGGCCGTTGGCAGCATCAGTATCGACGCCTTCATAGTCGTGGCGAGAATAATAGTTGCGGCCATAGGCGGCCCAATGCTGCGTCACGATATCGATGACGCTCTCGCCGCGCACGGCAAGGATGTTCAGCCAGAGCAGCACGGCCCAAAGGCCATCCTTTTCGCGAACATGGTTGGAGCCGGTGCCGGAGCTTTCCTCGCCGCAGATCGTCGCCATGCCGGCATCGAGCAGGTTGCCGAAGAATTTCCAGCCGGTGGGCGTTTCGTAGATGCCGACACCGCGCTTTTCGGCAACACGGTCGGCGGCGCCGCTTGTCGGCATCGAACGGGCGATGCCGGCGATGCCATGCGAATAGCCGGGAGCGAGGTTGGCGTTGGCTGCCAGGATCGCCAGGCTGTCGGACGGGGTGACGTAGATGCCCTTGCCGATGATGAGATTGCGGTCGCCGTCGCCGTCCGATGCTGCGCCGAAATCGGGCGCATCGTCGCTCATCATGTCGTCGTAGAGCTCCTTGCAGTAGACGAGGTTCGGGTCCGGATGATGGCCGCCGAAATCCGGCAGCGGCAGGAAGTTGCGCACCGATCCATCCGGGGCGCCAAGACGGATTTCAAAGATTTCCTTGGCATAAGGGCCGGTGACGGCGCTCATCGCATCGAAGCAGATGCGGAAGCCTAGGCTGATCAGGTTGCGGATGGCGCCGAAATCGAACAGCTCTTCCATCAGGGCTGCATAATCTTCGACCGGATCTATGACCGAAACGATCATGCCGTCGATATCTTCGCGGCCGATGCGGTCGAGGTTGATATCCGGGAAATCGGCAATCTTGTAGCTTTCGATCACCTTGGAGCGCTCGTAGATAGCGTCGGTAATCTTTTCAGGCGCGGGGCCGCCATTGCCGATGTTGTACTTGATGCCGAAGTCTTCCGTCGGGCCGCCGGGATTGTGGCTGGCCGACAGGATGATACCGCCGAAGGCCTTGTACTTGCGGATGATGTTGGAGGCTGCGGGCGTCGAGAGGATGCCGCCCTTGCCGACCATCACCTTGCCGAAGCCATTCGCGGCGGCCATCTTGATGGCCTTCTGGATGACTTCGCGATTGTAGTAGCGGCCATCGCCGCCGATGACCAGGCACTTGCCCTGATAGCCTTCGAGCGAATCAAAAATCGACTGGATGAAGTTTTCCGCGTAGTTCGGCTGCTGGAATACCGGAACCTTCTTTCGCAGGCCCGAAGTACCTGGTTTCTGGTCCGCGAAGGGGGTGGTGGGTACTGTTTTAATCATCGGGTTAAGCGCCTCTCGAGACTAGACTGGAGTAGAGAGCGGCGTAGCGTTCTGCGCTCCTGCCCCAGGATACGTCGGATTTCATGCCCTGCTTTTGCATCTGCGTCCAGACCTTTCGATCCGGGAAAAGATGCATGGCACGGCGCACGGCCTGCAAAAGCCCCTCCGCGGTGATGGGCGAAAATTGAATGCCGGTCGCGACTTTTGCCTGCAGCGCGGCATGGTTGGCGTCGATAATCGTATCGTTCAGCCCGCCCGTTCGCGCAACGATGGGTAAGCAGCCATAGCGTAAGCCATAAAGCTGCGTGAGGCCACAGGGTTCGAAGCGCGAGGGAATGATAATCGCATCACAGCCGGCCTGCATCAGATGCGACATGGGTTCGTTGTAGCCGGCCGAAACACCGACGCGACCGCGATGACGGCCGGCTGCGGCAAAAAGCGCGCCCTCCAGCGCCGCATCACCTGCGCCGAGAATTGCGAGCTTGCCGCCCATGTGGACGATCTCGCTGGCAACTTCAGCCAGAATATCCATGCCCTTCTGCCACGTGAGGCGGCTGACGACGCAGAAGATCGGACCGTCATCGTCGTCGAGGCCGAAATGCTCGACGACCCGATGGCGGTTGATGGCGCGATCCTTCAGCGTCGCCGCGCTATAGGTCTGCGCGATCATCGGATCGGTCGCAGGGTTCCAAATGTCATCGTCGATGCCGTTGACGATGCCGTAGAGATTGTAGGCCCTGCTGGCGATGACGCCTTCGAGGCCCATGCCGAATTCCGGCGTTAGGATTTCTTCCGCATAGGATGGGCTGACGGTGGTCAGGGCATGTGCCGTCTGCAGCCCGCCTTTCAGGAAGCCGACATCGCCGTAATATTCGATGCCTTCCATGGAGAAAGCGTGGGCCGGCAGGCGCAGGCCGGGGAAGATGTCGGCGCCGAACTGGCCCTGGAATGCGATGTTGTGGATGGTCAGCACGCTCGGCAGCTCCGGCGTCGGATAGTAGCGCATGTAGACCGGCACCAAAGCCGACTGCCAGTCATGCGCATGCACGAGATCCGGCCGCCAGCCGGGCAGGAGGCCGGCGGCAATTTCCGCACCGGCGAGCGACAGCGCGGCGAAACGACGCCAGTTGTCGGGGTAATCCTTGCCCGTCGCATCCACATAGGGGCCGCCGGTGCGGCTGTAATAGGCCGGCGCATCGAGCACGAGGAAGGAAATTCCCGCGTGCTCGACCTCGAGAATGGTGGCAGCCTCGCCAAGGAGATCCGGAAGCTCCAGACGGGCAACCGGATCGCGGATGGCTTTCATGACCGCAGGGTAGCCCGGGATGAGGGTTTTGGTTTCAACGCCATAGGGCTTCAGTGCAATAGGCAGGGCGCCGGCCACATCGGCAAGGCCCCCTGTCTTGATCAGGGGGAAGACTTCGGACGAAACCGAGAGAACCTTCATAGGTTACAAATCCAGCTTGTCGATCATCGATTGGGTGATGAGGCAGATGCCGCTTTCCGTGCGGCGGAAACGCTTGGCATCGAGTTCCGGATCCTCACCGACTATCAGACCTTCGGGAATGGTGACGCCATGGTCGATGACGACATTCTTCAGCTGCGCGCGGCGGCCGATCTTGACACTCGGCAGCACGACGGCACCTTCCAGCTTGGAGTAGGAATTGGCGCGGACACCGGTGAAGAGCAGGCTGTTGTAGAGGCTCGCGCCGGAAATGATGCAATCGCCGGCAATGACTGAGGAGATGGCGGAGCCACGGCGATCTTCGTCGTCATGAACGAATTTGGCCGGCGGCGTGATTTCGGCATAGGTCCAGATCGGCCAGGATTTGTCGTAGATGTCGAGCTCCGGCACCACGGCGGTCAGGTCGATATTGGCCTGCCAATAGGCGTCCACCGTTCCGACGTCCCGCCAATAGGCCTCGCGCTCGAAATCGGAGCGAACGCAGGATTGCGTGAAGCGGTGAGCGATGGCTTTGCCGTTCTTGACGATATGGGGAATGATGTCCTTGCCGAAGTCGCGGCTGGAATTCGGGTCGGCCGCATCGCGCTTCAGGCATTCGATCAGGAATTTCGTGTGGAAGACGTAGATGCCCATCGAGGCGAGCGCGAAATCCGGATTGCCGGGGATACCTGGCGGATCGGCCGGCTTCTCGACGAAGTCGATGATCTGATCCTTATCGTCGACGTGCATGACGCCAAAGCCGACAGCCTCCATACGCGGCACTTCCAGGCAGCCGATGGTGACGTCAGCGCCGGAATCGACATGTTGCTGCAGCATCCATTCATAGTCCATCTTGTAGATGTGGTCGCCGGCGAGGATGACCATGTATTCCGGACCATAGGGCTCGATGATGTCGATGTTCTGATAGACGGCGTCCGCGGTGCCCTCGTACCACTGCGTTTCGGAAACGCGCTGCGAGGCCGGCAGGATATCGAAGCTTTCGTTTCGTTCGGGACGAAAGAAGTTCCAGCCGCGCTGCATGTGGCGGATCAGCGAATGGGCCTTGTATTGCGTCGCGACGCCGATGCGGCGGATGCCGGAATTGAGCGCGTTTGACAGCGCGAAATCGATGATCCGGGTCTTGCCGCCGAAATAGACGGCTGGCTTGGCACGGCGGTCGGTCAGTTCTTTCAGGCGGCTGCCGCGGCCCCCGGCAAGAACGTAGGCCATGGCATCGCGCGCCAGCGGCTGGAAACGTTTTTCTACCATTTTATTCCTCCCTGTCCGTAGTGATCTCAGAATTCCGGTTCGAGCATGATGGTCGCCAGCGGAGGCAGCGTTATGATCGCATGTACGCCTCCGCCTGCATTGACGGCCTGGACACGCCCGCCATTCCCCTTGCCGCTGCCGCCGTAGATGTCGGCATCGGTATTCAATATCTCGCGCCACCGCCCCTCAGCTGGCAGACGCAAAGTGTAATTCTCTCGATAGACTGGCGTGAAATTGGTGATGACGGCAACCGGCTTTTCGCCCGGCGCCTTGCGCAGCCAGGCGAAGACCGAGTTTTCGAAATCGTCGACGACAAGCCATTCGAAGCCATCGCCCTCGCAGTCGCGGGCGTGGAGTGCCGGCTTGCTGCGATAGGTGAAATTGAGGTCGCGAACGAGGCGGCGCATGCCTTCATGCATGCGGTACTGCAGCAGGTTCCAGTCCAGGGCACGCTCCTCGCTCCATTCGCTCCATTGTGCGAATTCCTGGCCCATGAACAGCAGCTTCTTGCCGGGATAGCCCCACATGAAGGCATAGTAGGCGCGCAGATTGGCGAATTTCTGCCAGTCGTCGCCGGACATCTTGGCGATCAGTGATCCCTTGCCGTGGACGACTTCATCATGCGAGAGCGGCAGGACGAAGTTTTCCGAGAAGGCGTAGATCAGGCCGAAGGTCAGCTCGTTGTGGTGATATTTGCGGTGCACGGGCTCGCGGGCGAGATAGCTCAGCGTGTCGTGCATGAAGCCCATGTTCCACTTGAAGCCGAAGCCGAGGCCGCCTTCATGAACCGGCTGGGATACTTTCGGCCAGGAGGTCGATTCCTCCGCGATGGTCATGACACCGGGATGCGCACCATAGATCCGGGTATTCACCGACTGCAGGAAGCGGACGGCTTCGAGATTTTCGTTGCCGCCATATTCGTTCGGGATCCATTCGCCGTGCTTGCGGGAATAGTCGAGGTAGAGCATGGAGGCG
The DNA here is from genome assembly GCF_027109195.1 of Rhizobium sp. AG207R. Lineage (NCBI taxonomy): Bacteria > Pseudomonadati > Pseudomonadota > Alphaproteobacteria > Hyphomicrobiales > Rhizobiaceae > Rhizobium > Rhizobium sp. AG207R. The sequence continues at coordinate 84,480 of NZ_JAEPVT010000007.1, forward strand.
ACGGCATCCACGCGCAAACCGTCCAGGTGGTATTTTTCTGCCCAGTAGAGTGCATTGTTCAGCAGATAGGCGAGCACCTCGGTGCGGCCGAAATTGTAGATCGCCGTGTTCCAGTCGGGGTGAAAACCCTTGCGTGGGTCCTCGTGCTCGTAGAGGGCGGTTCCATCGAACCAGCGCAGGCCATGCTCGTCGGTCGGAAAATGCGCCGGCACCCAATCGAGGATAACGCCGATGCCGACCTTGTGGCAGCCGTTGACGAAACGGGCAAAGCCTTCCGGTTCGCCGAAGCGGGCCGTCGGGGCGTAAAGACCCGTGGTCTGATAGCCCCAGGACGGATCGTAGGGGTGTTCGGTGATCGGCAGGAATTCGATATGGGTGAAGCCCATGTCGACGCAATAGGGAATGAGGCGCGAGGCAAGCTCGTCCCACGACAGCATCGAACCGTCGTCGCGGCGCTGCCAGGAACCGGCGTGTACCTCGTAGATGGAGATCGGCTGGCGGCGCTGATCGACGCTTGCCCAATGTTCGCGATGCGCCGAATCGTCCCAGACCTGAAGCAGTTCGTTGGCGGTGACCGAAGCCGTTTTCGGGCGCAGTTCGCTGCGTCGGGCAAAGGGATCGGCTTTCAGCGGCAGCAAGACGCCATCATGGCCACGGATCTCGAACTTGTAGGCGACCCCGGCTGGCACATCCGGAGCGAATATCTCCCAGATGCCGCTGTCGGCACGGAAACGCATGACGTGCCGGCGGCCATCCCAATTGTTGAAATCGCCGACGACGGAAACGCGCTGCGCATTTGGCGCCCAGACGGCGAAATGAAAGCCCTGCACGCCCTCGTGCTTCAGGGGATGGGCGCCCATCTTGTCGAACAGGCGCAGATGCGTGCCCTGGCGGGCAAAATAATCGTCCATCGGCCCGAGAACCGGACCGAAGCTATAGGGATCGGTTACCGCCCATTCTGCATCGCCGCGCCGTGCGCGATAGCGGACCGGCTGCTGCTTGGCGAGCTTGACGTCGCCGGAAAAGAAGCCTGCCGGATCGAGGCATGCGAGCTCGCCGATGACGGAACCGTCGAGTGCCGTGGCGGTGACGGCTTCCGCGCCAAGGATGAAACAGCGGGCCACATAGCCGTCGTCCGTCTTGTGAACGCCGAGAACGGCGAACGGATCGGAATGGGTGCCTGCGAGAATTGCAGCAATATCCTCTGCCGAAATATCGCTCGAGCTCGTAGCGTCAGCGGTTTTTTTCGGCTTTTTCATCCGGCTCTCCAGATTTCCTTGGCGTATTGACGGATCGTTCGGTCGGAGGAGAACCAGCCCATGCGAGCAGTATTGTTGATTGTCTTTGCGTACCACTCCGACGGGTTGGCCCAGAGAATATCGACTTCGCGCTGTGCCGAGGCATAGGCGTCGAAATCGGCAGCGACCATGAACCAGTCGTGGCTATAGATGCCGTCGATCAGGCTGGCGTAGCGGTTGCGATCGTCGGGGGAGAAGACGCCGGAGGCGATGGCCGAAAGGGCTTGAGCCAATTCGCGCGAACGCTCGATGATGGCGCGAGGGTTATGACCGTCGCTGCGCAGGTTCGCGACCTCGTCGGCCCGCAGTCCGAAGATGACGATATTGTCCTCGCCGACATTGTCGCGCATTTCGACATTGGCGCCATCCAGCGTGCCGATGGTCAACGCGCCGTTGAGAGCGAATTTCATGTTGCCGGTGCCGGAGGCTTCCATGCCGGCGGTCGAAATCTGCTCTGAAAGGTCGGCGGCCGGAACCATGACTTCTGCCAGCGACACGTTGTAGTTCGGCACGAAGACGACCTTCAAGAGGCCGCGTACGGACGGATCGTTGTTGATGACGCGGGCGACGTCGTTGATCAGTTTGATGATGAGCTTCGCGTTGTGATAGCTCGGCGCCGCCTTGCCGGCAAAGAGCTTGACGCGCGGCTGCCAATCGAGTTCCGGATGCGAGCGGATCTGGTCGTAAAGTGCCACTGCCTCAATGACGTTCAGAAGCTGGCGCTTGTATTCATGGATGCGCTTGATCTGGATATCGAACATCGCGTTCGGGTCGAGCTTGATGCCCATGCGGCTGGCGACGAGGTTGGAGAGCTGCACCTTGTTGGCACGCTTGACGGCGGCGAACTTCTCCTGGAAGGCGCTGTCGTGGGCGAACTGATCCAGCGGCTTCAGCTGTTCGGCATCGTCGAGGAAGGCGTCGCCGATAGTTTCGCGTACGAGATTGGTCAGCCCGGGATTGCATTGCATAAGCCAGCGCCGCGGTGTGATGCCGTTCGTCTTGTTGTTGATGCGATCGGGATAGAGCTTGTGGAGGTCGGCGAAGACCGTGACCTTCATCAAGTCGGTATGAAGCGCGGAAACGCCGTTGATCGAATGCGAGCCGACGAAGGCGAGATTGCCCATGCGCACGCGGCGATCACCATTCTCGTCGATCAGCGAGATCGAGCGGATTTCGGTGTCGCTGAAATTGCGCAGCTTGCGCGCTTCGACCAGAACCTTGGCGTTGATGGCGTAGACGATCTGCATGTGCCGCGGCAAAAGCCGCTCGAACAGCGGTACGGGCCAGCTTTCGAGCGCTTCCGGCAGCAGGGTGTGGTTGGTGTAGCCAAAGGTGTTTCTGGTGATATCCCAGGCCTTGTCGAAATCGAAGCCGTGGACATCGATCAGCAGGCGCATCATTTCCGTGACGGAGACGGCCGGATGCGTGTCATTCAGCTGGATCGCAACCTTGTCGGCGAGATTGGTCAGGTCGTCATATTGCTGCAGGTGGCGGCGCAGGATGTCCTGCAGCGAGGCCGACGAGAAGAAGAATTCCTGGCGCAGGCGCAGTTCCTGACCGGCCGGCGTCGCATCGGCGGGATAGAGAACGCGGGTCAGGCTTTCGGCCTTGTTGCTTTCGCGTAGCGCGCCGATGTGATCGCCGGCGTTGAAGGCATCAAGCAGGATCGGGTCGATCGGTTGCGCCGACCAGAGGCGCAGCGTGTTGACGCGCTTGCCGCGCCAGCCGACGACGGGCGTGTCGAATGCCGTGGCGATGACGCGCTCGGCCGGCTTCCAGACGTAACGCGGCTGATCGTCGTGACCGCCGATGGTCTCGACAGCACCGCCGAAGCCGATTTCATAGGAGCTTTCCTGGCGTTCGAATTCCCATGGGTTGCCGTGTGCCAGCCAGGTTTCGGGCAATTCCACTTGCCAGCCATCGGCCATCTGCTGACGGAAGAGACCATGCACGTAACGAATGCCATAGCCATAGGCCGGCACATCGACGGTTGCCATGGATTCCATGAAGCAAGCGGCAAGGCGGCCAAGACCGCCATTGCCGAGCGCTGCGTCGGGCTCAAGGCCGGCGATGACACGAATATCGACGCCCAGCGAAGCGAGAGCGTTGGTTATCTCCTCCATCAGGCCCAGATTGGAGATGGCGTCCCGCATCAGGCGGCCGATGAGGAATTCGAGAGACAGATAGTAAACGCGCTTGGCACCCGTCTGATAGGCTTTTCGGGTGGATTCGATCCATTTGTCGATGACGCGGTCGCGGATGACAAGGATCGTTGCCGTCAGCCAGTCGTGCGGCTTGGCGACCTTCGCATCCTTGCCGATGCGGTACGTCAAGCGCTCGATGATTTCTTCGGCAAGGATTTCGGGGCGGGAACTGCGCGGGGCTGGAACGGGGAGATCGGCTTTCGTCAAGTTATTCATACTATCAACTCTCGCCATTTATGATTTATATTCAGCGTGTTACGCTCAATTAAATCGATTTGCCTTTCCGTGTCACTATCAGTTTACGCACCGATGTAAAGCAGTTGCAACAAGCGAGTTGGGCGGATGCGAAAAATGCCGCCAAAGGTCTGCCCTGAGTCGGAAAAGACTTGATTCCGATGATGTTTCGGGCTTTTATTCGCGCATCGATCAAACGAAAAGCCGCGCGATACTCGCATCGCGCGGCTTTTTCTTTGCTGTCTATCTATGGTTGCTTGGCGCTATTGCCAGCGAGATCACTTCGTCAGCAGCGTCATCTGCTTCGATGTTTCCGTGGCGATTGTCGTAAATGCCTTGAAGAGATCCGCAGCGCTTTGGGGCGTAAAGTAGTCGGAGGCTGAAGTAGCGCAATACTTCAGCAAGGCCTGGCCATTCTCCGGTGCCATGAAGGCAATCGTGTACACGTGGATGCCGTTGCTGCGCGCCTTGTCGCATTGTGCTTTGGTATCCGTGTCCGCATTTGTCACGTTGTTTTCTCCGTCGGTCATGAATACGATGTACATGGTCGGGTTCAGGACGCCGCTCTTGTCCTTATGTTGGAGCTGCTCATATGTCAGTCCTGAGGTCGGGGACGATTTCGTCAATGCGTCGACAGCGGCCGTAAACGCGGGGGCCGAATTCGTGGAGCCGCTCGAAGTCAGGTTGTTGACATAAGTCGTGATGCCGCTCGTACCCCAAGCGAGGGCCGTAGGTGTCTGAGCGACATTGTTATACGAGTCCGCGCCTGTTCGAACGTACATCATGTTCGGGTCGGCACTGTTTAGCTGTGCGGCCAGATTGGACGTGGCAATCTTCAGCGATTCCATTTTGGTGTAGTAATTCGTCTTGGTGCCGGTGCAATTACTCCATACCTGCCAGCCGTTCCCATTCGTCTTCAAGCAGCTATAGGTATATGTCGTGGTCGGCTGCTGGGTATTGACCGTGTCCGTGGCTTCATCCATGGATCCGGAGCGGTCCAGAACAAAATACATCGACAGCGCATTCTTCTGGATTTCGGTAGTCTTTCCGCTGGTTGACGTGCTGGACGCAGAAATGTTCAGGGAACTCTGCCCCGTCAGGCGGGTCATGCTGTTCACGGACATCGAATAGGATGCATTTACAACGACCGTGTAACCCGAATTCCCGGAGGAATCGGTCGTTTTTGTTACCGTCGTGCTGGTGCCCGCTTTCAGTGAATTCGTAGCATCCGTATCACCGGCGAGATAGTTCGACATTTGGCCGAGAACAAAATTGTTGGCGAGATCCTTGGCGGTCGTGGTGGTCGCACTGCCGTCCGCAAGCGCGGTTGCCGTAGCGAGCGCGGCGGCGTCCGTTGATTCCTGAAGCTGGCTGCGTGTCAGCGACATGTTCGTGACATCGACCGCTACACCTCCCGCCACAGCCAGCACGGGCACGGCAATCGCCGTCAGGATGCCAAAATTTCCGGCTCGATCACGTAGAAGTTGTTTAAATGCCCAAAGTATATCGGAGCCGGCAATCATCATGTCCGCCTATTGGAAAGAGTTAGATTCTCAAGAACGGCGGGACTATCAATTACAAATATGAGTTGAAGGTTTAAGCGGTCAGTTGATTTTTAACAAACTACATAATCTGGCGCGATTTGCTTCAAATTTTTACTACTTTAAGTATATTCTATTTTAGTGGAACGACATCTACCGCCTGAACGGCTTTCTGATTGCCGTAGCTCTTCAGTACGCCGATAACGGGGGCAACGTCCGAATAATCGCGACCATAGGCAACGACGATGTGATCCGTGCCGGCGGGAATATTGTTGGTCGGATCGAGCTCGATCCAGCCTGCCGTCTCGCCGCACCAGACGCGCACCCAGGCGTGCATGGCGTCGGCGCCTTCCAGTCTTTCCTTGCCGGGCGGCGGAATGGTGCGCAAGAAGCCGCTGACATAGCCGGCAGGGATACCGAGGCTGCGGAGCGCGATGATCATCACATGGGAAAAATCCTGGCAGACCCCGCGCTTGAGGCGAAATGCCTCCTTGGGGGTGGTATCGACCGTTGTCGCCTTGGGATCGTAGGTGAAGTCCTTGTGGATCTGCGCGCAGACCGCATGCGCAATCTGCAGTGTCGTCAGTTTGGTCGATTTCCATTGCCTGGCGTAATCGGTGATTTCGCCCGTCTCCGGCAGACGCGGGCTGCTGCCGAGGAAATGGTGGGGTGAAGACGGGTCGATCGACCAGCAGTCTTCGATCTCTTCCGGCAACTTGGCCAGCAGCGGCGAGAAGTCGGCCCCGACGGGCTGGCTTTCCACCTGAACGCGCGCCTGCATGCGGATGTCGAGCCTTTCATGCGGATCGCGAACCAGGATCGAGGTCGCCGGATGCTGGAAGAAATCCGTGAAGTTGGATTGCTCGTCCGGACCCGGGGTTATCTTTACCGAGCCGGCGATCAGCCTCTGCCGATTGGGCAGTGAGAGCGGCATGACGCGCAGGATATGCCGCGCGCCGCTTGCCGGCACGTCGTAGATGTAGCCCATGTGAAGCGAGAGATCGTAGAGCATTACGTCATCCGAGATAGGTGCGTGCCAGCAGGTCGGACAGCCGCTCCAGTTCGCGCGCCAGCTGCTGGTAGACTTCGACCGTCATCGCTTCGGGCGTCATGACAGCCAACCCTGAATGCAGGCGCATGGCCTCGCGGAAAAAAGGCGACATCTGGCCGTTGACGTAAGCGTTCGGGAGCTGTTCGACCTCGCGGTGGATCTCGTTCATCTGGAAGAGAATCGAGCGCGGGTTGAGAGGATCGAGCGCGAGCAAATCCGTCACTGTCAGCCGAGCGGTATTGACGTTGTAGCGGCGGCGATGAGTCATGACGCTGTCGCCGATTTCAAGCAGCATGTCGAGCGCGCCGTCGGGCGCATCGGGGCCGGACATATGGCCGAGCAGCCGTGTCATGTGCAGGCCGCGCTCGATATAGCGGCCGAGCGACAGGAAGCGCCAGCCGGTGAAGCGGTACATGTTTTCGTGCACGAGACCGGCAAAGCCCGCGAGCTTGCGCAGCAAGATCGTCATGGCATGGCTGGCATCGTCGCCAGGTTTCACCCCTTCCTTGAAGCGGCGTGCCGTCTTGGCGAGATCATTCAGCGCCAGCCAGCCGTCGGGAGAGAAGCGATCGCGAATATTGCTTGCCGAATAGACGGCGCTATCGATGTTGCGCAGCAGGGTTTCCGGTACAGCTTGCTTCGTGTCTATATCGATGGCGGCGAGATAGGCGCTGACATCGGCAAGCAGCGGTTGGTTCGGATCGGCTGCCTCGGCGAAACGGCCATGCCAGGCGCGCAGGATGCGCAACGCACCTTCAGCCCGCTCGATATAGCGGCCGAGCCAGAAAAGGTTGTCGGCCGCCCGGCTCGGCAGGCTGCCCGGCATGTTGCGGGTGAAAGTTTCTTCGGCTGGCAGCAGCGTGTGCGCCTCGACGGGCTTGTCGGAGACGATCCAGACATCGGCGGCCGAACCTCCTGCCTGCATGGCGATCGCCGCGACATCGTCGCCGCTGCCGATACGGGCAAAGCCGCCTGGCATGATCTGCCAGCCGTTTTCCGTGCGGGCTGCGAAGACACGCAGGCTCATCGGTCGCGGCGTCAGCATGCCGTTGACCCAGGCTGGCGTCGTCGAAAGTGTCACGACCTCCTGGCCAACCAATTTTTGACCTTCGGTTGCCAGCCAATCCGCAATCGAATCGCGCGCAGTGCTGCGCAGGGTCGAGCCCAGCACGGACTGGCCGTTGTCATCGAAGAAGGGCATGCAGGAATAGGCCGGGCCGATGACCATCTTCTCGATGTTGGCGGCGACATGCTCGCGCTCGGCCTTTTGGCCGCACCACCAGGTGGCGATCGATGGCAGCTTCAATTCCTCACCACGCAGATGCCGACAGATGGTCGACATGAAGGCGAGAAGGGCGCGCGTCTCGAGAATGCCGGAGCCGAGCGCATTGACGATGGTCACCGTCTGCGCCCGCAGAGCCTCGACCATGCCCGGCGTGCCGATATGGGAATGCTGGTTGAGTTCCAATGGATCGGCATAGGAGGCATCGAGGCGGCGCCAGAGGACACTGATCGGTCGCAGCCCCGCGACGGTGCGCACCATCAGCTGATCGTCGACGACCGTGATATCCTCGCCCTCCAGCAGCATGAAGCCGAGATAGCGGGCGATATAGGCGTGCTCGTAATAGGTCTCGTTGGCAGGCCCCGGCGTCAGGACGGCGACACGTCCTTCGGCTCCGCGCTTGCCGCCAAGAAGCGCATCGCGAAAGGCACCGAAGAAGGAGGCAAGACGATGAACCTTGGTTTCGGCATAGATATCGGAAAAGGCACGGGTGGTAGCGACACGAGTTTCGAGAGCGAAGCCGGCGCCGGATGGCGCCTGTGCGCGGTCGGCCAGTACCCACCAGTTGCCATCAGGACCGCGGCCGACCTCGAAAGCCAGGAAATGCAGATAATGGCCGCTTGCAGGCTTCACGCCGACAAGCGGACGCAGGAATTCCGGATTGGCGGCAATCAAGGCTGGCGGCAGCAGTCCTTCGCTCACCAGCCGGCTGTCACCATAGATATCGGCGATGATCGATTCCAAGAGATCGGCGCGCTGTTGCAAGCCTTCGGAGAGCGCCTGCCATTCGCGCTCGTCGATGAGCACTGGGATATGGGAGATCGGCCAGTTGCGTTCGCTGACGCCCGCCGTTCCGTAGGCGCGATAGAAGACGCCGGCGTCGCGCAAATAGCGGTCGGCGCGGGCGAAGCGCTCGGTCAATCCCTCTTCCGTCATACGCGTCAGCGCCGAGAGGAAGTTTTGCCAGACTGGGCGGACCGCGCCGGTATTGTCGACCATTTCGTCGGCCACACCGGGCAGGGGACGATAGGCAAAGGCCGGCGCCTTGGCAGTGCCGGTCTTTGCCTCATCCCGCCGTTCTGTCGCCGGTTTTCTACCCATGCTCAGTTCCGTCTCAAATTCCTGCCGGACGCCTGAGGTCGAGCGTCAGCGGGAATTCCACCGATGCAGTCTCCGGTCTTACGGCATAGCCACCTGCTGTATGCCCCCAAGGCTCGAAACGCGCAAGACGTCGCGCTTCCGCCTCATTGCCATTGACGGGGAAGGTGTCGTAGTTGCGGCCGCCCGGATGGGCAACATGGTAGATGCAGCCGCCGATCGAGCGGCGCGACCATGTATCGTAGATATCGAAGGTCAGCGGCGTATCGATGGGCAAAACCGGGTGCAAGCCTGAGGCTGGATGCCATGCCTTGTAACGCACGCCGGCGACCGAGACGCCTGCCATTCCCGTCGGCGCCAGCGGTACAGGACGGCCATTGCAGGTTACCGTATAGCGGGAGGGATTGGCGGTTTCGAACCGCACCTGCAGACGTTCGACCGATGAATCGACATAGCGCACGGTGCCGCCGATCGCGCCTTCTTCGCCCATGACATGCCAGGGTTCCAGCGCCTGGCGCAGTTCCAGCTTGCTGCCCTCGTATTCGACTTCGCCGCAGAAGGGGAAGCGGAATTCGAGCTGCGCCTGGAACCATTCCGGTCTGAGGTCGAAACCGTTTTCACGCAGGTCGGCGAGGACGTCGAGGAAATCCTGCCAGATATAATGCGGCAGCATGAAGCGATCATGCAGCGTCGTGCCCCAGCGCACGAACCTTCCGTCGATGGGATTGCGCCAGAAGCGGGCGATCAGCGCGCGCACCAGCAATTGCTGGGCAAGGCTCATGCGCGCATTCGGCGGCATCTCGAAGCCGCGGAATTCGACGAGGCCGAGGCGTCCCGTCGGTCCATCAGGCGAAAACAGTTTGTCGATGCAGATTTCCGAGCGGTGCGTGTTGCCGGTGACGTCGGTGAGAAGATTGCGGAAAAGGCGATCGACCAGCCAGGGAAGCGGCTGGATGCCGCGACCGGGCGCCGGCACCTGCGCCAGCGCGATTTCCAATTCGTAGAGACTGTCGTGACGGGCCTCGTCGATGCGCGGGGCTTGGCTGGTCGGGCCGATGAACATGCCGGAAAAGAGATAGGAGAGCGAGGGATGGCGCTGCCAGTGCAGCACCAGGCTCTTCAACAGGTCGGGACGGCGCAGGAAGGGGCTATCCATGGTATTGCGGCCGCCCACAACGACATGGTTGCCGCCGCCGGTGCCGGTGTGGCGGCCGTCGATCATGAACTTGTCGGTGCCGAGCCGGCTGGCGCGTGCCTCCTCGTAAACCGCCGTGGTGATATCGACGGCTTCCTTCCAGCTCGATGCCGGATGGATGTTGACTTCGATAACGCCGGGATCGGGCGCAACGCGGATGACGTTGATGCGCTCATCCTGCGGCGGCGGATAGCCCTCGATGTGAACCGGCAGGTTCAGGGCTGCGGCTGCCCGTTCGGCTGAGGCAACAAGATCGAGGTAATCCTCGACGCTGACCGTCGGTGGCATGAAGACGCAGAGGCGCCCGTCGCGCGGCTCGACGCTGATGGCGGTGCGCACATAGCCCCCGATCTCATCGAGGGATTGCGGCACGATCGGCTGCTGGCCGGTGAAGGGCTGGAAATGGGCAGCCTGCAGCGGTCGGCCCTTGTCTTCATTGTAATCCGGCAGCGCTTCACGCGGGATCGTCGGGTCCATCGGGTTGATGTAGGGATATTGCGATGCCGGTATCCAGCCAAGCGAGTTCAGCGGCAGGCGATAGCCGACCGGGCTGTCGCCCGGCGTCAGGAAGATGCGGCCGCGGCGCGTACGCCATTTCTCGCTCGTCCAGCGGCGGCCGCTGGCGCGCGCATTCCATGCCTGTATGGGAAGGACATAGCCCGTGGGCCGCGTCAGTCCACGTTCGAAGACGCGGGCCATGCGTGAACGCTCTTCCGGATCCTTCAGCTTCGAATTGGATGGATCGACATTTTCGGGCAGGTTCGCTTCCTTGACCAGCCATTCGGCCGGGTCCTCGAAGGCGGGCGCCACATAGTCCGGTTCGATATCGAGTTCGCCGGCAATGGCCGTCAGCAGTCGGCCGGCATCGTCTTCGGTGACGCTATAGTTGCGGCCCTCATTGGCGATCAGATCGGGATTCGACCAGATCGGCCGGCCATCGCGCCGCCAGTAGAGCGAGAAGGTCCAGCGCGGCAGGCTTTCGCCGGGATACCACTTGCCCTGGCCGTAATGCAGGAAGCCGTTCGGCGCGAAGCGCTCCCGCAGGCGCCGGATCAGCGTATCGGCTTTCTCACGCTTGGTCGGGCCTACAGCCGCTGTGTTCCATTCCTCTGACTGGAAATCGTCGATCGACACGAAGGTCGGCTCACCGCCCATGGTCAGGCGTACGTCGTCTTCCTTCAGGATCGCGTCGACCTTTTCGCCAAGCGCATTCAATGCGTCCCAGCTTTCGTCCGAGAAGGGCTTGGTGATGCGCGGATGCTCGGCGACGCGGGCAACCTTCATGTCGAAATCGAATTCGGTCTTGGCTTCGCCGAAATAGCCGCCCGAGATCGGCGCGGCATTGCGGTAATGCGGCGTGGCGGCCAGCGGAATATGGCTCTCGCCCGTCAGAAGGCCCGACGTTGGATCGAGGCCGACCCAGCCGGCGCCGGGAAGATAGACTTCCGCCCAGGCATGCAGGTCGGTGAAGTCGACTTCAGTACCGGAAGGGCCGTCGAGCGCCTTCAGGTCCGGCGTGAGCTGGATGAGGTAGCCTGAGACGAAGCGGGCGGCGAGTCCGAGATGGCGCAGCACCTGAACGAGCAGCCAGCTCGTATCGCGACAGGAGCCTTTCGCCTTTTCCAATGTTTCCTCAGGCGTCTGGACGCCGGCTTCCAGGCGGATGACATAGCCGATTTCCTGCTGCAGGCGCGTATTAAGGCCGACGACCATGTCGACGGTCTTTTGCTCTGAGCGGTCGAGCGTGGCGAGGAAGGCTTTCAGCCGGGGACCGGGTTCTTCCGGCTTCATGTAGATCGACAGATCCTCGCGTATTGTCTCGGGATAGTCGAAGGGCCATTTGGTGGCTTCCTCTTCGACGAAGAAATCGAAGGGATTGTAGACCGTCATGTCAGCGATGAGATCGACCTCGATCTTCAGCTCGGTGACCGGATCGGGGAAGACGAAGCGGGCGAGATAGTTGCCATAGGGGTCTTGCTGCAGATTGACGAAATGGTTTGACGGCGTGACCTTCAGCGAATGGCTGAGTACGCGGGTTTTGGAATGGGAGGCGGGTTTCAGGCGAATGATCTGGGGGCCGAGGCGGACCGGATTGTCGTATTTATAATGGGTGAGATGATAGATGCTCGCCTTGATCGCCATATGTCTCTTCGCCTAGCCCGCATCGTTGTGCGGTGATTGCTGTTCCCTTGGAGCAGTGTGTGCAATGCAGCGAAAGAAAGCAAGGTGTCTCCCGGCGCTTCGGAAAGTCCTGCCATGTAACCCCAAAACAAAAACGGCGAGCTTTTGCCCGCCGTTCTGAAATCTTGATCTGTTTGCCTGCGTTCAGCTTCTGCCGAACTCGTCGACAAGGCGGATGATGTCGTCTTCGCCGAGATAGGATCCGGTCTGCACTTCGATGAGCTCCAGCAGGATCTTGCCCGGGTTGGACAGGCGATGCACTTCGCCGAGCGGGATGTAGATCGATTCGTTTTCGCGCAGCATCTGCACGTTTTCGCCGACCGTCACTTCGGCCGTGCCCTTGACGACGATCCAGTGCTCGGAGCGGTGGTGATGCTTCTGCAGCGACAGCTTCTTGCCCGGCAGCACGAAGATGCGCTTCACCTGGAAGCGCTCACCGTTCAGCACGGAGGTATAGCCGCCCCAGGGGCGGTAAGAGGTGGGGTGCGTTTCGGTGAGCTTCGCGGTCTTCTTCTCGCTCGCCAGCAGCTTGACGAGCTTGCCGACTTCTTGGCTATCCTTGAGGTGGCCGACATAGACGGCGTCTTCGCTGGCGATGACGGCGACGTCCTCAAGGCCCTGCACGGCAACGTGCAGGCTATGCGACATGACGAGCGAATTCTTGGTGTTGACCAGCGTCGTGGCGCCCGCCGACACGTTGCCGCTTTCGTCGCGGGTGCCGACTTTCCACACCGCATCCCAGCTGCCGAGATCGGACCAGGTGAAGGGCGAGGGAACGACGGCGGCGTTCGCCGTCTTTTCCATCAGCGCGTAGTCGATGGAGATGTCCGGGCTCTTGGAGAAATTGTCGGCGTCGAGGCGGGTAAAATCGAGATCGCGCGTCGATTTCGAGACGGCCTTGCTGGCAGCCCTTTCGACGTCGGGCGCAAATTCCTTGATCTCGGCGAGAAGCTGGGAGGCCGAGAACATGAACATGCCGGAATTCCAGTAGAATTGGCCACTGGCAACCATCTCCTGAGCCTTGTCCAAGGCAGGCTTCTCGACAAAACGCTTGACGGCATGGGCGCCGGTCGAGAGCGCCTTGCCGGTTTCGATATAGCCGTAGCCGGTGGCCGGCTCGGTCGGCTTGATGCCGAAGGTAACGAGCTTGCCCTGCAGTGCCGTGTCGCGGGCCAGGCGCACGCAATCATAATAGATAGTGTTGGCATCGATCTCGTAATCGGAGCCGAGGACATGCATGATCGCGTCCTTGCCGAAGAGCTCGGTGACGAGCGCAGCGGCGGCGGCAACGGCAGCGGCAGTATTGCGGGCGATGGGCTCCAGCAGCACGGCGGCCAGTTTCAGGTCGAGTTCGCGGGCCTGCTCTGCGACGAGGAAACGGAATTCCTCATTGGTCAGGACGATCGGCGCTTCATAGAGCTCGGGATCGGCCACCCGCTCCAAAGTATTCTGGAACAGCGTCTTGTCGCCGATGAATTGAATGAATTGCTTCGGGGCGGAAGCGCGCGACAGCGGCCATAGCCGCGTACCCTTGCCACCTGCCATGATCACCGGAACGATCTTTGCTGCCATATTCTGCCTCTCCTGGACACTTCAACCGAGAGCCGACCGTCAAGAGCGCAACCGTTGCGCTCTCCGCCATGCTCCTTCGACAACGTCAATCGCCATTGCGATATTTTTTGGCAAAACGCTAGCGCTAATATGCCAGTAGCGTAAACATTCGGCGATCTCGGCTCGGAAATCCCGATGAAAGTCCGGTGCGCGCGCCTTTCCGAAAGGGGGAGCGAGGCAGAATCGATAAGTACGATCCTGCCCTCAGGATCCGCCATAGGCCAGCGAGGCTATGGTGATGATCGTCATTATGTCGGAGATCAAGCTTCCGCCCTGTCGTGCTCTTCATCGTGCACTGGCGTATGGTCGAGACCATTGCGCCTGTTGTACCGGATCGAGGACCAGAGCGAGATGCCGATCAGGGCCGCGCCGCCAAGGCCGGTGATGACTTCCGGGATATGCGTCAGCGTCTGCACGTACATGATCACCGAAAGGATCAGTATGGCGTAGAAGGCGCCATGTTCGAGGTAGCGATAGTGGGCGAGCGTTCCTTTTTCCACCAGCATGATCGTCATGGACCGGACGTACATGGCGCCGATGCCGAGGCCGATCGCGATGATGAAGAGGTTCTGGGTAAGAGCGAAGGCGCCGATGACGCCGTCGAAGGAGAAGCTGGCGTCGAGGATTTCGAGATAGAGGAAAGCGCCGAATCCACCCTTTGCCGCCGCGCTCATCGTTCTTTGCGAGGCATCCAGAAAGCCGGCCAGAACCTCCACGAGCAGGAAGGTCAGGAGGCCGTAGATCGAGGCGTGCAGGAAGGTCGTGGCGTCGTCACCGTCGAGCACGGAGGTGAAGATGAGGACCATGATCAGCACGAAGGCAATCTCCACGCCCTTGACAGTGGCGAAATGCGCCATCCGCTTCTCGATGAAGCTGATCCAGTGCACGTCCTTTTCGTGATTGAAGAAATAGGTCAGGCCCACCATCATCAGGAAGGTGCCGCCGAAGGCGGCGATCGGCAGATGTGCCGCCTGCATGATCTCTGCATATTGCTCAGGCCTGGTGGCGGCGAGTTGCAACGCTTCCCATGGATTGATCCAGGCGGCGATGGCGACGATCGCCAGCGGAAAGATGATCCGCATGCCGAAGACAGCGATGATGATGCCCCAGGTCAGGAAGCGATGCTGCCAGACCGGCGTCATCTCCTTCAGCTTGTTGGCGTTGACGATGGCATTGTCAAAGGAAAGCGAGATTTCGAGCACGGCGAGGACGGCACAGATGAAGAAGGCCGTGGCAAGACCGCTGAAGGTGCCGGTGGTGTTCCAGCCCAGCAGGGCACCGAGGGCAAGGCCGCCGACTGTAGCGGCAAAAGCCCAGCCGAAATAGCCGAGTACGGATTTTGAAGCGGCGCGCGAGCTCATATGCGCGCCTCGCCGCAAAGGGAGTGAATCTGTCCGGATTGCGCGCATAGCCGCATACCGAAGACGGCATGCGGGTCAGGCATGGTCAAGCTGATCATGGAAACGAAGTCCGCCGGCTCATCTGCAGGCGGTACCGACATCGCGAGAGCGCCGTGAAAACTCTCGCCAGAGGGGCCCGGCACCAAAGTTCAATCCGTCGCCGATGTCAGGGAGGCGCGGAGATGCTTCATAGTTAGTGAAGTTGCGATGCAGGTCAAGAGTTGAAATCGTGGCGACAGCAACTGCCCTTGATAATTGCGAATTCGAGGAACCAAACAGGGAGGGCCGCGTTTGCCCCTTAAGCGGCCTTGTGCCGCCCCGCCGCTTCAAAACCTCAGGCGGATCGTTATCCCGACAACAGCGACAGACAGGAGAAGCTCCGATGAGCCCGACACCCATCCACCCCAAGTCGCAAACGCAAAAACCGGAACTGACGGAACGACAGAAAAAGGCACGGCCGAATACGCTACGCCAAGCTCAGGTCCTGCCGCCGCATCAGGTGGATCTTACCCTGCATCCCGTCACCCACGAGGATGTACACGTTCCTGCACACGTCAACGGCGCAGACCTGTCGCGCGAGGCGCCGGCCGATGCCAATCATGGTCGGAAGCAAAAGACCACGCCGCGGCATTAATTCGAGTGTTGGAGCTCGGACGGTGGCAGCGCGGCGAATGGGTGCTATTTGTGTCGAGGCGTCTTGCCGTCGGAAGTAAAGCTGCCGTTGAAGCTCATCTCGGTCGATTTTGCCGAGCATTCGATGGCGATCGGCTTGCCGGCATAGGGATTGGCGAAGGTGCAAGTGCCCCTGGCTTCAACCTGGCCCGATATCTTGCCGCCGGCACCGGTCGAGATGACGTCGATCGGCAACTGCGCCGTCCCCTTCTGGCTGCCTGCCTTGATGCCCTTGCCGTTGCCTTGGAAGCCAAGCATCTTGCCGCCGGACGTGAAGATGAAGGTCACGGATCCATCGGGGCCGGTGACGCTGGCGATTTCGGCCTTGCATCCCTTGGAGGCATCGAGCTTGCCGACCACGAGCTTGGAGCATTTTCCACTAACGACGGTGACGCCTTTCGATGGGAAATCATCCACTGCGCCGGCCGAGGTTGCGGCCAAGATGGTCAATCCAAAAGCAATGCCTGCGAATCTCATAAGTGGGGCTCCTTTCAAGCCCCAGCAAATTCGCCGATCCAAATGTGGCAGTCAACCCGAAGCGGGGCGCAAACCCGAAACCCGCTGAAATCGCCCGGATTAACACTGGGCGCTTCAGCGTTTGACGTCACACATCTCGCTATCGCAAGGCCATCCGCGGTCCCTGCGCGAAGTGCGTTAATGTTGCTGCGCCGATTCCGGAACGAGCGAGCCGATCAACTGCAGCAGGGCATTCTGGCGATTGCCGCCACCGGCCAGGAATTCATAAAGGGTCATGCTCTTCTCGCTGCCGCCGTCGACGACATAATCCGCTTGGCGAATGACGTAGACCTCGCCGCTTTCGGTGTCGCGGGCGAGGTGAAACATATATTCATCGCCGTTGGGCTTGTGGTTCTTGTAGAACTGCCGCTTCACCACCGTCATCTCGTCCTCCCGTATGATCGATGCGCTGATATGACAGTAGGATGACGGCGCGGCCGGAAGTCAAGCGGCTTGTGGCGGGAACTTGTGTCGCAGGCTCCGTTCAACTCGCAATCGCAGCGAACAGCAGCATGTGATTGGCTATCTTTCAAAAGACTACTATTCTCGACCTGCGCTCGAATTTTTCGGGACGCAGCTAGTTGGAGATCGAAGCACATGAGAATGATGTTAGCGCTGGGAGCGATTTTGAGCCTGGCATGCGTCTCTGCCGGTGAGGCGCCTTCGAATTACCAGACCTACCATGGCGGCATTCGCGCCGACAGCGATCCAGTGGTGCTGGCAAGATATGACAGGGCTCTCAATCATTGCGAGCCCGAAGCCTATTCCTGGCGGCGTGGATCGCCGGATGCGAACAGCACACTCTACTGGCTGGCTCTCAGGGATTGCCTCTACCGCGAGGGCTTCGTCGATCGTGGCGTCTATGCCTACCCGACGACGGCGGTGCTGCGGCATATTCTGGATCGCTGACGGTCAACAAACGGCCGCGGCCTGGCGAAACACTTTGCCCATGCAAAACTTCCGCGACATGCGCAGATGTAGCCAAACGACAGGAAATGAAAAAGGCCTTTCGATTTCTCGAAAGGCCTTGCTTTTCAGCGAATTAGGATGGTGGGCGTGACAAGGATCGAACTTGTGACCCCTACGATGTCAACGTAGTGCTCTCCCGCTGAGCTACACGCCCATCCGATGGCGGCGCATAGATCACAAAACCTTGGTCGCCGTCAATAGGCTTTTTTTCGGTTTTGTGACTGGGCCGCCGAAAGCCTTACGCAGCAAGGAGTTTGTTGACCTCGTCGACCAGCTCGCGGAGGTGGAAAGGCTTGGAAAGGACCTTGGCATCCTTCGGCGCCTTCGAATCGGGGTTCAAAGCGACGGCGGCAAAGCCGGTGATGAACATCACCTTCAGATCGGGATCGAGCTCGGTGGCGCGCCGCGCCAGCTCGATGCCGTCCATCTCGGGCATAACGATGTCAGTCAAAAGCAGCGAAAACGGCTCTTCGCGCAGCCGATCGTAAGCGCTGGCTCCATTGTCAAAGGACAAGACCTTGTAGCCGGCTTTTTCGAGTGCCTTCACGAGAAAGCGACGCATGTCGTTGTCGTCTTCGGCAAGAAGTATCTTCTGGGTCATCATCTCTATCGCTAATCAACTTTGTCTTGTTGGACTCGTCCAGCGTTTAGGGTACCGCGACGCCGTAAACAAGCCGTGAATGGTCAGCCAAAACGCGCCATTCCAGCATTTGTTCGAAGCATAGGTAGATTCCACGAAAACGTCCTGCGTTTTCGCTAATCGGGCTTCCGAGATTCCGAATACGGTGTTTTGGATTAAGGCCATTTCGCTCAAGTTACTATGGACTTGCGGTCATGCAACTGGCAACATGATTACTGCGACAAGTTGTTGACATGGTAAAGACGTTGATGTCCGCAGAAATGCGCAGTTTCGAGATTTTCGAGGTATTGGAGCCAGCCTCCCAGACGATACCGTTTGTCTACAGCTCGCCTCATAGTGGTCGCATCTATCCCCCCGATTTCGTCGCCCAGTCCCGCCTGCAGGGCATCGCCATCCGCCGCTCCGAGGATCATTATGTCGACGAGCTTTTTTCGGCGGCAAGCTCTCTCGGTGCGCCGCTACTGTTTGCCAATTTTCCGCGCGCCTATATCGACGTGAATCGCGAGCCCTATGAGCTTGATCCGCGCATGTTCGACGGTGCACTGCCATCCTATGCGAACATCAATTCGCTGCGGGTCGCCGGCGGTCTTGGCACGATCCCGCGAATCGTCGCCGAGAACATGGAGATCTATGCGCGTCGCGTCCCGGTAGAAGATGCGCTGAAGCGCATCGACACGATCTACAAGCCTTACCACGCCACGCTGCGGCGACTGATCGCGCGCACCCATGTCAAATTCGGCTTCGGCGTGCTGGTCGATTGTCATTCCATGCCGGGCAATATCCGTATCGCCGGCAGCAACATGCGGCCGGATTTCATCCTCGGCGATCGCTACGGCACCAGCGCCTCCGCCGAGCTTTCGCGCGCGGCCATGCAGATTCTCGAGGAGCTCGGCTTCAACGCTGTGCGCAACAAGCCTTATGCAGGCGGCTTCATCACCGAACATTACGGCCGCCCATCCCGCGGGCTGCATGCCCTGCAAATCGAGGTCAATCGCTCTCTCTATGTCGACGAGACAACGCTCGAGAAGCGTCCGGATTTCGACAAGGTCGCCGCCGCCATCACGCTCTTCATGAAGCGCATGGCGGAGCATGTGGAATCCTATACGGGCGATCCGGCGCTGGCGGCGGAGTGACCGTTTGTCGTCATTGAGTTTGCCGAATTGACGCGCGGCCAGGCAAAATCTCTTTATGGGCGACGTGGGAATTCGAAGCTGCCGATAGGGTGTGCGTAGTGGGTGGGCGATGCATCGGACTATCACTGTCACCTACACGGAGGAAATGGTGCGCGATGCCGTGACGGCCTTTGTCTGGCGGCGGCTGATCGTCAATCAGCGCCTCTGGGTCGCGGAAATTGCAATAATCCTGCTGTTTCTTTGGCAGCTTTGGAGTGATGGCACCGGATGGCTGACCGGCGTCTTCGGCAGTCTCGTTCTTCTCTGCCCGGCTATGATTATCGTCTTATGGATCGCGCATTACCGCAATACGGTTGGAAAGTTCCGCAAAATGTCGACGCGACAGGCGGTGTTTGCTTTTCATGAGGAAGGGTTTGACGTAGCGTCCGAGTTGGGGTCGGCTAAAATTCCCTGGTCCACCGTTACCGAAATCTGGCAGCGGCCGACCTATTGGATGATATTTACAGCCATCAACCAGTTCATGACGCTGCCCACTCAGACGGCAGACAGCAATGATCTCGATTTTG
Source organism: Rhizobium sp. AG207R (assembly GCF_027109195.1). NCBI lineage: Bacteria > Pseudomonadati > Pseudomonadota > Alphaproteobacteria > Hyphomicrobiales > Rhizobiaceae > Rhizobium > Rhizobium sp. AG207R. The sequence goes on from NZ_JAEPVT010000007.1 coordinate 104,071, forward strand.
TGAAATCGAAGGTGCCTTCCACAGTACCGCAGTGAATGCGGATTCCTTTGCAAAATAGATAGGTCAGGCAAAAAAAGAACCGCGCTCGTGGCGCGGCTAAGTCTAGGGAGGAAACACCCAAGGAGGGTATTTACAGTCAGAAGACTGCATGAGGATATTGCTGCTGCGTTGCACAAATGTCAAGCACTTTATTGCAGTGCAAAATATTTAGGCAAACTTAAAAATCCTGCCTGATCCGCAGGCATTGCGCCCAGTGCGTCATCATCCGGTTTGCTTCACGACTTATATGCGTTATGACATCGCCATCCCGTCACTTATCCGGATTCACCATGTTTCCCGATCGCTCGTTCTTCTATCGTCTGGCCGAAGCGGCCAAGGCCGAAACCCTGCCGCGCTTTCGTGCCGGCATCGATGTGGTCAACAAGGAAGCCAAGGGCTTTGATCCCGTGACGGAAGGGGACCGTGCGGCCGAACAGGCGATTCGCGCATTGATCGAGGCCGAATTCCCGGAACACGGCATTCTGGGCGAGGAGCATGGCAATGTCGGGCTCGACCGCGAGCATGTCTGGGTCATTGATCCGATCGACGGCACGCGCGCCTTCATCTCAGGCGTCCCGGTCTGGGGAACGCTGATCGGCCTGCAGAAGAACGGCCGCGCCGTCATGGGCCTGATCGACCAGCCCTTCACCGGCGAGCGCTATTTTGCCGATAGCAATGGTGCTACCTATTCCGGTCCTGATGGTGAAAGGCGGCTGCAGGTCCGCGATTGCGGCAGCCTCTCGAATGCCATCCTCTTCACCACCTCGCCGCATCTCTTCGTCGGCGACGAGCTTGCCAAATATCGCGAGATCGAAAGCCAGGTCCGGCTCTTCCGCTACGGCTGCGATTGCTATGCCTATGCGCTGCTTGCGGCCGGCCATATCGATCTCGTCATCGAGAATTCGCTGAAGCCCTATGATGTCGGCGGCATCATTCCAGTCATCGAGCAGGCCGGCGGCATTATGACCACCTGGGAAGGCGGCCGGCCGGAAATGGGCGGAACAATCATCGCGGCCGGCAGCCGAGCCGTTTACGAGCAGGCTTTGGCCGTCCTGTCCCGCTGAGAATCAAGCTTGCGCTTCGATCTCATAGGCATTGCTCTCGGCGTCGCTGCCAGGGATGAAGGCGTGGATCGCGGCAAGTGCCTGGTTGCGATAGATATCCCGTTCCTGCAGGATTTCATGCTTGGCGCCGTGAATTGGAACGAGCTGTGCGGCGCGGAAATAGCGCGACAGCCGCTCCTGATCGGCATAGGGCACGACGCCGTCGCGTGTCGGTGCAATTAGAACCGTGGGAATCTGGATCGAAAACAGATGTTCGGGCATGTTGACCCGTTCGATTGCCCGCAAGGCTTGCGACAGCCAGCTTGCCGTCGGCGGCCCCAGGCAAAGCTGTGGATAGGTGATGCCGATGCCGGTGTTGCGCCGGTAGCGCTGCTCGTCCGTGGTCAACGGGTTCTCGGCAAACGGTCTTTCCTTGAATTTCTTGCTGAACTGCATGCGCCCCAGCCCGATGCCGCTGACCGCGCCAGACAGAAAGCGGATAAAGCCGGGTGAGGCGCCGTGGCCGGTCAAGCCGATAAAGGGGGCCGACAGCACCATACGGTCGATGCGGCTCGCGAGCCTCGGTGCGGCCGACAGGGCAATCAGCCCGCCCGTCGAATGGGCGAGCAGAAAAAAGGGCAGGCGGGTATCCGGCAGGACGATCTTGTCGAGGAAGGCGGTCAAATCCCGCTCGTAATCGGAAAAATGGCGGATATGGCCGCGCAAAGGGTCCTTCAGCAGCCGCTCGGATCCACCCTGGCCGCGCAGGTCGAAGGTTGCGACCCACAGACCCTTGGCTGTGAGGTCGCGGATCGTCTCGAAATATTTTTCGATGAACTCGTTGCGGCCCTGCAGCAGAACAACGGTTCCCTTGGCAACCGGCTGCTCGCAGCGGAAGACGGCATAGCGCAGCTTGCGGCCGTCAAAACTTTCGAAGAAGCCTTCGGTGCGGTTTTCCGGCACCGGATTATCTGCTGTGGAATAGAGGACCGAATCCATGACGGTGTCGCGCCTCGCTGACCAATGGCTCATCCCAAGGGGATAGCGCAGCCTCGTGGAATTGCAACAGGTTTATCTTGATTGGCGTCGCCGGTTACGGCCTTTGTATGGTCATATGGCCGAAATCCGGCATCGTCTTATTCAAACACTCGCAGAGAGTTTTTTCTCGAAGCGACAGGCGGAAAAGCCGCCCACAGAATATCGATCTATTAGGGTGAAGCCTAATGAAGAATATAGCCTGAGCAGCGCTGACCGTGGAGCGCAATCCAGCCGCAGATAGCCATATCCTTGCATCTCGGCACTTTGGCTAACCCATTCGATAAGTTTGCAGCTGATTCCCACGCCAGCAAAGGCGCGGCTGACGCATAATTTGTGCAGGTAAAAGGCGTCTCCTGGTTTCCGATCAGGCCATGCATCTACGTCCTGTGTCTGCCGAAGCACGATGCCAGCGAGCTCGGAATTCCATTTCGCCAGAATCCATTCGCTATTGTTGATCCCCTTTGCCACCAGCGACGTGGTAAAAACTTCCGGATTCCACAGCGGCTCACCCTTCCTGGCAAGCCAAGCGGCTGTTTCGCGTAGCAGCAGAGCAATTTCTGGTGCTTCGGAAGCAATTGCAGGTCGGATCTGAAGCATGGTTTGTTCACATCAGCTCTTCGGTGCCGCCGCTCTCCGTTCGAGCGCGGTCTGGCGGATGATCTCGGCGATCTCGGGGCTGCTGCTCGATAGCATCTGGAAATCCGACGCATAGAGCGACAGCAGCGAGACTTCGGTCGCGGCGCTGACAGTTGCCGAGCGGGGTTCGCCGGTGATCAGCGCCATCTCGCCGAAGAAGCTGCCGGAACCAAGTTCCACTGGATTCGGCGTGGCGACGCTGACGCGGCCCTCGACGATGAAATACATCTGGTCGCCGGCTTCGCCTTTGCGGCAGATGATGCCACCGGCCGGCACCACACGGGGTCTGAGCGCCCGTACAATCTCGATGAGTGCGCCCGAACCGAGCTTCTGAAACAGCGGAACTCCGGCAACCAGCTGCCAGTTGCGCACGAAGTCCTGGCGGCGAACCTCTTCGTAGAAGCCGGTGGCGAGAATGCCGGCCCATAAGGCAAAGATGCCGATTCCGCACATCATGACCAATCCGGCAAGGGTGCGACCGGCGAAACTTTGCGGGATTTCGTCACCATAGCCAGTGGTCGATAACGTCGTTACGGCCCACCACATTGCTAGGGGGATACTGCCGAACTTGTCAGGCTGGACGTCACGTTCGATGATGTAAGCCGCAAGTGCTGCGGCAAACAGAACGATGACAAAAATAGAGGTGACGCCGATCAGGTTGCGCGCTTCCTTGGTCAAAACCCTGCCCAGCAGCCGGAAGAAGATCGAACCCCGCAGCGGCTTCAAAAGCCAGATGGCGCAATAGAGGCTTTGATCGCGCCCTCGGATGAGAAAGAAGGCGGCCAGAGGGACCAGAACGGCCAGCATGTCGACGGCGATTTCCGGGATCCTGCCGCGCACGTCCCTTGTGCGATGTATGACCAGCGTCTCGATCAATTGCAGAACATAGATGGCCCAGACGCCAGCAAGCACGACTTCCAGGATGAGCCTCGTCTGTCCGACGATATCGGGCGTCGTAAGCACCGCCACCGTCAGCAGACCGATTGCAGCCAGAAGCGTATTCAGCGATGAGGAAATCTTCGAGAAAGAAAGCGCCGACATTATATCCCCCGGGCAATACCCTGGGGGCAGCCACTCGCCCGAGAATAGGATGGCTTCGATCCAAACGTAAAGAGCGCAGGGACGTGCTGCTTCCTCCATGCCTAACCTGGCACTCTGTGCCTTGCGCTGCTATCGCTGGCCGACCTCAAGCGGAAAGCCCTTGAATGGCTTGATTTCCTTCAGCACGAATGTGGTCTGCATCTCCTTGATGCGCGGCAGGCGGCGCACCACCGCCATGGCGAAATCGGCGTAGCTGTCGAGATCAGCGGCTACGACTTGCAGCAGGAAATCCGCATCCCCGGCGATGCTGTAGCAGGCCACGACCTCGTTGAGTTTCAGCACGTCGCGCGAGAATTCCTCGGCTTCCGCCTCGCTATGGCTGTCGATCTTCACCCGAATGAAGGCAAGGACGCCGAGGCCGATCTGGCGCCTGTCGAGGGTGGCCGTATAACCCTGGATCACGCCCGTTTCTTCCAGCTGGCGCACGCGCCGCCAGCATGGCGACGTCGAGAGCCCGACTTCGGAGGAAAGCGCCTGATTCGTCAGGCGTCCGTCCTTCTGAAGGGCGCCGAGAATCTTCAAATCAGTGGGCTCAAGAGAATTGGGCATATCCAACCGTATATCCGCAGAAATGAGGTAGATGCTACCATATTATCCAATTATGCGGCAATAAAAGGCAAGATTGTCCCCGATGCGCGAGATATCCTGCGATCACTTTTGTCAATGGCAGTAGGTCTCCATGCTTCCCGATATTCGTCTAGCCATCGTCATCAATCCGGCATTGCCGCTCGGTCTGATCGCCAACACCGCCGGCGCCATCTCGATCGGGTTGGGCGCAAAGTTTCCTGCGCTCGCGGCCAGGCAATTGACCGACAGGGAGGAGCGCACCATCGATATCAGCTCGAACATGCCCGTTCCGATACTGCAGGCGGATGCGGAAACCATACGATCTCTGTTGCTGAAGACCCTGCCGGTGGAAAACGATCGCGCAATCGTTCCCTTTCCTGCCTTTGCCCGCTCGCTGCACGATTACAGGGAGTATGAGGCGATATTTCCGGATCGCGATCTTGCGGGCGAGGCGATCGACGGTCTTGGGCTGGCCGGCCCTTCGAAGTGGGTGAAATCGCTGACCGGTTCTCTGAAGTTGCTGCGATAGTGTCCGCTAAGAAAAAAGGCCGGCTTGCGGAGATAGAGAGATCCGCTTCGCCGGCCGAGCAAGGACTGAAGAAGAAGGGACGATACACTTCAGTCATCGGACGATGGTGTTCCGATGGTTTGGACGATAGGCCAGCCAGCCTGAACGGGTTCCGAACCATCCGTTCATCTGCGGTTCACGCAGCGATTTTCCGCAAAATGGGAGGCGGGCACAGGGGCTTGAACTCCGGAAAGGCGATCCCCATCTCTTTTTCGCGGGTGCCAAACGGGCCTGCGAAACCGTCCCGAGGCCGCCGAGAGTGGGGTCATGGGACAGAATTGAAATCGCAATTGTCGCTCACAGGAGGACTTCCATGCGTCACGTAGACTTCTCTCCCCTTTACCGTTCCACCGTCGGTTTCGACCGTCTCTTCACCATGCTCGACAGCCTTGGCCAGCCGGATCAGGCCCAAACCTATCCGCCCTACAATATCGAGCGCACGGGTGAAAACACCTATCGCATCACCATGGCCGTTGCCGGTTTCGATGAAAAGGAGCTGAGCATCGAGGCCCACGCCCATGTCCTTCAGGTCAAGGGCGAAAAGAGCGAAGAGCCTGCTGAAACCAGCGAATATCTCTATCGCGGTATCGCCAAGCGTGCCTTCGAGCGTCGTTTCCAGCTTGCCGACCATGTCGAGGTTCAGGCTGCTTCACTGAAGAATGGTTTGCTGCACATCGACCTGCTGCGCAACATTCCTGAAGCCATGAAGCCCCGCCGTATCTCCATCGCGGCCGAGCCCGTGGAAAGCCCGAAGGCCATCGAGGCTCATATCAACTAAGTACGGCTGACGGTCTGGGACCGTCATGCCGGGCTGGCGGTCTCTGGCCGCTAAGCTCCTGATCCTCCCAAGATCAAAAGAAGCGGCGCTCCATCAGGGTGCCGCTTTTGTTTTGTCTGATATCGGACGGCTCAGGCCGCGTTCGTCGCTTCGCCGGACTTTGCGCCCGACTTTGCTTTCGCAGCCTCGCGCCGCTTGGCGGCATCGGCATATTTCTGGGCAAGCACGGCGCAGGTCATCAGCTGGATCTGATGGAACAGCATGAGCGGCAGCACGATGGCGCCGATACTTTGGCCGGCGAAGATGACGTTGGCCATCGGCACACCGCTTGCCAGCGACTTCTTCGAGCCGCAGAAGGTGATGGTGATCTCGTCAGCCTTTTCAAAACCAAGGGCACGGCTGCCGAACATGGTGATGCAGATCACCATTGCCAGAAGCACCATGTTCGCGATGATGACCGTGACGATGTCGAGGACGGAGAAGGTATGCCACAGCCCTTCCACCACAGCCTCGCTGAAGGCGGAATAGACGACCATGAGGATCGAGCCGCGATCGACCGGCATCAGGATCTTTTTCTTCGAACGGATCCAGTCGCCGATCCATGGCTGCAGCAGCTGGCCGGCGATGAATGGGGCGAGCAGCTGGAGCATGATCTGCCACAGAACATCCCAGGAAAAGCCACCGCCCTGGCCGCCGACCGAAAACAGGATGCCGACGAGCAGCGGCGTCAGAAACATGCCGAAAATGTTGGAGGCTGACGCGGCGCAGATCGCGGCCGGCACATTGCCGCCGGCGATGGAGGTGAAGGCGATCGAGGACTGAACCGTCGAGGGCAGCACGCTCAGGAACAGCAAGCCGGTATAGAGCGACACGGGCAGGATGCTATTCGGGACGATATGGCCCATGGTCAGCACCAGCAGCGGGAAGATGCCGAAGGTCGTCAGCAAAATGACGAGGTGCAGCCGCCAGTGCAGCATGCCGGCGATGACGACATCGCGCGAGAGGCGCGCGCCGTGCAGAAAGAACAGCAGGCCGATGGCGAAGTTGGTGGCAATGCCGAAATAGTGAGCGCTGGCCCCCTGCACCGGAAAGAAGGATGCCGTCAGGACGGTGAGCACCAGCAGCATGGTGAAGGTGTCTGGAAGAAAGCGGCGCATCGTGCCTACCCCAATCGCATTGCAAGTCTTGATGATTATTCCTTGCAGATAGACCTATTGTGATCCACGATGCAAGGAATAACAGTTATCACAATATAGGATAGTCATGCTGGATCTCACGCAGTTGCGCAGCTTCGTCGCCGTCGAGCAGATGGGCAGTTTCACGCTTGCGGCGGAGCGGCTTGGTCTTGGGCAATCGACCGTCAGCCAGCATATACAGCGGCTGGAAGCCGAACTCGGGCGCAAGCTCTTGGCGCGGGATACGCACCGCGTCGTCCTCACCGGCGACGGCGAGGCGCTGCTCGGCCATGCGCGCCAGATGCTGTCGATCGAAGGGGAGGTGCGTCAGCTTTTTGCCGGCAACAGCCTGCGCGGCAATCTCCGGCTTGGAGTTTCCGAGGATTTCGTCACCAGCCAGCTCCCGGACGTATTGGAGGAATTCGTGCGTTCGCATCCTTCCGTCGATCTCGAGCTGACGGTCGCGCTTAGCGGTGTGCTTTATGAGATGCAGGATAATGGCGATCTCGATCTGGTGCTTGCCAAGCGCAGGCTCGGCGACGCGAGAGGCAAGCTCGTCTACCGCGAGCCGCTGGTCTGGCTGGCCCGCGACCCGGATCGCATCCGCAAGCTTGCGGGACCATTGCCGCTGATCGCCTTTCCCACCCCAAGTGTCACGCGTGCGGTCGCGCTAGAGGCGCTGCGTCGACAGCAGATGCCGTGGCGCATCGTCTGCACATGCGGCAGCCTGAGTGGCCTGACCGCAGCAGCGCGCGCCGGCATGGGTGTTCTCGTGCAGCCGAAAAGCATGGCTCCCGCCGGATTGATCGAGATAGCCCCGGGCTGGCTACCCGTCCTTGAGGACGTGGAGTTCGTGCTCGTGCCGCGCAAGGGCGCGGACCAACTTCTGGTTAGTGCGCTCTCTGATGACATACTCTCCAAGGTGCGGGGGCCCCGATCAAGCTGACAACGAAATCGTCTATCAGCTATCGTTAAAAGCCGTTTCCCATCATGCAGATGAGATCCGGATTTATTTTGCCGGCTGATTTATTGTTGCGCCCGTTTTCAGGCGGAAGTCAGCTTTTTCTGCTATCTCAGGTGGCGATGGGTGAATTGCGGGGGGATAGCCGTTCCGATGACATATGGTGCCATCTTCATTTCCGGACTTGTCGCCTGCGTCGTGGCAATGACGATGATCGTACATCATGCACCGGCGTCCGACCGCGACGATCTATCGAACTTCGCAATGATCGCCCATCGGAATCAAAACTGACTTTTTGCCGCTATTGCGAGCGCCGTCCGGTCCGGAAGCCGGCTCCGGCGCTCTTTTTCTTGCGGGTCAGGCCAGGCAGGCGAGGAAATTCGCCACATCGGCTTCGGTGGTGGCGAAGCTTGTCACGAGCCGGATCAGCGTTTCATCCCTGCCGACCAGATCCGGCTGCGACTCTGGAATCGGCCATTCGTAGAACTTCGCTCCCTTGTCTTCTGCGGTCTTGGCGGAGGATTTTGGGATGATCGCAAAAACCTCGTTGGACGCTGTGGGCCAGGCGAGACGAGCGCCGCTGGTCTTTTCGAGGCCGGCGCGCAGCCGATCGGCCATTCCGTTGGAATGGCGGGCAAGGTCGAGCCAGAGGCCGTCCTGGAAATAGCCGTCGAACTGGGCGGCGATGAAGCGCGACTTCGAGAAGAGCTGGGCGGCGCGCTTGCGGATGAAATGCATTTCCCTTGCCTTTTCCGGATGGAAGAAGACGATCGCCTCGGCGCACCAGCAGCCGTTCTTGGTGGCGCCGAAGGAAAGAATGTCGACGCCGCGCTTCCATGTCATTTCGGCAGGCGTAGTGCCGAGCGCGACCAGGGCGTTGGCGAAACGCGCGCCATCCATGTGCAGCGGTAGCCCGTTTGCCTTGGCGATGGCGGCGATGGCGTCGATCTCATCCAGCGAATAGACCGTGCCGATTTCCGTTGCCTGGGTGATCGTCACGGCGGCGGCGCGGCCATGATGGACGGCATCCTGCGGGAAGCGGGCGATCTTGGTGGAAAGCGCCTTAGGATCGATCTTACCGAGAGCGCCTTCGACGGTGGCAAGACGTGCGCCGCTGAAGAAGTCAGGAGCACCGCATTCGTCTTCGGCGACATGCGCCTCGGTATGGCAGAAGCTGATGCCGCCCGGTTTCTGGACGCTGGCAAGCGACAGCGAATTAGCGGCCGTACCGGTTGCGACAAAGAAGACCGCGACCTCGCGCTCGAAGATCTCGGAGAATCTGGCTTCGACACGCTGGTCGAGCTCGCTTGTGCCGTAGGCGGAGGCAAAACCACTCGATGCGGCGAGCAGACGTTCGGCGACTTTGGGATGGGCGCCGGCCCAGTTATCGGAAGCAAAGAACATGAAAATGCACCAGATGAAGATTGAATTGCGGCTGGATTAGATAGGGTTGGCCGGACATTACGCCAATGCAAAAACCTATCAAGAGCATGAGTTTGAAGAATGCATCACAGAAATTGATTGACGCAATCAACAAATAAAATGATGCGCCGCAGCGAAACTTTATTGCTCTATTCCTGCAACAAAGGCAATCTTCCGTCTTTCGTTGACGAAATTTTGCCGTTTTGCTCTTGCGAAGGCGTAAGCTTTCTGGCATAGAGCTGATGAATTAGGACAGGGTTGCTGTCCTATTTTGGCCGCCGAGGCCGAAGATGTGCCCCCAGGGTCCTGACGATGTCGGGATTTCGAGCTATAGTTACGAGGAGCATGCCCTTTCAAGCCTTTTGAGGTGCGGGCAATGCGGCGGTGGAATAGCAGGGCGCGGAACGCTGACGACGGGCTCCACTTAAAGGAGCTGCGGTTCGCGGCCGGATCTTCACAATGCAACAGCGCTGTCGCGCGTCGGCCCCGGAAACGGACCGCGCGGGACGAAGGAGCGCCCGCGACGCGGGCCTTACCGGAGGGAAGACCATGACGAACAGGACGACGTTGACGAGTTTTGACCAGACTGCTGCAGTGAATGCTGCCGCTACGGCCAAGACATCGAAACGCGCTGTCGGCATCCCGCCGAAACAGGGCCTCTACGATCCCCGCAACGAGCATGACGCCTGCGGCGTCGGCTTCGTCGCGCATATGAAGGGCCAGAAGTCGCACCAGATCGTGCGCGACGGCCTGTTCATCCTCGAGAACCTGACGCATCGCGGTGCCGTCGGCGCCGATCCGCTGATGGGCGATGGCGCGGGCATTCTCGTTCAGATTCCCGATCGCTTCTTCCGTGAAGAGATGGCGAAGCAGGGCGTCATCCTGCCGAAGGCGGGCGAATATGGCGTCGGCCATTTCTTCCTGCCCCGCGATGAGGCGCTGATCGAGCATTTCAAGACTGCCATCACGCAGGTCGTTGCCGAAGAGGGCCAGGTGCTGCTCGGCTTCCGCGACGTGCCGGTCGACAACTCCTCCCTGTCGAAGGCGCCCGATATTGCCGCCACCGAGCCGCATCATGTGCAGGTCTTCATCGGCGCCGGCCGCGATGCCGGCACGAACGAGGAATTCGAGCGCCGCCTCTTCACCCTGCGCAAGGTGATCTCCAATCGCATCTATGCGGAATACGAGGGCGAGGAGAGCAGCTTCTATCCCGTGTCGTTGTCAAGCTCGACCATCGTCTACAAGGGCATGTTCCTCGCCTATCAGGTGGGCGCCTATTATAAGGACCTCTCCGATCCGCGTTTCGAGACGGCGGTTGCGCTCGTGCACCAGCGTTTCTCGACCAACACCTTCCCGTCATGGAAGCTTGCCCATCCCTACCGCATGGTCGCGCATAACGGCGAAATCAATACGCTGCGCGGAAACGTCAACTGGATGGCCGCCCGCCAGGCTTCGGTCTCTTCGCCGCTGTTCGGCGAGGATATCTCCAAGCTCTGGCCGATCTCCTATGAGGGGCAGTCCGATACCGCCTGTTTCGACAACGCGCTCGAGTTCCTCGTGCGCGGCGGATACTCGCTGGCGCATGCCATGATGATGCTCATCCCCGAAGCTTGGGCCGGCAACCAGCTGATGGCGCCGGAACGCAAGGCGTTCTACGAGTATCATGCCGCCCTGATGGAGCCATGGGATGGCCCGGCCGCCGTTGCCTTTACCGATGGCAAGCAGATCGGCGCGACGCTCGACCGCAACGGCCTGCGTCCGGCCCGCTATCTCGTCACCAGCGACGACCGCATCATCATGGCGTCCGAGGCCGGCGTTCTGCCTGTCGAGGAAGAGAAGATCATCCAGAAGTGGCGCCTGCAGCCGGGCAAGATGCTGCTGATCGACATGGAAAAGGGCCGTATCATCTCCGACGACGAGGTGAAGTCGGAACTATCAGGCAAGCATCCCTATCGCAGCTGGCTGAACCGCACGCAGCTGATCCTGGAAGACCTGAAGCCTGTGGAGCCGCGGGCGCTGCGCCGCGACGTGTCGCTGCTCGACCGCCAGCAGGCCTTCGGCTACACGGCTGAAGACACCAAGCTCCTGATGTCGCCGATGGCGACGACGGGGCAGGAAGCCGTCGGTTCCATGGGCACGGATACGCCGATCTCGGCGATGTCGGACAAGCCGAAGCTGCTCTATACCTACTTCAAGCAGAACTTCGCGCAGGTGACGAACCCGCCAATCGATCCGATCCGCGAAGAGCTGGTCATGAGCCTGGTGTCGTTCATCGGCCCGCGCCCCAACCTGCTCGACCATACCGGCATGGCCAACGCCAAGCGTCTGGAAGTGCGCCAGCCGATCCTGACCAACGGCGATCTCGAAAAGATCCGCTCGATCGGTCACACTGAGGATCGCTTCGACACCAAGACGCTCGACTTCACCTATGATGTCGAACGCGGCGCCGAAGGCATGCCCGAGATGCTCGACCGTCTCTGCGAGCGGGCGGAAGCGGCCGTTCGCGGTGGCTACAACATTATCGTGCTGTCAGACCGCCAGATCGGACCGGACCGCATCGCGATCCCGGCGCTGCTGGCGACCGCTGCTGTGCACCATCACCTGATCCGCAAGGGTCTGCGCACCTCGGTCGGTATCGTCGTCGAAACCGGCGAGCCGCGTGAAGTGCATCATTTCTGCCTGCTGGCCGGCTACGGCGCGGAAGCGATCAACCCCTACCTCGCCTTCGACACGCTGCTTGATATGCATCAGCGTGGCGAATTCCCGAAGGAAGTGGACGCGACCGAAGTCGTCTACCGCTACATCAAGGCTGTCGGCAAAGGCATCCTCAAGGTCATGTCGAAGATGGGCATCTCGACCTATCAATCCTATTGCGGCGCGCAGATCTTCGATGCTGTGGGCCTGCAGCAGGAGCTGGTCGACAAGTATTTCTTCGGCACCGCGACGATGATCGAAGGCATTGGTCTCGAGACGATCGCCGAGGAAACCGTCTCCCGCCACAAGGCTGCTTTCGGCCGCGATCCGTTGCTGGCAAGCACGCTCGACATCGGCGGCGAATATGCCTACCGCATGCGCGGCGAAAGCCACGCCTGGACGCCGGACGCTGTTGCGGCCCTTCAGCACGCCGTGCGTGGGAATGCCGAGGACCGCTATCGCGAATTCTCCGAGATGGTGAACGAGTCGGCGCTCCGGATGAACACGATCCGCGGCCTCTTCAAGATTAGGGGTGCGGAAGCCCTCGGCCGCAAGCCTATCTCGATCGACGAGGTTGAGCCGGCCGCCGATATCGTCAAGCGCTTCTCGACGGGCGCCATGTCCTTCGGCTCCATCAGCCGCGAGGCGCATACGACGCTGGCCATCGCCATGAACCGCATCGGCGGCAAGTCGAACACCGGTGAAGGCGGCGAGGAAGCTGATCGCTACATGCCGCTCTTCGACGGTTCGCCGAATCCGGAACGCTCTGCCATCAAGCAGATCGCCTCCGGCCGTTTCGGCGTGACGACCGAGTATCTGGTCAATGCCGACGTGCTGCAGATCAAGGTCGCGCAGGGTGCCAAGCCCGGCGAAGGCGGTCAGCTGCCCGGCCACAAGGTCGACGCGACGGTTGCCAAGACCAGGCATTCGACGCCGGGTGTCGGCCTGATTTCGCCGCCGCCGCACCATGACATCTATTCGATCGAAGATCTGGCACAGCTGATCTACGATCTGAAGAACGTCAACCCGACTTCGGATGTATCGGTCAAGCTCGTCTCTGAAGTCGGCGTCGGCACGGTTGCTGCCGGCGTCGCCAAGGCGCGCGCCGACCACATCACCGTCTCGGGCTATGATGGCGGCACCGGCGCTTCGCCGCTGACGTCGCTGAAGCATGCCGGTTCGCCTTGGGAGATCGGCCTTGCCGAGACCCAGCAGACGCTGGTCCTGAACGGGCTGCGCTCGCGTATCGCCCTGCAGGTGGACGGCGGTCTGAAGACCGGCCGTGATGTCATCATTGGCGCGCTGCTCGGCGCCGACGAATTCGGCTTTGCGACCGCGCCGCTGATCGCTGCCGGCTGCATCATGATGCGCAAGTGCCATCTCAACACCTGTCCGGTTGGTGTCGCCACCCAGGACCCGGTTCTGCGCAAGCGCTTCAAGGGCACGCCGGAGCATGTCATCAACTACTTCTTCTTCGTGGCCGAAGAAGTGCGCGAGATCCTGGCCTCGCTCGGCGTTGCCAAGCTGGATGATATCATCGGCGCTTCCGAGCTTCTGGAGAAGGACGACATGCTCGCCCACTGGAAGGCGAGGGGCCTCGATTTCAGCCGTATCTTCCACAAGGTCGATGCGCCGAAGGAAGAGACCTATTGGACGACCGTGCAGAAGCACCCGATCGACGACATTCTCGATCGCAAGCTGATCGAGAAGGCTGAACCTGCCCTGTCTTCCAAGACGCCGGTCGCCTTTGAAGTCGACATCAAGAACGTCGACCGTTCGGCCGGCGCCATGCTGTCGGGTGCGGTTGCCAAGCGCTATGGCCATCGCGGCCTGAAGGACGACACGATCAACGTCACCCTGAGGGGCACCGCCGGTCAGTCCTTCGGTGCGTTCCTCGCACGCGGCGTCACCTTCAACCTCGTCGGCGACGGCAATGACTATGTCGGCAAGGGCCTTTCGGGCGGCCGCATCATCATCCGTCCGCCCGAAAATTCGAAGATCGTCGCCGAAAACTCGATCATCGTCGGCAATACCGTGCTCTACGGTGCGACCGAGGGCGAGTGCTATTTCCGCGGTGTCGCGGGCGAGCGCTTCGCGGTCAGAAACTCGGGCGCGATCGCGGTCGTCGAAGGCGTGGGCGACCACGGCTGCGAATATATGACCGGCGGCGTCGTCGTCGTGCTCGGCGAAACCGGCCGCAACTTCGCGGCCGGCATGTCGGGCGGCGTGGCCTATGTTCTCGACGAAAAGGGCGATTTCGCCCGTCGCTGCAACATGGCGATGGTCGAGCTGGAGCCGGTTCCGGAGGAAGACGAGCTGCTGGAGAAGCTGCATCATCACGGTGGCGACATCATGCACAAGGGACGCGTCGACGTCTCCGATGACATGACACGCCATGATGAAGAGCGCCTCTTCCAGCTGATTTCGAACCACGTCCACTATACCGGCTCGACGCGAGCAAAGGAGATCCTCGATCACTGGGCCGACTACCGCCCGAAATTCCGCAAGGTCATGCCGGTCGAGTACCGCCGTGCCCTTGAGGAAATGGAACGTAGCCGGATGAGCGTGGCGGCGGAATAATCCGTCCCGGTTCTGAAACCAGCCGAGGGTTTCGCCTCGCATTGCGATCGCCATCATGGCGATCGCGACTGTCGAATAGCGGAATCGGATTTGAATTAAAGTGCCGGACAGGGAAACCGAGATGACCCTCAGGCACGGGAGCCATGAGCTCCTCTTTTTGAGTGAGGAAACGAAAGCATGGGCAAGGTAACAGGCTTCTTGGAAATCGACCGGCAGGTGGCGAAGTATCAGCCGGCGTCGGATCGCATCCGGCATTTCCGTGAATTCACGATCCCCATGTCGGACCAGGAAGTGCAGAAACAGGCAGCTCGCTGCATGGACTGTGGCATTCCCTATTGCCACGGTCCGACCGGCTGCCCGGTGCACAACCAGATCCCCGATTGGAACGACCTCGTTTACAACAACAATTGGGAGCAGGCGATCCACAACCTGCATTCGACCAACAACTTCCCGGAATTCACCGGCCGTGTCTGCCCTGCGCCCTGCGAGGAAGCCTGCACGCTGAACCTGGAAGATGCGCCGGTCGCCATCAAGACTGTTGAGCAGGCGATTGCCGACAAGGCCTATGAGCTGGGCTTCATCCGCCCGCAGCCGGCAACCGTGCATACGGGCAAGAAGGTCGCGATCATCGGCTCTGGCCCTGCCGGCATGGCAGCCGCCCAGCAGCTCGGCCGCGCCGGTCACGACGTCCATGTCTATGAGCGCGAAAGCAAGCCCGGCGGCCTGCTGCGCTATGGTATCCCGGACTTCAAGATGGAGAAGAACTTCATCGATCGCCGCGTCGAGCAGATGAAGGGCGAGGGCGTCACCTTCCATTGCGGCGTCAATGTCGGCGTCGATGTCAAGGTCGAGCAGCTTCTGGCGGAGCACGATGCCGTGCTCTATTGCGGCGGCTCGGAAACCCCGCGCGAAGCCGGCATTCCCGGCACGACGCTGGCAGGCGTCCATGACGCCATGCCCTATCTCGTGCAGCAGAACCGCCGCGTCGGCCGCGAAAATATCGACAGCGTCGGCTGGCCCGCCGATCCGATCCTGGCTGGCGGCAAGCACATCGTCGTCGTCGGCGGTGGCGATACGGCATCCGACTGCGTCGGCACGGCATTCCGCCAGGGCGCGGTGAAGGTGACCCAGCTCGACATTCGGCCGCAACCGCCGGAGAAGGAAGACAAGCTCGCCGTTTGGCCGTTCTGGGCAACGAAGATGCGCACCTCGTCCTCGCAGGCCGAAGGCGCGGTTCGCGAATTCCAGGTCGCAACGTTGGAATTCATCGGCGAAGATGGCGTGCTGACGGGCGTGAAGTGCTGCGA
The DNA here is from genome assembly GCF_027109195.1 of Rhizobium sp. AG207R. NCBI lineage: Bacteria > Pseudomonadati > Pseudomonadota > Alphaproteobacteria > Hyphomicrobiales > Rhizobiaceae > Rhizobium > Rhizobium sp. AG207R. Next base: position 119,980 of record NZ_JAEPVT010000007.1, read on the forward strand.
AGTGGATGAGCGCCGCAAGCCGATCGCCGGCACGGAATTCGTCATCCGCGCCGACCTCGCCTTCATCGCCATCGGCTTCCGCGGTCCGTTCACCGACAGCGTGCTCAAGGAACTCGACGGCAAGCTGACGCTGAACACGGATCGCCGCGGCTCGACCAACGTCGTTGCCAACGACAGGGACTACAAGACTTCGATCGACAAGTTCTGGACAGCCGGTGACGTCCGCCGCGGCCAGTCGCTGGTGGTCTGGGCGATCCGCGAGGGCCGTCAGGCCGCCCGCGCGATCGACGAGGCTCTGATGGGTTCGACGGTTCTGCCGAACTAAGTTTCGCTGTCCGTTCGCGCAAAGTTATTGAAGGCCGGGTTCTCGATGAATCCGGCCTTTGTCGTTAACGGCTTGCGGCGATATTCCAGTTGTAGATGCAGCGATCGAGGCCGATGGCGATTTCGAGCACCGTGACGTCATGGTCTATCGCGGCCCCCTTCTTCGGCTGGCTGCGGTAGCGCTGAGGGAAATCCGTGCGTTTCGAGATCGAGCAGACCTCCATCCATTTATCGCCGTTATCGACCTCGATATCCATCGTCACCTCGGAATAGGCCGGAAGCCGATCGGATGGGGCGATCCGTGTCGGCAGATGGACGACCGAGGCGATCATCCGGCGGACCGGTTCAAGGGAGGCAGAGTGATAATCGTTGCCGCTATCGGTGGTGAAGGCGCATTGGAATTCGAGCTGCCAGAACTCCTTGAGCCGCACATGCTTGCTCGGTTGGTCCTGTTCCCGGCGATAGGATTTTCCCGCCTGCCAGACGCATAGTGGCAGCCTTGTTCTGGAATGGTTTCCGAGAAGATGCTGCATGTAGGCATAGGTTGAAGATGTCGTTTCCGGCCGCAGCACAAGTTCGGTCTCGGTGTTCGACATTTGCTCCTGCACCCATATGTCTGAGTTGGAATAGGCGTCCGAAACGAGGTTTCGAGGCATCAGAGTCGGTGCTTCGACCCTTCGCATACTCCAGGCGGGATTTGCCGATCGCAGGAAGTTCGCGACTTCATCGGAAAAGAAGCGGATGAAATCGTCGCGCAGTTTAATGTCCCGCTCTTCCCAGTGAACGAGCGAATTGACGTTATAGATATTGAGCACGTGCCATTCTCCATGGGCAACGTTGAAGTCTTGAGGTTGAGGGCTTTACGTCCAGCAGCCGCCGGACGCATCAACGCCTCCGGCTGTCACGACTGGACGCGGAGACCTCGGCCGGAGAAAGCGCGCAAAACCGCAACCTGCGGGCAGGTGCGGTAACGATCGATCTGATCTGCGCTTTTGGTGCTCATGCAGTTCTTCTATTGGCGGGGCGCCGCGTTGTCAAACCGCCTCCAGGTCGCCTATCGTGCAACCGATCCCGGCAATCGGTAGTCGTCTACGCGGCCGACAGGCGCCGGGTCCATCAGCCCCTTCTCGACCAGAAGATCGCGTGGCGATGAAGTCGTTGCGGCAGGAGCAGGGCTGCTGCCGAGAAGCTGCGAGCCGCCGTCGAGATCGGGATCGGAGAGGCTCATCGGCTGCGTGCGGGTAATCTTTTCCGGTTCTGCGCCGGGAAGATTGGCCTGTTGCGCCGGCAACGGATTGCCCGTGTCCAGGCGCGTGATGTCCGGGCTTGCCTGATCGCCCAGGATCCGGCGTGCGGATTTCTCCAGATAGAAGGCGACCTTGCGCTTGCCGGCTGCCGTCAGATTGACGCCGTCGGCCGTTCTCAACCGGACCTGCTGGCCGTTGATATCGGAGCCGGTCACGATGAATTCGCCGTTCTGGTCGGTAAATCCGTCCCATATGTCGATGAACTCACCGCCGACGCTGGTGGTCTGGCTTTGATAGATCTGGTTGAGCTTAACAGCGCTGGCGGTCAGCTGATCGGAGCCGAAGGAGGGCAGGCCAACCCAGAGCAGCGGAATATGACGGCTCGTCACCAGTTTGGCGAATTGCTGCACGCGCTCTTCATAGGCAAGGAACCACGGGTCGGTGCCGTATTTCTCGTTGAGCCCGTCGCCGATCATCTGCTGGCGGTCGTTGGCGCCGATCATGACGACGACCATGGCCGGTTTCAGCTGATCGATCATGCCAGGCAATTGCTGCGGCCAATTGTAATAATCCTGCCGCACGAGACCGGAGGCGACGTTGCCGCGGGACTGGATGACGACGCCGGGGGAGGTGGAGAAGGCATCCTCCAGCCCGGTTGCCAAGCCGCTTGCCAGAAAATCGCCGACGACAAGGATGGTCTTGGCATCGGGGAGCTTTTCTGCGGGCGGTGGCGTTTCCGGCTGCGCGACTGGCTGGCGCGGCGGCGGGGTCGGCCGCTTTTTCGGCTGCACCTTGCGCCGTGGCGGCGGCTGCTCGATGGGCTGATCCGGGTAATCGGGCTCGCGGGTGCCGAACAGCATATCGAACAGGTTCCGCCGCGGCCGCTCCTGCGCCTGCGCCATATTCTGCAGGCAGCCAAACGCGATGACGACGCTGAGAAATGCCGTCAGAACAATCCTTAGAGTTGCGGTGGTCGCGCGGGCAGAGTGTTTCATCATCGCTTCTTTTCCGCTCACGAGTCCGGGCCGCGAAATGACGAGTTCATCGTCCTGGCGATCCCGGATTCGCTGGAGGCGGCCTACTTGCGCAATGCTTTCAGCAGGCTCATCGAAGGCTCGCCGTCCGCATCCATACCCATGCGCTGCTGGACAGCCGATATTGCGGCCTTCGAGCCCGAGCCGAAATTCCCGTCGACCACACCGTCATAATAGCCGAGCTCCTTCAGACGCGTCTGCAGTTCGAATTTCTGCTTGACGTCGAGCGCGCCGCTCGGACGCGGCCAGGATTGCTGCATGCCGCCATATCCGGCGATCTGGTCCGCGAGCAGACCGACGGCCAATGCATAGCTGTCGGAGGCGTTGTAGCGCTTGATGGTGAAGAAGTTGCCGGTCATCAGGAAGCCGGGACCGTTCGGCCCGCCGGGCATCTTCAACTGCGCACGGTCGGAGGTCGTGCGGAAAGCCTTGCCGTTGGGACGCACGAAGCCGAGGGCGGCCCATTGCGCGATGGTGTGCGTCTTGCCGGCCTGGGCGCTGCCACCCGCGGGCACGACCACTTCATAGCCCCAGGTGCGCCCGGTATCCCAGCCATTCTTGGCGAGAAGATTGGCTGTTGTCGCCAGGGCGTCCGGAACGGAATTCCAGATATCGGCATGGCCGCTGCCATCGGCATCGACGGCATAGAGCAGATAGCTCGTCGGAATGAACTGCGTATGGCCCATGGCGCCGGCCCAGGAGCCGTTCAGGTCCTTGCGCGAGATATCGCCCTTCTGCAGGATTTTCAGGGCGGCGATGAGCTGCTTCTTGGCGTAGTTCGCCCGCTTCGGATCGGCATAGGCAAGGGTCGCCAGCGCGCGGGGGACATAATGCAGCCGATCGTTCTTGGCGAGAACCTCGCCGTAATTCGACTCCATCGACCAGATGGCCAGCATGATATTGCGATCGACGCCGAAATGTTGTTCGAGCGTGCGCAGTGTGGACCCGTACTTGACCGCCATCTTGCGGCCAATATCGACCGTATAGGGATTGACACGGGAGTCGAGGTAATCCCAGATCTGGGACTTGAATTCCGGCTGGTATTGCGCCTTTTCAAGCACCGTGGGGTCTGGGTCGGTTACGCCGGCAAATGCATTGCGATAGGTGGATTGCGTAATGCCGCTCTTTGCGGCGGTGGCGTAGAAGCCCGCGATCCATTTCTGGAACCCAGGGTCAGCATTGGCGTTAACGGGAAGGAATCCTGCCAAGGCGCCGAGCGCGAGCGCCAGAGCGAGACCACGAAGGGAGTGTTTGCGGTTTACGGTCATCTACAGCCTTGTCCATCAATCGTTGGATTTCGGTGCGGCGATGCGCGTTGCATCGGCCCATGCGTGACGCTAAACGAACGAAGTCAACAAATTCTTTACCATGGAAGTTTGCGTCAGTCATTATTTGCAAAACAGTAGCAAATCTAATCTACTGACCTTTAGAATGGCTTTGTGCCAACTGATTTAATGCCCAGGAGGTATGCGTGGGACAGCATAAGAAGGTTCGTAAGGCAGTATTTCCGGTCGCCGGACTAGGGACGCGGTTCTTGCCGGCGACCAAGGCGGTGCCGAAGGAAATGCTGACCGTCGTGGATAAGCCGGTGATACAGTATGTCGTCGACGAGGCGATGGAAGCGGGCATCGAGCATTTCGTGTTCGTCACCGGCCGCAGCAAGCATGTTATCGAAGATTATTTCGATATTCAGTTCGAGCTTGAGCAGACGCTGCGCCAGCGTAACAAGAATGCCGAATTGTCGCTGCTGAGCGGCCTGCTGCCGAAGGCCGGCACGGCAAGCTTCACACGCCAGCAGGAGCCGCTCGGTCTCGGTCACGCCGTCTGGTGCGCCCGCGAGATCGTCGGCGACGAGCCTTTTGCGCTGCTGCTGCCCGACATGGTCATGCGCGCCGAAAAGGGCTGCATGAAGGGCATGATCGAGCTTTATGAGCATAGCGGCGGCAATGTCATCGCCGTCGAGGAATGTGCGCCTGATCAGACCCATAAGTATGGTATCGTTGGCGTCGGCGAGACGATCGGCAGCGGCTTCCGCATCACGGAAATGGTCGAAAAGCCGGCCAAGGGCACGGCTCCGTCCAACTTCTTTATCAACGGTCGCTACATCCTGCAGCCGGAAATCTTCCGTATCCTCGAAAGTCAGGAGCGCGGCGCCGGCAACGAGATCCAGCTGACGGATGGCATGCTGAAGCTTGCCAAGACGCAGGATTTCGCCGGCTATCACTTCCAGGGCCAGACGTTCGACTGTGGCGCAAAGGACGGCTTCATCCTTGCCAACGTCGCCTTCGCCTTGGCGCGTGACGACATCCGCCCGACCATTGAGGACGAGTTCAAGGCGCTGATCGCAGCCCTGAAATAGGGCTCCGACCTTTTGAGAAAATCTTGAGGCCTGGCATATGCTGGGCCTCGATTCATTTGAGCGGGTAGTTTGGATCTGAGCGAAGGCGGTGTCTAGCGTTTTACCGTCAAACCAAGGCCGGCTTGGAACTGCCGAGTGTTGTCGCCCACATCCCTCGTTGTCAGCTGATAACCGACATTGCTGGTAAGATCGAGGTAACGGTTGATCCCCCAGGTTAGCCCGAAAGCGGCGTCGTATTCGATTTCGTCGGCGGCGCTGCCATTGGAGGGGTAATTGCGCCACGTCGGGCCTCCCGTCAGCTTGGCGGTGAGATCGTCGCGCAGCTGATGGCTTATGGTGCTCGTGAGCTGATAAGCGGTGTAGCCGCTGAGGCCGGCCGTGGTCGACGGTTGTACGGTCGTCGAAAGGCCGACGCTGATATCGGTGCCGCGCTGCGGCGACCAGGCGAGGCTGCCGTCGATCGTCGGTGAGTCGACCGAGCCCAGGCGCGAATCGTCGAATTGTGTGTGCTGGTAGCCGAAGCCCAGCTCGCCCTTGAATTTTTCACCGAGGTCGAATTCGACACCGCCCTTGCCGCCATAGCTCTGGTTCGAGCGGGCATAACCGTTGCTGTCGCGCGTCTGATCGTAGACGGCGCGACCGAGAGTGACTTCGACGAAGGGAATGATGGCGGGCGACAGCTCGTAGCCGATGCGGCCGCGCCAGGTTCCGGCCGTCTGATTGCGATCGCTGAGGGTGACCGTCGTCCCATCCGAAAGCACGGCGTCAGAATAGACGCTGCGTGTCAGCGCCACGGCCGTCGTGCCGCGCAGCAGGCCGAAATCGCGTTCCAGCGAGAGCCCGGCCGTGTACTGGTTGACGGCGGATTGCTTCGATGCGCCGGCAATCGCATTCGGATCGCTCGTGTCCTCACGGTAGAATTGATAGCCGGCGGTGACATGCGCAGTCGTGTCGGCGGGAAGATCCAGACGCAGGTCGGCATTGAGGTTGACGGTTGGCTTTTCCTCGCCAGTGCCGCTGATGTTCTTCTGCCAGACGCCCTCACCGGTGACGGTCAGGGCATGTCTGTCCCAGTCCGAAGTCAGGGTACTGCGTAAGTCGGTCTGCAAAAAGCCGCGGTTATCCTTGGCGTCGCCGGTGCGATCCCGCTCGATGTTGATCGACTGGTTGATCGAAGGCTTCAGAGTGAAGGTGCCGAGCGGGATGCCCTGTGCATCTGCCCGATCCGGATACCGGCGGGCTCTCAGGTCATCAACGCTTGGTTCGCGCAGGTTCACGCGGCGCAGATCGTTATCCAGCGTCGAGCCGGTGGTTGTAGGGTCGATGCCGGTGAGGCGCAGCGGCGCGTTCAAGGGTGCGTCGCTGGAGGTCGACGCCTGGTTTGTTGGCGCGGTCGCCTGGTTGTCGGTGTTGGGTGCGGCATTCGGATCGGTCGGAGATGCCATCGTCGATGCTGGCAATGTATCGTCGGCGTTCTGGTCGGATGGCAAGTATTGCGCATTGACCGGCAGCGGTGCGGCAAATGCGATACCCCAGCCGAGCACGGCGGAGGTCGCCCATGCCGCCAGCCGGAAGGCACCATGACCCGCCTTGTCCTTGCCGATGCCCATATTGTTTATATCTGACCCTGCTGGAAATGACCTAAATTCTTACCCAAGTGTAAAGCCGCGTGGTTAACGCTTGGTTGCCAAGTGATGGCGACAAGAAAGGGTTCGATAATATTTGTCGGGAAGGCGCTGCAGGCTGCCGTATCGCCATAAGTCGATCTTTGGTGGACAGATTTGCAGAAAAGCGTTAGGCCTCGCTCATGAATAAGAGAGCTATAAGACTCATCGAGAACGGTGCGATCGAATCCGCAATGCGAACGATCGAGACCGAGAGACGGGGCATGGAAGCGCTGGAACGCGCACTGACCAATGGTCTGGCCGAGCCCTTCAGCCGTGCGGTGGAGATCATCGGCGATATCTCCGGCCGTGTCGTGATCACCGGCGTCGGCAAGAGTGGCCATATCGGCAACAAGCTTGCCGCAAGTCTGGCATCCACCGGAACGCCGGCCTTCTTTGTGCATCCTGTCGAAGCCAATCACGGCGATCTCGGCATGATTACCCAGGATGATGTCATCATTGCCATCTCCTGGGGCGGCGAGAGCGCCGAGCTGCGCGGCATCATCAGTTATTCCCGCCGCTTCTCGATCCCGATGATCGCCATCACTGCCGGCGAGACTTCTACGCTTGCGCGTGAATCGGATGTTGTGCTGCTGCTGCCTAGGGAGCAGGAGGCCTGCCCGCACGGTCTGGCGCCGACGACATCGACGCTGCTGCAGCTTGCGATCGGCGATGCGCTGACCGTCGCTCTTCTGGAAGCACGCGGCTTTACCGCCGAGGATTTCCGCACCTTCCATCCGGGCGGCAAACTCGGCGCCAGCCTCTCGCACGTGGCCGATATCATGCACAAGGGCGACCGTGTGCCGCTCGTCAAGCTCGGAACCGGTATGCCGGAAGCGGCGATGACGCTATCGAAGATGCGGTTCGGCTGCGTCGGCGTGGTCGATGATGACGGTTGCCTGTGCGGCATCGTCACCGATGGCGATATCGCCCGCAATCTCGGCACCAGCCTCGCGGAGAAGCTGGTGGATGAGGTGATGACCCCCAATCCGAAGACGGTGAAGGAAACGACGCTGGCGACGAGCGCCATGGCCGTGCTCAATCGTCACAATATTTCGGCTCTCCTGGTCATCGATGAAGCACGCCGGCCGATCGGTGTCGTGCATTTCCACGATCTGCTGCGGATCGGCGTTGCCTGATCAGACAGGCTCGACGGTGAGCTCGCGGCCGTTGCTGGCGACCACTTTGACGCGGGTGCCGACCGGCAAGTCCGGTCCGTTGACCGTCCAATAAGTGTCATTGAGGCGAATGCGCCCGCGGCCTTCGGCGATCGGCTGGTCGAGCGTTGCCGTGCGTCCGACAAGGCTGGCGCCGCGCTGGTTCAGGAACGGCTCGTCGGTCACCTGGTTGTTGTTGTAGAGATAGCGGCGGCCGAGCAGGGTGACGATAACAGCCATGGCGGCGAAGACCAGCCCTTGAACCTGCCAGACCCAGAAGCTGCTTTCCCAAAACAGAAGCGACAAGGCGCCGACGATGATCGCGGCGAGCCCGATCCATACCAGGAAGAAGCCGGGCAGGACGAGTTCGGCGGCAAGCAGCGCCAGACCGGCGAGCCACCAGCTCCAGGGGCCGAGTTCGACGATGAGATTGTCGAACATCTCAGCTCTCCTTCGGCGGCAGCGGATTGATCGTTGGCGTTGTGCGGGCGGGGCCGGAGCGTGGGCGGGCCGGCTGCGTCGCGCCGTTGCCGTCGCCATTGTCGCCGAAGACTTCGCGGGCGATGGCGCCGATACCGCCGAGCGAGCCGATGATGGAGCTCGCCTCCACCGGCATGAGGACAATCTTCGAATTGCTGGCGGAGCCGATCGCGGTCAGGGCTTCGGTGTATTTCTGGGCAACGAAGTAGTTGATCGCCTGCACGTTACCCTCGGCAATCGCTTCGGATACCACGCGGGTCGCCTTGGCTTCGGCCTCGGCCAGACGCTCGCGCGCCTCGGCATTGCGGAAGGCGGCTTCGCGCTGGCCTTCGGCTTGTAGGACGGCCGCCTGCTTTGCACCTTCGGCGCGCAAGATCTGAGCGTTGCGCAGGCCTTCCGCCTCCAGGACCTGGGCGCGCTTTTCGCGTTCGGCCTTCATCTGCCGACCCATGGCGTCGACGAGATCCTTTGGTGGTTGGATGTCCTTGATTTCGACGCGTGTTACCTTGATGCCCCAGGGCTCTACCGCCTCATCGACCACGCGCAGCAGTCGTTCGTTGATGGCATCGCGATTGGACAGAAGCTCGTCCAGGTCCATAGAGCCCATGACGGAGCGGATATTGGTCTTTGTGAGGTTGAGGATCGCGGTTTCCAGATTGGTGATCTGATAGGCGGCCTGCGCCGCATTCAGCACCTGGAAGAAAGCGACTGCATCGGCGGATACGCTCGCATTGTCCTTGGTGATGACCTCCTGCGTCGGCACGGCCAGCACCTGCTCCATCACGTTCATCCGCACCCCGATCGTTTCGATGAAGGGCACGATCAGGTTGAGCCCCGGTTCCAGCGTGCGGATATAGCGGCCGAAGCGCTGAACTGTGTACCGATAGCCCTGGGGCACGGTCTTGATGCCCGCAAACAGCACCAGAATGACGAAGACCACCAAGGCAATCACAACGATGCTGAAACCACCCACTACCATCGAACTCCTCCATGGACGCGGCTGTCTGAGCAGGCTCGCGTCGCCTAAACCGCCACCGTTCGGCCTCGCTATGCTCGGTCGAGCTCACGAGGCGGCAGCTCAATCTTATGTGGTGGGTTAGCATGTTCTCAGCAAGTGAGGAATGGGGCTACAGCAGGCGTTTTGCTATGAGGCAGGTCAACCAATCACCGTCTGGGTCTTGCGTCCGGCGATTGATATTCATACTTTATATGGAGATTTCCAGCTCCGCTGCCACGCAGCTTTTCGGGCCAGCCTTAGCGCATTATCAGGGTGAAGCTATGAACTTAGATAGGACCTTGCGGTCGGTTGTGGCCGTGCACGCCTCAATTCCGGAAGACGCCTTCACGGCAGCAACACTCGGCACACGCAGGGAAGGCAGCGGCGTCGTCATCCGCGGAAACGGCCTGGTATTGACGATCGGCTATCTCATCACCGAAGCCGACGAGGTCTGGCTCACGACCAATAGCGGCCGTGTCGTGCCCGGTCATGCGCTTGCCTACGATCAGGAAACGGGTTTTGGCCTCGTGCAGGCGCTCGGGCCTCTCGATGTGCCCGCCCTCGAATTCGGTGATACCGACAAGGCTGAGATCGGTGATGAAGTCGTCATCGCTGACGGGATCGGCCAGTTTGTCGAGGCGAAGATCGTCGCAAAGCAGGAATTCGCCGGCTATTGGGAATATCTGCTCGACGAGGCGATCTTCACGGCACCCGCCCATCCATCCTGGGGAGGTGCGGCTCTTATCGATGAGGACGGCAAGCTTCTCGGCATCGGCTCGCTGCATCTGCAGATGGCGACGGAGAACGGCGACAGCGCCGATATCAACATGATCGTGCCGATCAACCTTTTGATGCCGATCCTGGACGATCTGATCAAGCGCGGCCGCGTCAACAAGCCGCCGCGGCCCTGGCTCGGTGCCTTCTCGGCCGAAAGCAATGGCGAAGTCGTCGTCATGAGCGTCACCGAGGGTGGTCCGGCCGCCAAGGCTGGCTTGCGTCGCGGCGATGTCATTTCCGAAATCCGGGACGGCGAAGTCGATGGGCTCGCGGATTTCTACCGCAAGATCTGGGAGAGCGGCCCGGCTGGTTCCGAGATCCCCATGCGCGTATTGCGCGACGGCCGCGAGGCCTGGCTGCGCGTCAAATCCGCCGACCGCGGCAGCTTCCTCAGAAAGCCGCAGCTTCAGTAGGATCGCGTCGCCGGGATCAATCCGGGCGATCTCGTCACACCCAGCCGAGCAACTCCCGCCGCACGACCTTTTCCAGCACGTTCATGCCGTCTTCGCTGTCGTTGAGACAGGGAATGTGGGTGAATTTGTCGCCGCCGTTGTGATGGAAGGATTCGGCCGCCTGTTCCGCGATCTCTTCCAACGTCTCAAGGCAGTCGGAGACGAAGCCGGGATTGAGCACCGCGATACGCTTGGTGCCGTTCCTGGCAAGCTCTTCCACCGTCTTGTCCGTATAGGGCTGCAGCCATTCCTCAGGGCCGAAACGCGATTGGAAGGTGACCATGAACTGATCTTCGGAAAGACCCAGTTTCTCGCGCAGCAGGCGGCCGGTCTTCTGACAGAAGCAGTAATAGGGATCGCCCAGCTTGAAATAGGACATCGGGATGCCGTGGAAGGAGGCGATGATCTTTTCCGGCTGCCAGTCCAGCGTCGAGAGGTGACGGGTGACGGAATTGGCGAGCGCCTCGATATAGGTCTCGTCGTCGTGATATTGCGGGACGGTGCGGATGGCAGGCTGCCAGCGCATCTTTTGGAGCTTCTCGAAGGCTTTGTCGTTGACCGTTGCCGTCGTTGCCGCCGCATATTGCGGATAGAGCGGAAAGAGCACGATGCGCTCGCAGCCATCGTCCTTTAGCGCCTGGATGCGATCGGCGATCGAGGGCTGGCCGTAACGCATGGCCCAGTCGACCTTGACGTTGGGCAGGTCGCGCAGCCGCTCGGCCATTAGGTCGGATTGGTTGCGCGTATAGGTGCGCAGATAGCTCTCGTTCTTATCCTTGTTCCAGATCGTCTCATAGGCCTTGCCGACCTTTTGCGGTCGGGTGTTAAGCACGATGCCGAACAGGATCGGATACCATTTCCAACGCGACCACTCGATGACGCGGCGGTCTGTCAGGAATTCGCGGAGGTAGCGGCGCATCGAGGAGTAGTCGGTGTCGTCGGGCGTTCCGAGATTGATGAGCAGCACGCCGACCTTGCCGTATTTCACGCTAGGGTGATCGGGCGGAAGCGTGGTCAGGGCTGCTGTCATCGATTGAATTCCTCTCAAGATATGAAGCACTTCACATAAGAACAAAAGCCGGTCCGGGAAAGCCCGGACCGGCTGGAGCAAGCGAGACAAATCGTCTTACTTGGCCGGAATCTTCAACTTTTCGCCAACCACCAGATGATGCGGCTTGATATTGCGATTGGCGGCTACGAGTTTGTGCCATTGTTTGGCATTGCCGTAATAAGTCTTGGCAAGATCCCAGAACGTGTCGCCGGCGACGACGATGTGGGTTGTCGGCGTCTTTGGCGGCTCGTTGACCTTGGCCTCCGGCGTTGCTGTTGCCGGAGCCGTGGTCGCGGGTGAAGACGCAGCCGGCGTTTCAGCCACTGGAGCTGAGGTGGCGGGTGTCGAGGCTGCCGGATCCGATTTTGCCGGGGCAGACGGCGTAGCCGTCGGGTTTGCCGGCATGGTGGTGCTTGGCGTTGTCACCGTGGGAGGCGAGGAGGCCGGAGGGGTTGTCGTGGACGACGCGCCACCGCTATCTCCAGCGGCCGCCGCCGGCTTCTGCTCCGGCGCTGTCTGCGTGGTATCGGCGGGCTTTGCGGGTTCCGGCTGTGCAGCCGGCGCTGCCGCGGCTATCTGGGTTATGCGGCCGTCCGTGTAAGGCTTGTACGGATTGTGTGCGCCAAGATAATCGGCGACCACCGATTCCAGATTGGGGCCGAAATCGTAGGCGTTCTTGCCGTCCTTTGCGAAGACGGCGTAGCCGTCGCCGCCGGCGCGCATGTAGTTGTTGCTGACGACGCCGTAGGTCTTTTCGGGATCGATCGGCTTGAACTCGGTGCCTTCCTGCACGTCGACGGAGACAAGACGGCTGCCCGGCGGCTTCGATTTATCGAAGCTGTATTTGAGGCCGGCGACCTGCGGGAAGCGGCCCGCCCCGTCATCGATCTGGCTAAGGCCGTTTTCGAGTGCCGCCTTCACGTCGGCTCCGGTCAGCTGGAAGGTTGCAACCGTGTTCTGGAAGGGCAGCACGGTCAGCACGTCGCCCATGCTGACATCGCCTGCGGCGATCGAGGCACGCAGGCCGCCGCCGTTCTGGATGGCGATGGAAATGCCCTGCGTCCTGGTGCGGTCAAGCATCGCATCGGCGACAAGATTGCCCATCGAGCATTCCCGAACGCGGCAGACTTCACGCGCGCCTTCGATCGGCCCCTGCGAATTACCGATGACCTTCTTGCGCAGTTCCTCGATCGGCTTTGCCATCTCCTGCACGCGTGACAGGATCGTCGGATCCGGCTTAATGGAGGAATCGAGCAGGATCGGATCGCCTTTGGCGTCCTTGACGGCGCCATTGTCATCGAAGGTGACGACAATGTCGCCGAGATATTTGCTGTAGGATGCGGCCTGTACAACAGGTACCTTATAGCCGGCCGGATTGTCGACCATGGTCGGATAGGGGCCGGCTGCCTTCGGATCGGTATTCGACAGGAGCGTATGCGAGTGGCCGCCGACAACGACGCTGACGCCGGCGATCTTGGCGATCTTCTCGACATCGCGGGGATAGCCGACATGGGTGAGCGCAATGATCTTGTTGACCCCCTGCGATTTTAGCGCGTCGACTTCGGCGCTGATTGCGGCGGCATCGTCGGTGATCTTCACATGCGGGCCGGGGGAGGCGAGTTCAGGCGTCTCGGTGGTCACCGCACCGACGATCCCGATCTTCTGGCCGCCGATATCGAGCACGATCGACTTCTTGATGCGGTTGCCGAGCTTCGATTGGTCGTCGACCACCAGATTGGCCGTTACAACGGGGAACTGCGCCTTGTCGAGGAAGGCGGCCAACGGGCCTTCACCATCGTCGAATTCGTGATTGCCGACCGTCATGGCGTCGATCTTCATGTCGTTGAGAAACTCGACTTCGGCCGCACCCTTGTAGGTGGTGTAGAACAGGGAGCCCTGGAAATTGTCGCCGGCATCAAGGACGACTACGTTCTGGCCGGCAAGGGCGGCACGCCGCTGGTCGATGGCGGCTTTCAGCCGTGCCGCACCGCCGAAGCACTCGTTCTTGGCTTCTTCGGCTGCAGAGCAGGTGGCGTCGAATTTGTTGATCGATTCGACGCGCGAATGGAAATCGTTGAAGTGCAGGATGTTGAGCTGATAGTCCGCGAAGGCGGCGCTGGTACTCAGCGCCAGCAGCGTGGCGGCCAAAAGACCCACTCCGAAGGGCTGCTTCATCTGTCTCTCCTGTTGGTCATTGCAATCCGGCCCGCCAATGCCCCAAGGCGGTCCCCCACAGCGATGTTTTCATCCCGGCGGAGCGAGCGCAAGCAAAAGCTGTTGGCGTTATTAGGATTTTTACAAAGCGGCGAAATGCGCTGCCGGATCAGGCGCATGCCTCGACGGAGGCGAGTCCATAGGACTCCCGCAATGCCGCAGCGGCATTCCAGCCGACAGAGCAGAAGACGAGCACACAGCAGAGGGCGGTGACAAGATGAAGGCGTCGATTCCGCTTTCGGTAGAGCAGAATAGCGCTGGCGCCGTAAATGAGCAAAGCAGGTACGGCGAAAAGGAGGACGCTCGCCGGGCCATCGCAATCAAGGGCGTCGATGCCCTGGGATTGATAGCTATTTGCAGGGAGGACCGCCGCCAGAATGGCGACGGGCAATGCTGCGATCAGTACCAGATGGAGGATCAGCATTCCGCGCATGATGCCTTATCCGTCCATCGGGCCTTTATCAGCCCTGGCGATTGAGCGAGAAGTGCCCGCCGGTTTCGGAGGTGCAGTTGAGCTGGCTGGGATTGGCCAGGAAGCAATTGACCTTCGACGAGGTGCGCTTGATGTTCGAATAGAGGTTGATCTGGATCATGCCCGACGGATCGGTCGTGTAGGTTCCAGAGGCCATCTGCTGGTTCGTGCCATCCGTCGTGTGCGTTTCGAACCGGCCGCCGTTAAAGGTCGAATTCAGGCCATTGGAATCGGCCCAGCTGCCTTCCACGGAATTCGTGCGCGGCTGGCCGCCGCCCGGATTCATCGCCATCGGCGGCGGTCTGGAGCCACCAAAATCCACGCAGGCAGATAAAGCTGCCGCAGCAGCGAGGAGGGCAAGAACGGTTCTCATCTTCATAAATATCTCCCGCAAATAGAGGCGGTCTAAAGGCGTATCGGTTGCAAGGAAGATGGCGCGGCCATCGAGCTAAAGCAAGACGTCCCAGGCGATCTGCTTGATTTATCTGGCTTGCGTAACAAAAATGCCCGCACGACCTGTGCGGGCATTCGCTCTTGCATCAAGCTGACACTATACTCTTAGCGAACCAGAATGTTCCGGAACTGCCAGGGGTCCTTGGTGTCGATGTCTTCCGGGAAGAGGCCCGGGCGACCATCGAGCGGGGTCCAGTCGGTATAGTGACCTTCGACCGGACCGAGATAGGGCAGCTGCACTTCGAGGCAGCGCTTGTAGTCGATCTCGTCGGCTTCGACGATGCCGGCCTTCGGATTCTCCAGCGCCCAGACCATGCCGGCGAGAACGGCCGAGGTCACCTGCAGACCGGTGGCGTTCTGATAGGGGGCGATGCGGCGGGTCTCTTCGAGAGACAGGCGCGAGCCGTACCAGTAGGCGTTCTTGGCATGGCCGTAGAGCAGCACGCCGAGTTCGTCGATGCCGTCTTCCAGCTCGTCCTCGTCGAGAACGTGATGAACCGGCTGCGGCGTGCCGCCATTGCCGAACATTTCGTGCAGCGAAAGCACGGCGTCGTTGGCCGGATGATAGGCGTAGTGGCAGGTCGGGCGGAAGGTGACCTCGCCGTCCTTGTCGCGCACGGTGAAATAGTCGGCGATCGAGATCGACTCGTTATGGGTCACCAGGAAGCCGTATTGCGGGCCAGGGGTCGGGCACCAGGTGCGCACACGGGTGTTGGCGCCCGGCTGCTCCAGATAGATGGCGGCCTTGCAGCCCTTCTTGTGCTTCTTGGCGTTCTTCGGCATCCAGTTTTCATGAGTGCCCCAGCCGAGTTCTGCCGGCTGCATACCTTCGGAGATGAAGCCTTCGACCGACCAGGTGTTCCAGAAGACGTTGAGCGGCTTCGGATGCTTGGTGCGCTGCGTGTCGCGCTCGGCGATGTGAACGCCCTTGACACCGATCTTCTTCATCAGCTTGGCCCAGCCTTCGCGATCGTGCTGATCCGGCTCTTCGAACTTCAGGCCGATATCCTTGGCGAGGTTGACGAGCGCCTGCTTGACGAACCAGGAAACCATGCCCGGATTGGCGCCGCAGGTGGAAACAGCCGTGGTGCCGCCCGGGTTCTTTTCCTTCTCCTTGCGCATGGTTTCGCGCAGTGCATAGTTGGTGCGGTCTGCGTTCTTCAGGCCCTTGTCGAAGTAGAAGCCGAGCCAGGGCTCGACGACGGTGTCGATATAGAGCACGTCGAGCTTGCGGCACAGCTTGACCAGATCGAGCGAGCCGGTGTCGACCGAGAGGTTGACGCAGAAGCCCTGGCCGCCGCCTTCCGTGAGAAGCGGCTTCAGGAGATCCTTGTAATTGTCCTTGGTGACATGGGCCTGGATATGGCGGACGCCATGCTTTTCCAGGATCGCCAGGTGCTCGGCATCCATCTGCGGGTCGATGACGACCATCCGGCTCTTGTCGAATTTGAAATGGCGCTCGATCAGGGGCAGGGTGCCACGGCCAATAGAGCCAAAGCCGATCATTACGATCGGACCGGTAATTTCGGCATATACCGGATAGTTTTGTTTCGTCATTCTTTTCTCCTTCGAAAGGCAGGGCGCCGTTCGGTTCACGAAATTCAATCAGAGTTGCGCAAAAACGCGAGGTGAGCGGCTCTAATCATAATTTGATGTCACAATAAAGAGCTGTTGAGGGTTAGCCGGGCAAAGTCAAGTCGAGGCCAACATACACGCCATATGCGACGAGTTTGTTGCCCTCAAGGTTGGTTTTCGCTGACATAAACGGAATGCTGCGGAAGGCAAGCACCTTCCGCCGCTTAGGCTTTCAGGCCTTCCAATCCGTCGACGACGGTGGTGAGGGCGATTTCCTGGACTTCATAAGCGGCGACGCCCTGGATCGTGAAGGGGTCTGCGGCGACATAGGCCTCCAGTTCCGCTCGCTCGCCGCGGGCGAAGATGACGCCGCCTGTGCGCGGCACCTTGCGGCCGGAAGCGAGGAACCAGCCCCTAGCATAGCCTTCCTTCACCCAGGCCATGTGCGGCTCCATGTGCTTATCGGCTTCGTCATTGCCCTTGAGATAGGTAAGCGACAGAATGAACATTCAATCAATTCCATAGGAGTTGCGCGCGGATCAGGCCGCGCAGGGAGTTTCCGACATAAAGGGGGCGATCTTTCAGGTCCTCGAGGCGGATGCGGCCGACACGGGCCTTGCGCTGGCAGATGAGTTCGGTGCGCAGGACGCCTGCAAGTAGACCGGATGATATGGGAGGAGTGCGGAGCAGGTCCGCGCTATCCTCGAGGAAGACAGAGGTGATCGTCCCCTCGCAAACCTCATCCTTCTCATTGAGCAGCAGCACTTCGTCTGCCTCGTCTGGCCGATATTCCGCGCGGGCTGCTTCATAGATGCCTCGTCGCGTGGTTTTGAAACGCAGCAGCTTATCGGAGGAATCGAGCCGGGTCGCAGCGACGCGCAAGCGCCAGACGGTATCAGGCAAAAGCGGGACGAAGGGAGCCGTCGTCAGTTCCATTTGCCCTTTGCGATCCAGAGTGAGGCGAACTCTCAAGGGTGCGGCGGCACCGGCGACCGCGTGCTCCAGCTTGCCAAGCACGTTCTGCGGCGCGGAAAAGCCGAGGCGGCGGACGGATCGTTGCAGGCGGGCGAGATGCAGGCGCAGGCGAACGAAGCCGGTTTCCGGCTCGTAGCGCAGCGTCTCGATCAGGGAAAAGTCCTCTACTGGTCGATCCATCGGTCCCCCACGGCGAAGCGCGCCTTAAGGAGGCATTCTTCATATTCCGCTTCCGCCGTCGAATCGAAGACGATGCCTCCGCCGACATTGAACACCGCGCGACCGTCTTCGAAAAGCGTGATCGTGCGGATCGCCACGGAAAAACGCATGGCGCCGCCAGGCGAGATCATGCCGATCGCGCCGCAATAGGCGTCGCGCGGGCCGCCTTCCAATTCATGCAGGATTTCCATCGCCCGCATTTTCGGCGCACCGGTGATCGAGCCGCAGGGAAAGAGTGCGGCAAGGATATCGCGGATCGATATGCCTGGCAGCAGCTTGGCCTGCACATGGCTGACCATCTGGTGCAGGGTCGGGTAGGTCTCGATCTCGAAGAGTTTCGGCACATCCAGCGTGCCGACCTCAGTGATGCGGGAGATATCGTTGCGAAGCAAGTCGACGATCATGCGGTTTTCGGCCTGCGTCTTCTCGTCGGCGAGCATGGCGGCGATGATGCGGTCGTCCTCGGCAGCACTTGCGCCGCGCCTGGCCGTGCCCTTCATCGGATGCGTCTCGATCCAACCGTGCTCGTCCGTGCAGAAGAAAAGCTCCGGTGAACGAGAGAGGATGATCGGGCCGCCGAGATCGACCAACGCGCCGTATTTCACCGGCTGCCGTTCGATCAGAGACCAGAAGGCGGCGCGGGGATCGCCGTTCCATCGCGCATGGATCGGCATGGTCAGGTTTGCCTGATAGCAGTCGCCAAGGCGCAGATGCTGGTGCAGCCTATCGAAGCGTGCATTATATGTATCGAAATTCCAGGCCGCTTTAGGCTCTGTCAAGAATTCCTGGTTTTCCACGCGCTGGGCCGGCTGGCAGAGCGGATGGTCGGCCGCAGCGGGGCTGTCGAAAACGCCGAAGCAGAGCAGAGGTGTTTCCCTGTTCTCTTCGGCGAAAGATGCGAGCTTTTCCTCGAAAAGATGGCCGGCCTCATAGGCCATGTAGCCGGCAAGCCATTGTCCTTGCCGCTTGGCTTTTTCCATCCGATCGAGGGCATCGAAAAATTGCGCACGCGTATGGGCGACAATGATCTCGGCCGGCTCGGCGAAGATCATCATCTGTCCTGTGCTGTCGTCCCTGAAAAGGACGTAGGGTACGGCATCGGCCATGCGCGGATTTCGATCCAGTCTTGATTCAATGATCCCCAGGCATGATTGCATATGCCGTTACGCATGGCCCCTCACCCTAGCCCTCTCCCCGCCCGCGGGGAGAGGGGACTGTTTCTGCGTCCACCGCATCATTCTCTGCAAACAACGGTGCAGCAGTTGCGATCGCTCCCTCTCCCCGCATAGGCGGGGAGAGGGTTGGGGTGAGGGGCCATGCGCGAAGCTGCGGCAATGGCGAAGGTGCCTGACCTGCTTCTCCTCAAAGCAGGACCGAGATCTCAGTTCTTATCTAACGCTTCCAGCTCGTCGATCAGCCCTTCGATCATCGACAGGCCCTTGCTCCAGAACGACGGATCGGTCGCGTCGAGGCCGAAAGGCTTCAAAAGTTCGGAATGGTGTTTGGTGCCGCCGGCCTTCAGGAGCTCGAAATATTTCTCCTGGAAGCCTTTTTCTGCGCTTTGGTAGACGGCATAGAGCGAGTTCACCAGGCAATCGCCGAAGGCATAGGCATAGACGTAGAAGGGCGAGTGGATGAAATGGGGGATATAGGCCCAGTAGGTCTCGTAGCCTTCGGAAATCTTGATCGCCGGGCCTAAGCTCTCTTCCTGCACAGAGAGCCACAGCTCGCCGATGGTGTCCGATGTCAGCTCGCCATTCTTGCGGGCGGTATGCACCTTGCGCTCGAATTCATAGAAGGCGATCTGGCGCACGACCGTATTGATCATGTCCTCGACCTTCTGCGCGAGCATCGCCTTGCGTTCGCGCTTGTCGGTGGTCTTGTCGAGGAGCGCGCGGAAGGTCAGCATCTCGCCGAAAACGGAGGCTGTCTCCGCTAGAGTCAAAGGCGTCTGGCACATCAGTGCGCCCTGGCCTCCGGCCAGCACCTGATGCACGCCGTGGCCGAGCTCATGCGCCAGCGTCATCACATCGCGCGGCTTGCCCATATAATTGACCAGCACGTAAGGATGAGCCGACGGTACAGTCGGATGGGCGAAGGCGCCCGGCGCCTTGCCGGGGCGCACCGGCGCATCGATCCATTCCTCGTCAAAGAAGCGCTTGGCGATATCAGCCATTTCGGGGGCGAAATTACCATAAGCCGATAGAACCGTATCCTTCGCATCGGCCCAGGGGATCAGCGCGTTGGGCGTTTCCGGCAGCGGCGCATTGCGGTCCCAGAAGTTCATCTGGTCCATGCCGAGCCACTTGGCCTTCATCTTGTAATAGCGATGCGAAAGCCGCGGATAGGCCTCTCGCACGGCGGCCGCCAGCGCATCCACTACCTCGCGCTCGACGCGGTTGGCGAGATGCCTGCTGTCGGCAATATCCTCGAAGCCCCGCCAGCGGTCGGCGATTTCCTTGTCCTTGGCGAGCGTATTGGTAATCAGCGTAAAGGTGCGCAGGTTCGCCTTGAAGGTTTCGGCAAGCGCCATGGCGGCCTTGCGGCGCACTTCCGGGTCCTGCTCCTGCAGCATGTTCAAGGCGACTTCCAGCGGCTGCTTCTCGCCGTCGATCTCGAAGCGCAGCTCAGCCATCGTCTCGTCGAACAAGCGGTTGAATGCGGCGGCGCTCGTCATGGATTTTTCCAGGAACAGCTGCTCCAGCCTGTCGTCGAGCTGATGCGGCTTGTCCTTGCGCAGGTCGACGATCCAGGGACGATAATGGCCGGCGGCGGGATCGTTCGCCATGCAGGCGTCCATCACCGTATCGTCGATGCGGTTCAGCTCCAGCGGGAAGAACAAAAGATGAGAGGAATAGTCCGTGAGCTTTGCCTGGACGTCGCCATAGAGCTTGCCGTTGTTCGGATCGATGGTATTGGAGAAGTAGGTGAGCCCGGCGAACGAGCCGAGACGGCCCATGATATCGTCAAGCGCTTCATACTCCTTGATGGCTGCGCCGATGCCGGCATCGCCTGTCTTGGCGGCGGCATCAGTAAGCTTCCCCTTCCACTTTTCCTCGAAGGCAATGGCCATCTTGCCGGCCTTTTCCAGATCTCCGACGAACTCGGGGGACGTGGAGGAAGGATAGAGATCGCTTAGCTTCCAGGCTGGCAGGTCTCCAAGTGCCTGGCCGGCTGCCGGGCTTGCCGAGAATTTAATGGCCGAGAAATTAATGAGGGGGTGGAGCGAGGTGGGGCTCATGGGCGAAATTTCCTCTGCTTTTATTTTTCGGATCGTCCGATCCGTATGGTGTCTATTCGGCTGGAAAGCCCGCTGCAAGGCCTGATTTTCCTGCACCGAAGGTTGAATCATAAGCGCTTTTACATTCGTCATAATGATTAAAATGCGATGCTTTGGCAAAACTTCATGTTCAAGCCTTTCTGCGATCTTCGCCTCAGGTTTCGCATGAAGTGAGGCACCAATGACCGTTTACAATAGCGCCAAGGGGGGCGCGCAGATTCTCGTTGTTGAGGATGATCCGATTCAACGCCGTCTGCTGAAGAATGCCATCGAGCGGCACGGACACGTTGCCCATTTGGCAGAAAATGGCCGTCTCGGCCTTGAGTTCCTGAAGCGTGGCAACGATCAGATCAACGTGATCGTGCTCGATCTCATGATGCCGGAAATGAACGGCATCGAGTTCCTGGGCGCGCTGAACGATATGGGCATCGACCTGCCCGTCATCGTGCAGACGGGGCAGGGCGGCATCGATACCGTGGTGCAGGCAATGCGCGCCGGCGCCTTCGATTTCGTCGTCAAGCCGGTATCGCCGGAGCGTATCGCGGCATCGATCGCCAATGCTTTGAAGCTCGACCAGCGCGAGGCGAAGGCCCGCGCCGGGCGCAAGTCGCGCTCGAGCAGCATCACCTTCGACGACATCGTCTCGGCAAGCCCGGCGATGATGCGGGTGATCGATCTCGCCCATCGCGCGGCGCAATCGAACATTCCAGTCGTGCTGGAAGGCGAATCCGGTGTTGGCAAGGAACTGGTGGCCCGTGCCATCCAGGCCGCCAGCGACCGCGCCGGCAAGCCGTTCGTGACCGTCAACTGTGGTGCGATCCCGCACAATCTCGTCGAAAGCATCCTGTTCGGACATGAGAAGGGTGCGTTCACGGGTGCAACCGAGCGCCATGTCGGCAAATTCATGGAAGCCGATGGCGGCACCTTGTTCCTCGACGAAATCGGCGACCTGCCGCTGGAAGTCCAGGTCAAGCTTTTGCGTGCCGTGCAGCAGGGCGAAATCGAGACCGTCGGCGCGCGCGTCGCGCAGAAGGTCAATGTCCGGCTGATTTCGGCGACCAACAAGGATCTGATCGAAGAGGTCAAGGCTGGGCGCTTCCGCGAGGATCTCTATTATCGCTTGAACGTCTTTCCGATCACCATGCCGGCACTGCGTCGCCGCAAGGAAGACATCCCGCATCTTGCACGCGCTTTTGCCGACCGGTTTGCGCTGGAGCAGAAGCTCGATCATCCGATCGGGATCAGCAACGACGCGCTTGCACTGCTGACCGCCTATGACTGGCCGGGCAATATCCGCCAGCTCGAAAACGCTGTTTTCCGCGCGGTCGTCCTGTCCGAGGGACCAGAGCTGCTCGACACGGATTTTCCGCAGATCGCCGCACAGCTGCCCGGCTATTTCGCTGCCGAACATCCAACCTTGGTTGTGGATAATTCGCATGCCTCTTCGGCCGAGCTTCTGGCGGCTGAACGAAGCGAACGGATCCCTTACGGGGTTTCGCACGGGTCGGCTGCAACCACTCCGCTTGCCTCAGCCGATGCGTCGGCCGGTGCTTCCGACAATGTCATCGTCAGCACAAATACCTCGGGAGATGTCAGGAAACTGGCTGATGTCGAGGAAGAATTGATCCGATTTGCCCTCAAATTCTATCGTGGGCAGATGAGTCAAGTCGCGAGAAAGCTCGGCATCGGCCGCTCAACTCTCTACCGAAAGTTGAAAGATTACGGCATAGACCCGGATGACCCGCAAAAAAACGCGGCATGAAGTAAAGCTTAACGTTTAGGCAAGCATATTTTGTTACCCGTCGTAAAGCACTTGTTAGTGCATCGTTCACCATGTATGAAGGGGGCGACCATGTGTGGCATTTTTGCCATCGTGTCACCGCAATTGACAGCCATTTGGAACACGATGCGACATTGTCTGTCGGACGGGGATCGAATTGCCGAATTTGAGTGCAAATACCAAGCCTAATAGCTTGAGCTGGCATTCTGCGTGCTCTAACCTATTTAGCAAGGTGGCCAAGGTTGTAGCCGTTGGCCTCCTTGCTTTGTCCGTTTCTACCCCTGTTTTCGTCGGCACTCCCTCTCAGGCAGGCGGCGAAACCCGCAGCCTCAAGATTTACTACGTCCATACCGGCGAGAAGGCCGTCATCACCTACAAGCGCAATGGCAAGTTCGATCCGGACGGCCTGGAGAAGCTGAATCGCATCCTGCGCGACTGGCGCAAGAATCAGCCGACCAAGATGAACCCGCGCCTGTTCGACCTGATCTGGGAAGTCTACCGCGAAAGCGGTTCACACGAATTCATCTATGTGATCTGCGGTTTCCGTTCGCCGGGCACCAACGAGATGCTGCGCACGCGCTCCGCCCATACCGGCGTTGCCAAGAAGAGCCAGCACATGCTCGGCAACGCGATGGATTTCTATATTCCTGACGTCAAGCTCACCAAGCTGCGCGAAATCGGCATGAAGCTGCAGGTGGGCGGCGTCGGCTACTATCCGACCTCCGGCTCGCCCTTCGTGCATATGGATGTCGGCGGCGTGCGCGCATGGCCGCGCATGGATCGCCAGGATCTCGTCCGCCTCTTCCCGGATGGCAAGACGATGCATATTCCGGCGGACGGCCGGCCGTTGCCGGGCTACCAGCAGGCAGTCGCCGATTACAAGCGCCGTATGTCGTCCGACGATATCCAGATCGCCAGCTCCTCTTCGCCGCGTCGCGGCTTCTTTGCCCGCCTGTTCGGTGGTGGCGGTGCCGATGAGGAAGAGGATAATGCAGATAGCGGAACGACGGCGGCACCGGTGGCTGTCGCCTCAGCTGCCCGCAAGGGCCAGCCGGCTCCGGCTGCCAGTGATGATGGTGACGAGGGCGCCGCTCCGGCTCCGGCCCAGGTTCAAGTTGCCAGCGTAAACGCGCCCGTTCCGCAGGTTCGCCCGGCATTCGGCAATCAGCCTGCCGGCAGCGACGTGGCTTCCGCTCTCGTCTCACCGTCGCGTAACGCGGCGCAGGATGCTCTTGCCGCCGCCATGCCGGATACGGGCGACCAGCCGCAATATGCCGACCTTCGCTCCTATCATGTGCCCGTGCCGTCCCTGCTTGACCGTCGTTCACCCGGGGATGCCGAAGTGGCATCGGCCGAGGCTGACATGAAAGGCCAACTGGCTGCCGTTCCGGTGCCGGCGCAGCGTCCGGAATTGGCCGAAAGCCTGCTGGCATCAGCCGATGCCGATCAGGAGGCCGCCGACGACCAAGCTGACGCAAGTGCACTTTCGCCTTCGGTCATTGCGGCTCTCGAGCAAAGCCGTCCTGATCGATCGGACGCCAACAATGCGGTTGCAGTGATGCAGCCGTCGAACAACGTCGCGTCCAAGGATCAACTGGCGCCCGCCGGCAACGGCATGGCTGCCGGTAACGATGCGGCGCAGGCAATTGCCGCCGTCCTGCCGCAGCAGAGACCGGCACAGCAAATGCCGATGCAGGTGGCCGCGCTTGCACCGGTCCGCAACGAGGTGAAGGCCAGCAGCCGTCGCTTCAACGACGGGTTCGAGCCGACTACGCCACAGGAACGTCCGATTGCCGCCGGTATCGCGACCAAGGGCGGCCGGCCGAACAAGCAGGACGCCGTGGTGGCCGATTCGGGCCGCGCAACGGTGACGACTGCGCCGACGCTGACGGAGAAGATGATCTCGCAATGGGCGATCGCAAAGGCCCGGGTTGAGATTGTAAACCGCCCGGTCAAGGCGCCGCGCTTCGTGAGCCCGACGCTCCGTGCCCAGCCGACTGCCGTTTACACGGATGGTTTCAAGGTACAGACGGCTTCGATCGATCCCGAACGCTTCAGCGGAAGTGCAGTGAATTTCCTTCAGGTGAAGAAGTTCAATTCGGTCGAATAGGCTGCATCCACTTCAGCGTGATTTCAAGGAGCCCGTTTGGGCTCCTTTCTGATTCGGCAGGGTGCTATCCATTTATGATCGCGATCGGGTTTGCGTGGCCTGCTGGCGGCATGCAAATCTGAGCTGAGCCCGGTTTTCAGGCACTGCTGTTGCTCGTAGGTGACATTGCGACGGCTTTCAGGTTCGTGTCAGGATTTATGCATCCTCCCCCGATCCGCCATTCAGTTTGGCTTCATTTGGCTCCGTTAGGTCGGCGATTTCAGACCTGATGGATATTCATATTTGACCCGCAAGACGGCAATCATCATCGGCAATGGCAAGCTGCAGCGTGACCTCTCTGAGGTCGTGGACAATGCAGAATTTGCGATGCGTTTCAACGAGCCGAAGGCTTCGATCGGCATGAGCGGTTCACGCACCGATATTCTGATGCTTGCAGCTTCCAGCAAGCCTATGCAGCGCCGTTTGACGGACCCGGCCTTCCTGACCAGCGCGACGTTCACGGCAGCCAAGGAGGTCGTGCTTGCCTACCATCCCGATATCATCCGCAAGTATCACCCCAAGCCCAATCTGCTCTCACGCCTGAAGGGCCGAAGAAGCGATTGGACGATGCGGACGATCGAATTGGTCGGTGCTGCCGGCAAGGAAATCCGCATCATGCCGCCGCAGTTTTACATCGAGGGCTGCGAGGAACTCGGTGTGAGCCAATGCCGGATGCATCAGCTCTTTCCGAGCACCGGCTTCTTCGGCATCCGATATGTGCTGTCACGATTGCCTGCAGACGAGTGGGAGGTGAAGCTGTGCGGTTTCAGCTGGGAAGGGTGGAAACGCCATGCCTGGCTGGATGAACGCCGCTGGGTTGAAGACAAGATGGCGAGCGGTCGCATCAGCATGCTCGTCTAGCTTCCTTCAGTTGTTCAGATCCGTTGAAAACAACCATTTTCAGTTTCGCCTCAGGTTTGCCTAAGCTCGCTTTCATTCAGGGTTGCTAGAGCCTCGCGAAATATGACCCCGAGGTATCCCTTCATGCAAGCCCACGAATTCAACCCGTCTTCGGCGATGCCGCTCGAAAGATCTCATACGGGATTCGAGTTCGCTCCAGCGTCCAATTCGGTCGGTACTGTTCTGGACACGCCCGGCCAACCTGTCATTCGTGGCTTCATCATCCATCTGGATCGCGCCCGTGACCGCATGCCGCAGGTCGAAAGGCTTGCTGCAAAGCTTCCGGTGCAAAGCGAGATCGTCGAGGCAGTCGATGGCCGCACTCTGAGTGCCGTCGAGATCGACAGTGTCTATCGTCCGCGGTTGCAGAAGCCTTATTATCCGTTTGCCATGAGCACGGGCGAAATCGCCTGCTTTCTGTCGCATCGCAAGGCTTGGGCTGCCATTGTCGAGCAGGGCATCGATGCTGGTCTTGTCTTTGAGGACGATGTCGAGATCGACGACGCGTTCCACGCAGCCTTTGCTGCTGCCAAGGCCTGCCTGAAGCCAGGTTCTTTCATTCGCTTCCCGTTTCGCATGAGCAAGGAGCATGGCAGATCTGTTCTTTCCCAAGGGGAGACCGATGTCATTCAACCGACGAGGATAGGTCTCGGCATGGTGGCCCAGCTCGTCAGCCGAGATGCCGCCATCCGCCTGCTGGAAGCGACCTCCGTCTTCGACCGGCCCGTCGATACCACCGTGCAGATGAGCTGGTTTACGCGCGTATCGCCGCTCTCGGTCCTGCCTGGCGGCGTGCGTGAAATTTCCCCTCAGCTCGGCGGCAGTACGATCAAGAGTCGCAAGACACTGGCAGAGAGGCTCTCCAGAGAGGTGTTGCGGCCGCTCTATCGCGCCAAGATCGCGCTTCGCTCGCGCCGCATCATCTGAGACGATCCATCGTGGCTGTTCCAATCCTCGCATATCATCAGATTGCGGTGCCGCCGTCGCGCAAGGCGCCGTTCAGAAGCATGGTCGTCCATCCCGAAGCCTTCCGCCGTCAGATGGAATGGCTGAAAAAGCTTGGAATTCAGGGTGTGTCGCTGCGTGAGGCAATGCCTTACATCCGCGGCGAGAAGGCCGGCAAAGTCGCTGCCATCACCTTCGATGACAGTTATGCCAATGTGCATGAGAATGCCTTGCCCGTGCTGCAGGAGTTTGGCTTCACTGCCACGAATTTCGTTGTGGCGAACCAGATCGGCGGCAGCAATGTCTGGGATGTCCCCCTTGGCGTGGCTCAGGCGCCCTGCATGTCGGTCGAACAGCTGAAGCATTGGCACAGCCTCGGGCATGAGGTGGGATCGCATACGCTCGATCACGTTCGCCTGCCGCAATTGCCGATGGAAGAGGCGCGCCGTCAGATCACCCATTCGCGCGAGCTGCTCGAGGATTTGCTCGACGAAGGCGTTTCGTCCTTCTGCTTTCCCTATGGCGACGAAACGCCGCTCGATCGCGTGCTTGCCTATGAAGCCGGTTACAGCGCCGCCACGACGACACGCCGCGGTCGGGCGCGGCCGGGCGACGATCCGTTCGGCCTGCCGCGCGCGACCATCCGGCGCAACGACAGCTGGCTGCATTTCGTCAAGAAGTGCGTCGTCGGATAGTCAGCCCTGTAACTAGGATGCCGCCGTAAAGCTGTAGTTGCCCTTGGTCCTGTGGCCGCCGGCGGAAGGGCCTGCCATTTGATGGTCTATTTGTCAGGTGCGAGCTTATCGCTCACGGGCATGGCCAGCGTTTTTTCGCTATCGGTCGGTGTGGCCGCGGCTACAGCTATGGCTGCTTTTTCGGCGCAGGATCGGCAATCGGACGGCCATTACCGTCGCTGAGTGTGACAGCTCCGCCGACATGGTTCTGTGTTGTCGCCGCCGGCGGCATGAGGGTCCAGGTGAAATAGGCGATGAGTCCGCAGACGCCGAGCAGGAAGACACTGAGGATCGCGGGGATAGACCACTCCTTCGTGAACATCGGTGTTTCCGAATGCGATTTGAAAGAGGCGCGACGTGTGGCCGCCGTCTTATTGAGCTGTGTTGGCACAAGCGCCTCCAATACTGCGCGTCGCGGTCGAGAGTGTTGTTCCGAAGGTCCGTTTCCGCACGATCTTCCTCACTATCTGTCTGGATGAAGCACGTACGACATTCGCGGTTTCAGCTCAATGCGGCAATTTGGTATCCCGTCGTCGCGCCCGTTTACAGGCCGCGCCGAGGTCGGCTACACATGATCGACAGGGTTCGCGCCGGCGGATTGGCGAGCCTCATATCACCAAGTCGCGCGGCTGGTTTGTTCTCCAGCGCTTGCGCGAAGAGGAATTGGAATGCCCATCGAATCCTGGAGAGGCGGCGAGATTGACGTTGCCGTGATTGGTGCCGGAGCGGCAGGAGTAAGTGCTGCCCGACAGCTGCAATTGCTTCGGCCGGATCTCTCGATCGTCTTGCTCGAGGCTTCCGATCGCGTCGGCGGCCGCGCCCGCTCGATCCACCCATTCGGCACCGATGCCGCCGCGCTCGATCTCGGCTGCGGCTGGCTGCATGGCGCGCGCACCAATGCCTGGACTGATATTGCCGAGGAAATGGGCCTGACCGTCGATCGCACGCCTGCGCCCTGGAGCGACGGCGGCCATCGGTTAGAACAGAACGATCCCGATGCCAAGGCTGCGGCTGCCGCCGTCAACGCCTTCTTCGAGCGGGTCTATGAGTATGAGGGAGATGCAGACGCCGATCTCTCGGCCATGTTGTTGCCTGATGATCCGTGGAATGAAAGGATTTACGCCGTCGGCGCCTTCATGACCGGAGGAGAGCTCGACAAGTCCTCGGTGATCGATCTTGGCCGCTACGATCCCGGCCCTGGTCCTGACTGGCGCGTGCGGCAGGGCTACGGCACTTTGGTTGCGACCTACGGCTTGCCGGTGCCGACCGTTCTCGGCGCCGAGGTCAGCCGCATCGACCATAGCGGCGCTGGCCATGTCGTGCTTTCCACGAGCAAGGGCGAGCTGCGGGCGAGGGCCGTCGTCGTCACTGTTTCCACCAATGTGCTTGCGGCTGGACGTATCGCCTTCTGGCCGCCTCTGCCGGAGAAGATCGAAGCAGCTTCCCGCCTGCCGCTCGGTCTGGCAAACAAACTCTTTCTTCGCACAGCCGAACCTCGGATGTTTCCGGAGGATGCGCATGTGATGGGATCGCAGCATAGCCGCCGAACGGGGGCCTATCAGCTGAAGCCATTCGGTGCTCCGGTCATCGAGGCCTATTTCGCCGCCGACCTTGCGCTCGATCTGGAGAGGCATGGCATCGATGCGATGTTTGATTTTTCGGTGGAACAGTTGAAGCGCGTCTTCGGCGCCGATGTCGGCAAGACGCTGTCGCCGATGGCGGCGTCGGCCTGGGCGGGAGAGTCCTTCTTTGGCGGCTCCTATTCCTATGCGACACCCGGTGCGTCCGACCTGCGCAGCGTCCTCGCGGCTCCCCATAACGGACGTTTGTTCTTCGCCGGAGAAGCCTGTTCGAAGACGCGTTATTCGACCGCGCACGGTGCCTATGAAACCGGCGTTGTCGCTGCTGAAGCCGTTGCGGAAGCGCTCTGATGGAAAGCCGATGAAACCGATAGCCAGCTTGCAAGCGAGAAATAGCGATTCGCCTCATAATTTTATGCAAATCGCTCTTAAACTTGCGTGAGAACAGGCGTAAACGCAATCAAATACCACCCGATTTGATTTACACCATCCTTCGGGAGATGGGCGGCGAAAGCCGCGACACAAGAAGCATTGGAGGAGCCATGAGCACCGGCGAAAAATTAACCTTCGACATCCAGAAAAACCCTAATCCCGCGACGGCGAGCGAGCGGGAAGCGCTGCTGCAGAACCCGGGCTTCGGCCGCATCTTCACCGACCACATGGTGACGATCCGCTATTCGCAGGATCGCGGCTGGCACAGCGCCAAGATCGAGCCGCGCAAGGCGCTTCCTCTCGATCCCGCGACCGTGGTGCTTCACTATGCGCAGGAAATCTTCGAAGGCATGAAGGCTTATCATCTGCCGGACGGCGGTGCGGCCCTTTTCCGCCCGAGCGCCAATGCGCGCCGTTTCCAGAATTCGGCGGAGCGGTTGGCGATGCCGCGCTTGCCGGAAGAGCTCTTCGTCGAGTCCGTCCGCGAGCTGGTCAAGATCGATCGCGAATGGATCCCGACCGCCGAAGGGGCGTCGCTCTATCTCCGGCCGTTCCTGATCGGTACGGAAGTCGCCCTCGGCACAAAGCCATCGGCGGAATACATCTACTGCGTCATTGCTTCCCCGGTCGCCTCCTTCTTTAAGGGCGGCGGGTCGGCCGTCACGCTCTGGGTCTCCGAGAATTTCACCCGCGCCGCTCCGGGCGGCACCGGTGCTGCCAAGTGTGGCGGCAATTATGCCGCAAGCCTCTCAGCGCTTGCCGAAGGCCAGCGTGAAGGCTGCGATCAGGTGGTCTTCCTCGATGCCGTCGAAAAGCGTTGGATCGAGGAGCTTGGCGGCATGAACGTCTTCTTCGTCTTCGACGACGAATCGCTGCAGACACCGCCGCTCACCGGCACGATTCTGCCGGGTATCACTCGCGATTCGCTGATCAAGCTCGGGCGCGACATGGGCCTGACGGTGCGCGAGGAACCCTATTCGATCGAGCAGTGGCAGGCGGATGCCGAGAGCGGGCGCCTGCGCGAATCCTTCGCCTGCGGCACGGCGGCCGTCGTGACGCCGATCGGCAAGGTGAAGGGCCGCAAGCACAGCTTCACCATCGGCGACGGCAATGCCGGCGCTACGACGCAGCGCCTGAAGGCAGCCCTGACCGACATCCAGTTCGGCCGCGCGCCGGACAAGAACGAATGGCTGGACCGCCTGTTCTAAGCGAACCATGAACCCATACCCGGCGGGAAAGGTATATGTGCTCTCCCGCCGGCTCTGACACAAGAAATCGCATAGTCACCCGAACTATCGGAGTTGTTGTGATGACCAGCGTCAGCGAACGTCCCGGCGGCGAGCCGGGCGCGGAGATCGGTTTTATCGGTCTCGGCGTCATGGGGCAGCCGATGGCCCTTAATCTCGCAAAGGCAGGCACCAGGCTGGTGGTCTGGAACCGCTCTGCGGCAGCAGCCGATCCATTGCGCGAGGCGGGTGCCACGGTGGCGGCGAGCGTCGAGGAGGTGTTTGCGCGCACACGCATCGTCATCCTGATGCTGGTCAACGAAACGGTGCTGGACGAGGTGTTGCGGCGGGGTACTCCGGACTTCGCCAAGCTGGTGTCCGGACATATCGTCGTGTCGATGGGCTCCAATCCGCCCGGCTATTCGCGCGGGCTTGCCGCCGATATTCTTAGCGCCGGCGGGCGATATGTCGAAGCCCCGGTTTCGGGGTCGAGGAAGCCTGCCGAGACGGCACAACTCGTCGCGCTGCTCGGCGGCGATGCGGAGACGGTTGCCGAGGTGCGGCCGCTGCTTGCACCGATGTGCCGCGAAACCATTTTGTGCGGCCCGGTCGGCAATGCGCTGCTTATGAAGCTGGCCGTCAACCTCTATCTCTGCACGATGCTTGCCGGACTGGCCGAAGCCGCGCATTTTGCTGAGAGCAACGGACTCGATCTTGAAACTTTTCAGGCGGCTATCAATTCCGGTCCTATGGCCAGCGATTTGACACGCGTGAAAATTCCGAAGCTTGTTGCGCGGGATTTTTCAGTGCAGGCGGCGACGGCCGATGCGTTCAACAGCACGAAACTGATTGCGGAGGCAGCTCGCGCCGCGGACATGGCATCGCCCGTCCTCGATCTCTGCCGCACTCTCTATGGTGAAAGCGTCGAACTCGGCAATGGCCGACTCGACATGGTGTCGGTGATCAAGGCGATCGAGGCCCGCACCGAAGCGCTTGGTCGCTCCTAGCAACTCATCGCGCAACCCCAATGTTGGGTTAAGACTTGGGCAGGTAATTCCGGAAGGACGGTCCTATGGACAGCAATCCTTTTCAACAGCTGGGCTTGAAGCATCCATTGATCGTCGCACCGATGGCCGGTGGTCCTTCGTCGGTAGAACTCGTGGCTGCGGCTTCCGCTGCCGGTGCCCTCGGCGCCATGGGTGGCGCCTATTTAAATGCCGCGACGATCGAAACCTTTGCAGCTCAGGTTCGCCAGCGAACCGACAAGCCGTTTTCGATCAATCTCTTCATTCCGCATTCGATCCCGGAGGTTGGCACCGATCGGCTTGAGCGCGCCGTGGCTGCAACCACAGGATATCGCCAGGAGTTGGAACTGCCGTCGCCGCAGCTTTCTCCTCCCTACGAAGAGGATTTCGATGCGCAGTTCGAAGCTGTCTTGCGCATCAAGCCAGCCTGCTTAAGCTTCGTCTTCGGACTGTTACCGACCGACCATGTACGAGAAGCGAAAAAGGCTGGTATCCCGCTGATCGGCACGGCAACGACACTCGACGAGGCGAAGGCGCTGGAAGAGAGCGGCGTGGATGCGATCGTGCTGCAAGGCTTCGAAGCGGGCGGTCATCGCGGCATTTTCGATGCGAGGGCAGAAGATCCGGAAATCGGCATGCGAGATCTCCTGGCGCAATGCGTCGGCACCATTCGCGTGCCGCTGATCGCAGCCGGCGGCATCATGACTTCAAGCGATATCCGGGCGGCACTGCAGGCGGGTGCACAGGCCGCGCAGATGGGCACGGCTTTCCTTGCCTGCGCTGAAGCTGGGACATCGGCACCCTATCGCAAAAAACTGCTCGAAACACCGGAGCGAAAGACGCGGACGACGCGCGCTTTCTCAGGTCGCTTTGCGCGCGGGATCGAGAACCGCTTCATGGACGAGATGGATGGGAAGCCGGAGGCCGTCCTTCCCTTTCCGGCGCAGAACAAGTTCACGCGGGACATACGCGCTGCGTCGACAGCGAAGGGATCTCCGGATCTCCTGTCTCTCTGGTCGGGAACCGGCAAGGGCGAGCTGTGGCAGGGGAGTGCCGCCGAATTGATCGGTCGTCTTTTTGCAGAGTGACGCTCAAAAAGAAAGGAGCCGGCAAGCCGGCTCCCGATCATCTTTCAAGACTGATAAAGTCTCGATCATTCCATGCCGAGTGCGGCCATGTAGGTCTGCAGGATGGATTCTTCTTCCAGGCGCTCGTTTGCGTCCTTCTTGCGAAGGCGAATGATGGTGCGGATCGCCTTGGTGTCGTAGCCGCGGCCTTTGGCTTCGCCCATGACATCCTTGATGTCGGACTGGATGGCGGCCTTTTCTTCCTCGAGGCGCTCGATGCGCTCGATGAATTGACGCAGTTCCGCCGCGGCCACGTTCTCGACGCTGTTCTCTTCCATGCACTTCTCCTAAAGGGTCTCAAAGGGGTCGCTTGCAGCCCGTCGCAGATGAGATCGGTCGGTCACCGATACGGCACATCGCTTCATGGCTTGCGCGGGATTTCGAATTCGATCGGGCAGTTGACGTGCCGCGAATGGCGCGCAAGGTCAAGCCGAATTGGTGAAGGGAGCGTTAATCTTTCGGCTTGTTCTGCTCGAAAGCGGCTTTTTGCACAGGCGAGGCTTCCTTCTGGTGCAGGTTCTTCCAATCTTCGTAGGGCATGCCGTAGATCACCTCGCGCGACTCATCCTTGCTGACCGGCAGCCCGGCCTCTTCGGCCGCTTCGCGATACCAGTTGGAAAGGCAGTTGCGGCAGAAGCCGGCAAGATTCATCAGGTCAATATTCTGAACGTCACTACGTTCGCGCAAATGCGCAACGAGACGGCGGAAGGCGGCAGCCTCGAGCTCGATCTCTTGTTCCTTGGTGAGCGTCGTCATCTCTTTCTCCTCAATTCGCTTGTCGCTTCACGCCTCATAAGGGCCAGTGCGCGAAGGATAGCGCTTATATTCATGGAGCGCGGGATCGGCATTGATCTCGGCGAA
The DNA here is from genome assembly GCF_027109195.1 of Rhizobium sp. AG207R. Classification (NCBI taxonomy): domain Bacteria; kingdom Pseudomonadati; phylum Pseudomonadota; class Alphaproteobacteria; order Hyphomicrobiales; family Rhizobiaceae; genus Rhizobium; species Rhizobium sp. AG207R. The sequence continues at coordinate 153,469 of NZ_JAEPVT010000007.1, forward strand.
GATCGGTGCCAGGCGATCGGCCCATTCGGCAATGCCGGCCTCGTCGCCGATCAGATCCTGCCGGACCTCCAGCAGCGCATGCGCAATGCCTTTCATCATGCAATGGCGGAACATGGTGTCATTGCGCAGGGCACCGTCATAAGGCTCGTTGTCTCCTATCACGAGATCGGTATTGGCGCCGAGCTTTGCAAGGAGCGGCACGACGGCACGGTCGTCGCTATCCCAGAGCACGCTGGCATGCCAGGGGCGCGGCACGCCTTTCCAAGCCGGTGTAAAGGAATGCATCGAGAAAACCAGGGGCGCTTTGCCCGTCGCCTCGGCTACGGCGGAAATCGTCTCGTCGACCGCTTTATGATAGGGCCGGTGGAAGGCTTCTATGCGGTAATTCCATTCCTCATCCGTGATCGGATGATTGCCCGGGATGATGGCTCCGTCCGAGATCTTCATGATGAGCGTCGGGTCATCCTCGCCACGGTTCGGATCGATCAGCAGACGGGAAAAGCCGCCCAGCACGCCGGGCGCGCCCAGCCGCGCGCAGAGATGGCGGCACAGGCCTTCGATGCCGATGTCATAGGCGATGTGGCGGGAAAAGGCGGTCTCCGGCAGGCCAAGGCTGCCGTAACGCTCGGGCAGGCGCCGCATGGCGTGATCGCCAAGAATGACCATGCCTTTGTCACGATTGCCGGGTATGAATTCAAACGGTCTGAAATCGGTCATGCGGATTGTCGATTATTGAAATTTTCAACTCTTTGTTTGATTGCATGTGCCGATGGAAGGTGCAAGGTTTGCAGCTTCGATCGGATGGAGAGCGGCGCATGGTGCCGTCACCATCCCGTGAAGAAAATATAATCGATTAGAGTTGCGTTGACATTCATGGGATGGCGGCGCAAGAAGACGCAACAACGAATAACCGGGAGCCAATTGGAAGCCGTGTCCAGCCAAGTCGCGCCACGTTTCGTTAAGCGGTCAGGCCCGCTCGCCCGAATCGCCTTCCTCATCCTTGCTGCGGCCGCGCCGTTCTTCTTCATGCCGAATGCCGCCCATGCCGATTTCCGAACGTGCAATGGTACGCAGAACCTTGTCGGCGTTGCGATCGGCTATCGCGCGAAGGATGGCTGGGTGACGGAGGGCTGGTGGCAGATTCCGGCCAATACCTGCGCGACTTTGATCGAGGGGCCGCTTCAATCCCGCTATTATTACCTCTACGCAGAAGACGCGGCCCGCGGCGGCCGCTGGACGGGCGACGTCGAAATGTGCGTGGCGGAAAACGAATTCAAAATCCCAGGCGTCAAGGATTGCTACGCGCGTGGCTACCAGAAGATGGGATTCAAGGAATACGACACCGGGCGCCAGGCGAGCTGGATGGTTCAGCTTTCCGAGCCCTCGGGCAGCCAAGAAAGCCAGAATTGATGAGACGAAACCGAAAAGTCAAAATCCTCGCAACGCTCGGTCCGGCCTCCTCTTCGGAGGAAATGATCCAGAAGCTTCACGAGGCCGGGGCGGATCTGTTCCGCATCAACATGAGCCATGCCAGCCATGATGTGATGCGCACGCTGATCCAGCGCATCCGCGCCGTCGAAGCTCGTTGCGGTCGTCCGATCGGCATTCTCGCTGACTTGCAGGGTCCCAAGCTGCGCGTCGGCAAGTTTGCTGACACCAAGGTCGACCTCAAGCCCGGCCAGACCTTTACGCTCGACAATCAGGATATCCCCGGCGACAACACGCGTGTCTACCTGCCGCATCCGGAAATCCTGGAATCGGTTCAGCCCGGCCACCGCCTGCTGATCGATGACGGCAAGCTGGCGTTGCGTGCCGAAAAGTGCGACGGCAAGAGCATCGTGACAACGGTCATTTCGGGCACCAAGATTTCCGACCGCAAGGGCGTCAGCCTGCCCGATACGCTGCTCGGCGTCGGCGCGCTGACCGACAAGGATCGCGCCGACCTCGACGCCGTTCTCGCGACCAATGAAGTCGACTGGGTTGCGCTCTCCTTCATCCAGCGCCCGGAAGATCTGACGGAAGTTCGCAAGATCTCGCATGGCCGTGTCGGCCTGATGTCGAAGATCGAGAAGCCGCAGGCTGTCGAGCGCATCGAGGAAATCATTGAGCTTTCCGACGCACTGATGGTGGCCCGCGGTGACCTTGGCGTGGAAATGCCGCTGGAAGCCGTTCCCGGCATTCAGAAGCAGCTGATCCGCGCCTGCCGCCGCTCCGGCAAGCCGGTAGTCGTTGCTACGCAGATGCTGGAATCGATGATCTCCGCGCCGGTCCCGACCCGCGCTGAAGTCTCAGACGTCGCGACTGCCGTCTTCGAAGGCGCCGATGCCGTTATGCTTTCTGCAGAATCTGCATCCGGCGACTATCCGGTCGAAGCCGTTTCCATGATGGCCTCGATTGCCGGCACCATCGAGCGCGAGCCGCATTATCCGGGCATCATCTATGCCCAGCGCGCGCTGCCTGAGGCAACCGGCGCCGATGCGATCTCGCTCGCCGCCCGCCAGATCGCCGAGACGCTGAAGCTTGCCGCCATCGTCTGCTACACATCATCCGGCACCACCGGTCTGCGCGCCTCGCGCGAGCGTCCGCAAGTTCCGATCCTGGCGCTGTCGCCGATCATCCAGACCGCGCGGCGCCTGTCCGTCGTGTGGGGCATGCACTGTGTGGTCACTCATGATGCCACCGACCTCGACGACATGGTCAACAATGCCTGCCGCATCGTTGCCGAGGAAGGCTTCGGCAAGCCGGGCGACCGCATCATCATTTCGGCGGGCGTTCCGCTCGGCACGCCGGGCGCCACCAACATGCTGCGTATTGCCTATATCGGTTCGGACGGCCAGTCCGGCGTGTGATTGCCGACATCTGATTGCGGCAGCACCTTAAACACCCGAAACCCGCTGTCGAAAGACGGCGGGTTTTTTCTTGAAACCGAAGCGTCTGCGATCCCCAAGCAGGCGGATTGAGAAGGAGATATTCCAATGAAAGTCGGATTTATCGGATTGGGCCAGATGGGCAGCGCCATGGCCGTCAATCTCATCAAGGCCGGGCATGAGGTGACTGTCTATAATCGGTCGCGCGACAAGGCCGGGGCTCTGGCCGGCGAGGGCGCCAAGGTTGCGGCGACCGTAGCGGATGCGTGCGGCGGCAAGGCTGTCTTCACCATGCTCGCACATGACGATGCGCTATCGGCCGTCGTCCATGGCGATGGCGGCGTTCTGGCAAGCCTTGGCAAGGGTGCAGTCCATATTTCCGCCAGCACGATCAGCGTGGCGATGTCCGAGCGGCTCACTAAAGAGCACACCGCGGCGGGCCAGCGCTTCGTTGCCGCGCCCGTCTTCGGTCGTCCGGAAGCTGCTGCTGCGGCGAAGCTTTTCGTTGCCGCCGCGGGTGCGCCAGACGCCATCCAGTCGGTTACGCCGCTCTTCGACGCCATCGGTCAGCGGACTTTCGTCCTCGGCGAGGAGCCGAAGTCTGCCAATCTAGTCAAGCTCAGCGGCAATTTCCTCATCGCTTCGGTCATCGAGTCGCTCGGCGAGGCCATGGCGCTGGTCGAGAAGGGCGGTGTCGACCGGCATGCCTACCTCGATCTCTTGACCTCGACGCTGTTCAACGCACCTGTCTACAAGACCTATGGCGGGCTGATCGCGGATCGCAAGTTCCAACCAGCCGGTTTCACCGCACCCCTCGGCCAGAAGGATATCCGGCTGGCATTGGCTGCCGGCGAGGCGCTGAACGTGCCGCTGCCGTTGGCGAGCCTGCTGCGCGATCGGTTCCTCAACCTGCTGGCGCATGGCGGCGAGGAGCTGGACTGGTCGGCGATTGGCGCGTTGGCGGCAAAGGATGCGGGGTTGCTGGGGTAATTGGCTGACCTTGGGGGTGTCATCGCCGACGATTGAGTTCGTGGAGGGTGTGCACCCCCCTTTGTCACTTCGCGACATCTCCCCCACAAGGAGGGAGATCGTTGGGAGCTTGCTGCTCTTCCTTTCGAACCGACGAATTGCAGTTTCTGCAGATACGATGTGCCTTGGGGCTCATGGGTGCCGCCCCAATCTCCCCCCTTGTGGGGGAGATGTCCCGACAGGGACAGAGGGGGGTATCACAGGTGCGGCAAACTGGTGAAAGCCAGGCGAACGAAGCGACCCCTTGCTAACCACCTTCCCACATGCAACCTTCCTCTCTTCAAGAGGAGGGACACCATGCATCTCACCACGCTGCTCGCCTTCGCCGCCGTTTCCTTCATCGGTATTGCAACGCCGGGGCCGACTGTGCTTCTGGCGCTGACCAATGGTTCGCGCTTCGGCGTCAGGCGGGCCCTGCCGGGCATGATCGGTGCCGTTCTTTCTGACGCCGTACTGATCAGCGCCGTTGCCATCGGGCTTGGCGCCCTGCTGGCGGCTTCTGAATTCTGGTTTTCGGCCCTGAAATGGGTAGGTGCAGCCTATCTCGCTTTTCTCGGCATCATGATGCTGCGCTCCAAGGGAAGCATCGACGGCGCGTTGCAGGCGAGCGCGGGCCAGACGAAAGGAACCGCGTTCTCGATTGGGCTGAAGAGCTTCATGGTCGCCGTCACCAATCCGAAGGGCTATCTCTTCTTCTCGGCCTTCCTGCCGCAGTTCATCGATCCCTCGGCGCCGCAGATGCAGCAATATATCGTGCTCGGTGCGATCTTCGCCGCGCTCGATTTCGTAATCATGTTCGGCTACGCGGTCTTCGGTTCGCAGGCCGTGCGTGTGCTGAAGTCGGAAGGTGCAAAATGGCTCGAGCGCGCCTGCGGCGGCGCGCTGCTGGCTCTTGCCGGATCGCTGGCGCTCTATCGGCGTGCCGTGAATTAAAGGCCTAGTGGCGGCTTAATGCCGCCTCGAAGACTTCCCTGTCGACATTGCCGCCCGACGTGACCGCGATCACCGTATCCCCGTCGATGTGCTTGCCGTGGAAGAGTGCTGCAGCAAGCGCGACGGCGCCGCCCGGCTCCACCACGATCTTTAAACGGGTGAAGGCGAGTGCCATGGCCTTCTGTGCTTCTTCATCCGTCACGACGAGGCCGAGGCCGCAGAGACGCTTGAGGATCGGAAAAGTGATGTTGCCCGGTTGTGGCGTGATGATGGCGTCGCAGATCGAGCCCTGCAGTGCGGCATTGCGCTCGATCTTACCCGAGGCCAGCGAGCGCGTGGTGTCATCAAAATTTTCCGGCTCGCATGGATGCACCTTCAGGCCCGGAGCGCGGGATTCGAGCGCCAGTGCAATCCCCGAAGTCAGGCCTCCTCCGCCGCAGGGAACAAGGACGCTGGCCGTCTCGATGCCTTCCTCGGCGGCCTGTTCGGCAATTTCCAGCCCGGTCGTTCCCTGGCCGGCGATCACCTGCGGCTCGTCGAAAGGCTTGATGAGCGTCAGACCGCGCTCGCTGGAAATACGTGCGCCGATCTCATCGCGATCTTCCTTTACGCGATCGTAGAGCACAACCTCGGCACCGAAGGCACGGGTATTGGCGATCTTCAGCTTCGGCGCGTCGGTCGGCATGATGATGACAGAGGGGATGCCGTGCAGCTTTGCGGCCAGCGCCACACCCTGGGCATGGTTGCCGGAGGAGAAGGCGATCACGCCTCTGGCCCGCACGTTTGGCTCCAGCGCTGAAACAGCCGACCAGCCGCCGCGAAACTTGAAGGAGCCGGAATGCTGCAGGCATTCGGCTTTCACGAACAGGCGGCGCCCGGCGATTTCATCGAGAAAGGGCGAGGAGAGGAGCGGCGTGCGGCGCGCCCGGCCGCCGAGGCGAGTGCGGGCGGCTTCGATCATTGCGATATCGACCATGGAGGGATCACTCTTCTGATTTAGAAAGGCTTTCCATCCATAAAGCGCCGGACCTTCCTTTAAAATAGGGAGATTGTCTCCATGACACTTCAGGCGATACCAGGCAGCGAAAGATGTCCGACATTGTAGGTTTGGACACCCAGCCGGGCCGGATCTTTCGGCGGTTCGGCCAGGAGGCGGAAGCGCACCAGCGTCCAGTGTGTCGGCTCGAATGCGGCGACGGAGGCGAGCGCTTCGCCGTTCGAGATCACTTGCGCTGCTGCTTCGATCTCCTTCGCGCGGAGTTCACCGAGCGATGTCTCGGCATCGATTGTGACCACCTCGCGTGTCGCGAATTTGGTGCGGCGAATATCCCTGGACGTATCGGCGTGCCAGACGATCCAGGTATTGACCTGGGGGCGACCGAAATTCTCCGTCAAGGCTTGGAAGCCTGGGCCGCAGACGAAGTCGCTGAGACCTTCTTCCTCCTGCCAGACGTAGAAGGGCGAGTAGAAATTCTGCCGGCTTTCGGTGACGGCATCGCCCTTTCTCGCCGTCAGGTAGGCCTTGAATTTCAGGCCTGGAAGATTATCGAGCAGCGGACCTTTTTCGCGGATACGGCGATCGATGATCGCCATGTCATAATCCGCTGGGAGGGGAAAGTTATATTGCATGGCGATCATTGGTCATTCCTCCAGCCAGGTCACGGCGCTTCCATTCTGCGCCGCCTGGATACTGATATAGGAGAAGGCGTTCTCCGGCCCCGCGCCGTGCCGGTGGCGCTCGTTCGGGGCGAAGCTGATGCAATCGCCGGCGCGCAGCTCCTCAGCCGGGCCGCCGAAGCGTTCGGCAAGTCCGACGCCGGATAGAACGTAGAGGATCTGTCCGTGCGGATGCGTATGCCAGCGTGTCATGACGCCGGGTTCGAGTTCGCAGCGCATGGCTGTGAGGCCGCCGTTTTCGGCGTTCTCCACCAGCGACTCCACCAGGAAGGAGGCCGTGGCGATGCCCTCGGGCGACGGCCGCATATTCGTGCCGGCGCGGTGGATGGCGGGCGATTGCGAAGATGTCGTCTGAGGCATCGCTCTTAGACCTGCTCGATCATCTGCGCGCGGCCGTCAGAGAAGGACCAATCCTCGCGCGTCGCGGTGGTGATGGTAATCATGATGTCTTCGGGGCGGACGCCAGGCGCATCGCCAAGGAGTTCAGCGACGCGTCGATAGAAGGCTTTCTTGACCTCCGTGCTGCGCGGCTTGCCGATCGTGACATCGAAAAAGACGTAATCATCCGAGCGCGGCTTGCTGGCGAAATAGGTCCGATCGAAGACGAGTTCATGCGGCTCCAGCTGATGAATGGACTGGAAGCGGTCGGTCGGCGGTACCTCGAAGGCTTCGACCAGAGCGCGGTGGAAGTTATCCGAAAGTGCCTTGAGATATTCCGGCGACTTGCCGCGCAGAAGGGTGATGCGGGTGAATGGCATGGGATCGTTCCTGTTTCCGTGTCACTTGACGATCATAGAATGCCAGCGGATAATCATCCTGAAAATCAGATAATTCCGAATAAATAGTCCCGAAAATATGGATGGTTATTCATGCGAAAGGTCATCTTCGATCTCGATGTGCTGCGCAGCTTCGTCACTGGCATGGATCTCGGCAGTTATGCCAAGGCGGCCGACAGGCTGGGGCGTTCGACCTCGGCGATCAGTGCCCAGCTGAAGAAGCTGGAAGAGCAGGCAGGCATGCCGATTTTCCGCAAGGCGGGTAGAGGGTTGGCGTTGACGGAAGCCGGGGAGACGATGCTTGGCTATGCCCGGCGGCTGCTTGATCTCAACGACGAGGCGGCCACGGCGCTGCATGGGACGGAGCTTGAGGGCTGGGTGCGGCTCGGCTTGCAGGAGGATTTCGGCGAGACACTGCTGCCGGACGTATTGGGTCGCTTCGCCCGTGCCCATCCGAAAGTGCGCATCGAGGCGCGTGTCGTGCGCAATGCGGAACTTGTGGAGCGGGTGACATCAGGCAAGCTCGACCTGGCGCTTGCCTGGAGCGACGGCTTTCGCACGGCCTACACAGACCGTATTGCCGAAGTGCCACTGTGCTGGGTCGGTCCGGCAAATGGCGCTGTGCATTGGCATGCCGACAGCGGTGAGGTCATGCCGTTGGCTTCGCTTGAGGCGCCATGCCTGCTGCGCAACATCGCCACGAAGACGCTCGATCGCGCCGGTATCGGCTGGCGGATATCCTTCGTCAGCCCCAGCCTCGGCGGCCTTTGGGCTGCGACGGCGGCGGGTCTCGGCCTGACACTGCGGACGCCGCTCGGCTTGCCGCCAAAGGTGCGGCAATTGACGCCTGGCGAGGCGGGCCTGCCGGCGTTGCCGACGCTCGATCTCGTCCTGCATCGTGCCGAGGCGGAGGGAAGCCCGGCGACGGAGCGGCTGGCATCCATCATGTTGCAGGCAGTGCGGCAGACCATCGAGACCGTGCCGCAGAGCCGCATATTCGATGATGCGCCTAGTCACGATGTCGTCATGGCCTGAGATACGGCAGCGGATTCCGAAGATTCCTCCGTCAGGCTGGCGATGCGGATTTCAGCCTGTGCGGCAAGCACTTGCAGATCGCGCGGCTGGCCCGCCAGCCTTTCCATGGCGGCGATCGCGACATCCGTCGTTACATAATCCGGCTTGTGGCCGAGATTGCGGATGGTGATGAGTTCGGCGCCTGCGATATCGCGGGCGAGCCCGCGCGAATGCAATTCCTCCAGCACGACATCATCACTGTCGCCGGTGATGATGATGGTGGGCGCCTTGATCTCGCTGTAGCGCGGCGCGTGAGCGGAGACATAGGCAAAGAGATTGACCACGTCGATTGCGTTGTTGCGGAAGGTCTGGGGCCGCAACACCAGTTCCGGTGCCGTCTTCATGATATAGTCCGCTGGTCGTGCATTTGGGCGGAAGATGCTGAGCGTGCCGGTCTCGACCCGGCGCAAGCCGAGCGGGATGACGAAAAGCTGAGTGAAGAGCCAGCCGAAGACGGGGGTGGCGGCAAGCGTATAATACCAGTCGACGCCGCCCGACCAGGGGTGCGTCGCCGGGGAGAGGAAGAGCAGTCCCTCGGTCTTCTCCGGATGTCGCATGCCGAAAGCGGCCGCGATCGCACCGCCGAAGGAGTGGCCGATGATGATGGCGCTTCTGATGCCGCGCTTCTCCATGAGCTTTGCAATGGCATCGGCCTGACCGGAGGGAAGGGCGTTTTCGGCAGGCCCGCGTTCGGAATAGCCGTGACCGGGGCGGTCGACGAACAGCATTTCAGCGCGGCCGGCCAAAGGTGCGGCAAAGGCTTCGAACTGGTCGCGCAGATTGCCGCTCGCCCCATGGATAAAGACCAAGGCCGGCAGATCAGCTGTTGCCGGGCGTGGCAAATGCACGGCATTGAGGCGATAGCCGCCGATATCGGTAAGCTCGCCAATATTGGGATAGGCCTGCTCGATGGCACGGGTTTTGTAGGCGGAAAAGCCTGCGGCGAAAACGATAAGGATAACGATGACGGCGAACAAAGAATCGATCATTGCGGCACGGATCAAATATCTTAAGACGCTAATCTAGCGCGATATTGCGGCTTTTCATCCCTCCAAATGCGATTTCCGCCGGGAGACCGCCGCATGCAATCAGGTGCGGCTGCCGGCAAGTTTTTCCGAGAGCTTGCCTGCTTCTTCCTGGGCCGATCGATTCGCCGGGTAGACCTCCAGAAAGCGGTCCCAGATCTTCAGGGCCTGTGCGTCGTTGCCGCGCTCGGTCAGCATCGCCGCCATGCCGGCCAGCGCGCCGAAATGGCGCGGCTCGATGCGCAGGACCTGATTTATGTCTTCCATCGACTTGCGATAGTCGCCGATCGCAAAATTGAGCGTGGCGCGTCGGTTCCAGCCTTCGACATAGTCGGGCTTCAGCGAGATCACCTGATCGAGATAATCCATCGCGGCGGCATTACGCTTTTCCTGAATGGCCTTGTCGGCCCATTGCATCAGGAGATTGATGGTGGCGCTGCCGGAATCGCTGAGCTCGGCACTGATCTGGTCCGCAATCAGGCTTGCCTGGTCGGGATCGCGCTGCCGCTTGAGCGCTGTGAACAGATTGTCGAGCTGCTGCTTGGGCGACAGGGTGCCGGAGGAGGAGCCGGAATTCTGCTTTTCCACAGGGTTTGGCTCATCAGCCAGCGCCGCATGGGGTGCAGAGGCAGCCAGGGCAAGGAGAATCGGCAGGGCTAGATATGACAAAGCAAAAACGCGCATGGCGGGCATAGTAGCCCGCCAATGTCGAAGATCAAAACAAATTTGATGCGATCAACTAAAACTGAGGCCCGATCCATGGGATCTGAGCCGCGCGCTATATCAGCCCTGACGAGCCTTGTAGCGCGGGTTCAGCTTGTTGATGATGTAGATGCGGCCCTTGCGGCGGACGAGACGGTTGTCACGGTGGCGCGCCTTGAGCGACTTGAGCGAATTCTTGATCTTCATTTTTCTGATCCGCGATCTCTGAGGGGGAATGTCACATTCGCCCGGGTCTTTTAACAATCAAAAGCGCGCTCAGGGCGCGCTCTTTAGGGTGGGGAGCAAATACCCTGTCATACTGGGCCTGTCAACCATGTCAGGGCTTTTTCCCGCTGATCTCAGCGCAGAAGCTGTGTGACATGGCCCATCTTGCGGCCCGGCCGGGCTTCGGTCTTGCCGTAGAGATGCACGAGCGTGTCGTCAAGGCGCAGCCATTCCGGCAGTGCCAGGATGTCGTCGCCGATCAGATTCGTCATGACACAATCCGAATGGCGCTGAGGGTTTCCGAGCGGAAGGCCGGCGACGGCGCGGATATGCTGCTCGAATTGCGAGATGATGCAGGCGGCCTCCGTCCAGTGGCCGGAATTGTGCACGCGCGGCGCCATTTCATTGGCGATCAGGCTGCCATCGGCAAGCACGAAGAACTCGATGCCGATGACGCCGACATAGCCGAGCGCCGTCAATATCTTCTCGGCAGCGTCGCGAGCGGCGTTCGCCGTCTCTTGCGAAATGCTTGCCGGCAGCGTCGAGGTGTGGAGAATGCCATTGCGATGGACATTCTCGGCCGGATCGTAGCAGGCGACCTTTCCGTCGCTCCCGCGGGCGGCGATGATCGAGATTTCGCGCTCGAAGGATACGAAGCTTTCCAGAATGAGGGGTACGTTGCCCAAGGCTGCATAGCCGCCCTCGGCGCTGTCGGCGGCGGAGCGATAGACGCGCTGTCCCTTGCCGTCATAGCCGAGACGACGGGTCTTCAGCACACCTTGCCCACCGAAATCGGCGAGCGCCTTTTCGAGATCAGCCTGGCTGTCGACGGCATGGAAGCGGGCCGTCGGAATGCCGCAGCCGTTGATGAAGCTCTTTTCGGTCAGCCGGTCCTGCGCCATTTCAAGCGCCTTGGGCGGCGGATAGACCGTTACCTGCAAGGCAAGATCCTCAGCGGCGGTAACGGGGACGTTTTCGAATTCATAGGTCACGACATCGCAGCGCTTCGCCAGCTCGGCAAGCGCGGCCGCATCGTCATAGGCGGCCGCGATCTGCGCATTGGCGACATGGGCGGCCGGGCAATCCGCCTGCGGCTCGAGGATGATGGTGCGGAAATTCAGGCGTGCAGCCGCCATGGCCAGCATGCGGCCGAGCTGGCCGCCGCCGATGATGCCGATCGTCTTCACGCTCATAGGTCGTCCATCGGATATTCGGCGACTGCCGCGCTCTGGCGTGCCCGCCATTCGTCGAGCCGGTCAGCGATCTCTTCGTCGCCGAGAGCCAGCACGGCGGCGGCAAGAAGGGCGGCGTTGACCGCGCCGGCCTTGCCGATCGCGAGCGTGCCGACGGGAATGCCGGCAGGCATCTGCACGATCGAGAGAAGACTGTCCTGGCCGGAGAGCGCACGGGATTGCACCGGCACGCCGAAGACCGGCAGCGGCGTCATGGACGCCGCCATGCCCGGTAGGTGTGCAGCGCCGCCGGCGCCGGCGATGATGACCTTGAAGCCCTCGTCCTTTGCGCCCTTGGCGAAGTTCACCAGCCTGTCCGGCGTACGATGAGCAGAAATGATGCGCGCATCATAGGTGATCTCAAGCGCTTCCAAGGTGTCCGCGGCATTCTTCATGGTCTCCCAGTCGGACTGGCTTCCCATGATGATGGCGACAGGCGGTCTTTCGGTCATCATCGTTGCTTTGTACTCCTCAGGCTATGATATCGGGGATGATCTGGTCTTCCAGCTTGGTCAGCTTGTCCTTGATGACGAGCTTCTTCTTCTTCATGCGCTGGATGCGAAGGGCGTCGCAGCCCGTCTCGATCATGGCATTGATTGCGGCATCATAATCCTCGTGTTCCTGGCGCAAACGCGCCACGATCAGCCTGATTTCCGCCTGTTCCTGATCGGCCATGTTCATTTCCCCAGCATATCGCGGAATCGCATTCGTTCCGCCTCCTGAATTCCGCAAGCTCCTATCACCAAATGGCGATAACGGGAAGTTATCCTTCATCACGAATTTGCCGCCTATAGGCCACGTTTTCACCTTCGACAACGGCCGGATATTATGGCACAGTGGGAGGGTTGACACCTAGGGCCTTGGCGAATGGATGGTCAGGGCCCTTAAAGAGGAAGGAAGGGTCATATGACTGTTCAAGCTCATCTTGAATCGCTCGAAAAGAAACATGTCGCGCTTGAGGAGGCGCTCCATGCGGCAATGTCATCTCCCTCTAGCAATGATACGGAAATAGCCGACATCAAACGCAGGAAACTGCGCGTCAAGGACGAAATCCAACGTCTGCGTTCCTCAGTCCACTGAGGCAACGTTCCAAAGTTTAAAAGCCATCGATCTTGAGGGCAAGAGAGGCGGATCGAAAGGTCTTAAGGCAAATTCCCGGTCAGGATCGATGAGCATTTCCGTTTAACGGATGCGCCAACTTCATAGCGTCGGAGGTAGGGGTTGGCGCAATTTTCCTGTTTTACGCAGCAACGCTGCCAACGATTATTTTAACTGGAGTAGATTTTGGGTGGTGCCATTGCAACACCTATGTAGACTGCCAGCGCCATATTTCCTTGTCGTGCCAATAGCTCGCAACTGCGTAAATATTGAAGCCTTTGACGGTGCAAATAATTACCCCCGCGAGCGTGTACGCTATTGGCCCCAGGGAATAAAGCTGAATGTATGCCGTCAGAATTTCCCAGAAAATCACGGCTACATAAATGGAGTAGGCAGCCACAAATAACTTCCAAAAGTGTCTTGAGCCAAATGGCAGTCTTAATGAAAACAATAATACAACGATGCACTCCGGAAACGAAATCAACCATGGATATATGTCGAGGAATTCCAGAGTAACACCGTCAGTATAGGCGTAATATATGTATGCTGCTTGCAGAAGCAGCGTAAATACTGTTACCATAATCCACTTGAGCTGGATTGTGGGCTTTTGGGAGTTCTTAAGCTCAGATCGCCTCACCGCGGGCGGGTGGGTGGCGGTCTGCGAAAAACGCGGCGATCCCATTTATGACTCCGAGTTTCATCATGCTGCCCCACGGCGAGTCCCGCAGGGATATTCGCGTATTACGCGTGAATCTTTACTTTCGCGTGAAATTGTTGAAGTGTTTTTTAAAAGTCACCGGAGGCTTTGCCGCAATGTCCGCCATTGGTGCATGATGACGCTATTGGTTCCCTTAATTTTCCAGAAGCGGCTAAGCAAAGGTCTCTCTTCAGGACCAGAACTGATCCAGCCACAAATTCAGCTTGTCGAAGCCGCGGCTGTTGACCGCATAGATGCGTTTCGTGCCTTCGTTGGTGACGGAAACGAGGTTGCTGTCGAGCAGCGCCTTGAGATGCTGTGAGACGGCCGGGCGGCTGATCGGCAGGCCCTGCGCCAGTTCGTTGACCGTCTTGGGTGCGCGGCGCAATTCCTCCAGCAGATGACGCCGGTTCGGATCCGCGATGGCTGCGAAAGGGTCCATGGTCGACATGGGCGAAAGCTACGTCAAACACCAAAGGGCGGCAAGTTAATTGTGCGCTGCATGATATATTGTGAGAATGGTCGCTTGCGAAGGTTCGCGTCGTAAGTGTCCTCTGCTGCGAATTGCCGGTTTCGGCCGCTGCCCCTTGTCAGAGAGAGCTAACGGATTTACTCACGATTATCGAACCGGTGCGCCGTCGCTGACGATGGAAGCCGAAACCATGGAAGCTCGCATGACCGTGCCCGAAGATCGTTGCCGCCTCGTTCTCATCGTTCCCGACATTGCCGATATCGAGCAGCGGGCGAAGGCGGTGGCCGATGCCTTGAGGGGTGGAGACGTCGCCTCGGTGATCATTCCCCAGTACGGTCTCGATGACAGCACCTTCCAGAAACATGCGGAAAAGCTGGTGCCGGTCATTCAGGCCGCAGGTGCAGCAGCGCTCATCGCCGGGGACAGCCGCGTCGCGGGCCGTGCCAAGGCTGATGGGTTGCATATTGCCGGCAATATCACCGAGCTTACGGAAGCCGTCGAAAAATTCGTGCCGAAGCTGATCGTCGGCGGTGGCAGCGCGGCCGATAGGCATAGCGCGCTGGAGGTCGGCGAGCTCAGGCCGGACTATATCTTCTTCGGCAAGCTTGACGGCGACATCAAGCCGGAGGCACATCCGAAGAACCTGGCACTCGGCGAATGGTGGGCCTCGATGATCGAAATTCCCTGCATCGTCATGGGTGGCACCGATCCGAAGTCGGCGCTGGACGTAGCCCTGACGGGTGCCGAGTTCGTCGCGCTGCATCAGGCGGTTTTTGCCGACCCTGCGGCAGCCCCCTCCATCGTCGCGGAAGTGAATGCGCTTCTGGACGAAAAAGCGCCACGGTTTGAGGATTGATAGCGATTCATGTCGTCAGCGCCTCGATTCCGCCATCGATCCTTCCTTGCCGTGCTTGCAGCCGGGCTCGCGGCATTTCCGTTGCTGGCCGCAGCGCAATCAGGCAACAGTGATACGTCGCTGCCCGGTGTTTCGCAGCCGGCGGAGAAGGGCGCGCGTCCCGATGACAACGCACAAACCGACGACGACACAACTGTGCCGGCTGCACCGCAGCATAACGACAATGTCATGACGCGGCCTTTGGGCGCCGATGCCGGCACCTTCAAGACCGAAAAGATTCAGCCGGGCGCGGAGCCGAAAGCTGACAGCGACATCAAGCCATCCCAGGGTGTCGGGGTTTTCGAGCGCATGGGGGCAAACTTGCCCGACCTGCCGCCGGAAAAGCCCTTCACCGGCAAGGTGGACGATGCTTATGGCGCCTTCCAGCGCGGCTATTACCTGACCGCCTTCCAAAAAGCATTGCCGCGGGCGCAGCTTGGCGATCCGGCCGCACAGACCTTGATCGCGGAGCTGATGGCACAGGGCCTGGGCGTTAAACGCGACACGAAGGACGCCGCCTTCTGGTACGGCAAGGCGGCCGAGGGCGGCGATCCCACGGCGATGTTCAAATACGCGCTGATCCTGATGGAAGGGCGCGATGTGCCCCGCGATCAGAAGAAGGCCGACGACTGGATGAAGAAGGCGGCCGATGCGGGTCAGCCTTCGGCGGAATTCAACGTAGCCCAGATGCTGACGGCCGAAAATCCTGGCCCCAAGGGCCTGCAGATGGCGCTTCCCTATTATGAGAAATCTGCCGAGCAGGGCATCGCCGACGCGCAATATGCCGTGTCGCAGCTCTATCTCAACCTTCCCGACCTGCCGCCGGAAAAGAAAGCGCGTGCGCGGGAATGGCTGTCGCGTGCCGCCAATGCCGGCTTCGATACCGCACAGCTCGACATGGGCATCTGGCTGATCAACGGCACCGGCGGCGCACAGGATCTCGAAAACGGCTTCAACTGGATGAGGGTTGCAGCCTATCGCGGCAACGTCGTTGCGCAGAACAAGCTGGCGCATCTTTATATCAATGCCATCGGCACGAAGCAGGATCCGGTGGCGGCCGCTACCTGGTATGTCATTTCCCGCCGTGCCGGCCTGAAAGACCCCGAGCTCGAGGATTTCTATCAAGGAATCGAGGACTATCAGCAGAAGGCAGCCATCGACGCAGCCAACAAGTATCGGCGCGCGCGATAATAAAGGTGTCGGATTGAGCCTTGGCGGGGCTGATCTGAGATCAGTTTGCGTCTGCCATGGTCTCGCCACTTGAAATTCCCCCGATTTTATGGTCTTGAGGCCGCCAATCTTTATTTCCGCTGACGCTCCCGCTCCGTCGGGGCCTGCTTTCAGGCCCGATCAGCGCTTTCTGCATTACCCAAGGAAACCCGATGGCCCGTTCTGCTCTTCTCAATGTCATGGTTCAGGCTGCCCTCAAGGCAGGCAAGTCGCTCAGCCGCGATTTCGGCGAAGTGCAGAACCTGCAGGTTTCGGTGAAGGGACCGGGCGATTTCGTCAGCCAGGCGGATCTGAAGGCGCAGAAGATCATCCGCGACGAGCTGTTGAAGGCACGCCCGACCTATGGTTTCCTCGGCGAGGAGAGCGAAGAGGTCAAGGGCACGGACGGTGCTCATCGCTGGATCGTCGATCCACTCGACGGTACCACCAATTTCCTGCACGGCATTCCGATGTTTGCCGTTTCGATCGCGCTTGAGCGCAATGACGAGATCGTCGCCGGCGTCATCTTCAATCCGGCGACCGACGAACTCTATACGACCGAACGCGGCGGCGGCGCATTCCTAAACGATCGTCGCCTGCGCGTCGCCTCGCGCCGTGTGCTGTCGGACAGCGTTATCGGCTGCGGCGTTCCGCATCTTGGCCGCGGCAATCACGGCAAGTTCCTCGTCGAGCTGCGGCATGTCATGGGCGAAGTCGCGGGCGTGCGCCGTCTCGGTTCCGCATCGCTCGATCTTGCCTATGTCGCTGCCGGCCGCTTCGACGGCTTCTGGGAAACCGGCCTGTCTCCCTGGGATATCGCAGCCGGCATTCTGCTGATTCGCGAAGCCGGCGGTTTCGTCTCGGATTTCCATGGCGGCACGGACATGCTCGGCACCAATTCGATCATCTGCGGCAACGAGCATATCCAGAAAGCACTCGCCGAAGTGGTTAAGCGACCGATCCCGACGAAGTAAGCCATTCCTCCGTTCGCTTTTTCGAATGACAAAACAGTCTGTTGCCAACGGACTGTTTTGTGCTTTCCGTCTCTTCAATTCGGCACAATGTTGCTCTAGTCTCCGCCTGCGGAAGATGCGGTGTCGGAGCGTGTGATGGAAAATGTGAATCTGTCGGATCTCGGATCGACCGACAACGTATCGGGAAATTACGCCTACAAGCTTTCAAGCCCGATGGCTTTCTTCTGGACGATGGTTCTTTTCCTGGTCATCGTCGGCTTCATCGTGGCAATCCTTTTCCGCCAGGCGCAGGTCGCCTTTCTGCACAATCCCGGCCTCAATGGCCTGATCGTCGGCGTTCTGGTCGTCGGCATCCTCCTGGTCTTCAACCATGTGCTGATGCTGAGGCCGGAGGTTCGCTGGTTCAATCATTTCCGTGCCGTCGGCAATGCGGACAAGGTCGGCCGTAATCCGCGGCTGCTGGCGCCGATGCGGGCGCTGCTCGGCAACCGCCGGGCGATGCAGCTATCCACCGCGACGCTGCGCTCGATCCTCGATTCGATCGCCACGCGTCTTGACGAATCGCGCGATACCTCGCGCTATCTCATCGGTCTGCTCGTCTTTCTCGGCCTTCTCGGCACTTTCTGGGGTCTGATCGGCACGATCGGCTCTATCAACGACGTCATCCAGGGCCTCGATGCCGGCACCGGCGACACCGGCGATATTCTGAGCGCCTTGAAGACCGGGCTTTCCGGCCCGCTGGTGGGCATGGGTACGGCCTTCTCGTCGTCCCTGCTCGGCCTTTCCGGCTCGCTGATCCTCGGCTTCCTCGACCTGCAGGCCGGCCGTGCGCAGAACCGCTTCTATACCGAACTTGAAAACTGGCTTTCCTCCGTTACCGATGTCGGTTCCGACCTCACGCCTGTCATCGAAAGCGCGGCCGGTGCTTCCTCGGAAGATGTGCGGGCGCTGTCGGACTATCTGCGCAAGATCGCGGAGGAGGGCGGCGGCCAGCGTT
Source organism: Rhizobium sp. AG207R (assembly GCF_027109195.1). Lineage (NCBI taxonomy): Bacteria > Pseudomonadati > Pseudomonadota > Alphaproteobacteria > Hyphomicrobiales > Rhizobiaceae > Rhizobium > Rhizobium sp. AG207R. The sequence continues at coordinate 171,351 of NZ_JAEPVT010000007.1, forward strand.
CGGTGACCGCCATGGCAAACCTTGCCGAAGGCATTCAGGGCCTGGTCAAGAACATGCGCAACGAGCAGCAAATGTTGCGCGACTGGATCGAGGCGCAGCAGGAAGAGGCGAAATCGATGCGCCGCACGCTCGATCGCCTCGCAGACCGGATCAGCCATACCGAGAAGACCGGGAGCAAGTAGGCCATGGCGCTCGCCCGCAACCGACGCCATCAGAGAAGCGTCGACTACTGGCCCGGCTTCGTCGACGCGCTGTCCACGCTGCTGATGGCGATCATGTTCCTGCTGACGGTATTCGTCGTTGGCCAGTTCATCCTCAGCCGTGAGATTTCGGGGCGCGACGAGGTGCTCAATCGTCTCAACAGCCGCATCAACGATCTGGTACAGCAGCTGGCGCTGGAAAAAGGCGGCAAACAGGATCTGGAGGATGCCGTTGCCAATCTGCAGGCGTCGCTCTCCTCGGCGGAGACTGAGCGGTCGCGGCTGCAGGCCCTGCTCGCAGCAGGCTCCGGCAGCAGCCAGGCTGCAGAGCAGCGGGCCGGATCGCTTTCGCAGGAGCTTGACGAGCAGAAGCAGGTGAGCGCGCGGGCAATGAGCCAGGTCGATCTGCTCAACCAGCAGATTGCCGCCCTGCGCAGCCAGATCGCCGCTATCGAAGCTGCCCTTCAGGCATCGGAAGCCAAGGATCAGTCATCGCAGGTGAAGATTGCCGATCTCGGCCGGCGGCTGAATGTGGCACTGGCACAGCGTGTGCAGGAGCTGAACCGCTATCGTTCCGACTTCTTTGGACGCCTGCGCGAAATCCTTTCCGACCGCGATAACATCCGCATCGTCGGCGACCGCTTCGTGTTCCAATCCGAAGTGCTGTTCCCATCGGGTTCTGCCGATCTCAATCCGGCCGGCCAAACGGAGATGACCAAACTTGCAGCGGCTCTCATCGATCTTTCCAAGGAAATTCCGCCCGAGATCAATTGGGTACTGCGCGTCGATGGCCATACCGACAATGTGCCGCTTTCGGGCAATGGGCGTTATCCGGACAATTGGGCTTTGTCATCCGCGCGCGCCATCGCAGTCGTCAAGTTCCTGATCTCGCAGGGCGTTCCCGCCGACAGGCTGGTCGCGGCGGGCTTCGGCGAGTTCCAGCCGATCGCACCGGGCGATACGCCGGATGCCCGTGCCACCAACCGCCGCATCGAGCTGAAGCTGACGGAAAAATAATCGGTCATCGCTCCGGCGATGCGATACTATCGAGGCGCGCTTGCAGGAATTGCCGCACGGCTTCGCTGTCACTGAGGCCGATTGCGGTGCGATATGCGTGGGAGGCGTTTTCCATATCGCCAGTCTCGGTCAGCAGATGAGCGCGCACGGCCCAATAGGGCTGATAGTTGACGATGTCGCGCCCGGCCATCCGGTTAAGAAGAGCCAAGCCCGCAGCAGGGCCTTCCACTCTGCCCGTCACAGCGGCGTGGCTGACGCGCGCGCCGGTCGTCGGCTTCATGATCACAAGCGCTTCATAGAGCCTGGCAAGAGCGGCCCAGTCGGTCATGCCCGAGCGTCGCCGGTCGGCATGCACGGACTGGATCGCAGCCTGACACTGGAATGGACCGAAACGCCCGAATGCACCGGCCCTTCGCAACAGATTGTCGGCTTCCACGATCATTTCGGCATCCCAAAGGGCCATGTCCTGCTCGTCGAGAGGGACATATCGTCCATTCGCGTCGCGCCGTGCCGCGCGACGGGATTGGCTGTAGAGCATCAGCGATAACAAGCCCGCAGCCTCCGGTTCCTCGGGCAAGGTCGCAAGTAGAGTGCGGCCAAGCCAGATCGCCTCATCCGCTAGGGATCCTTGCTTGCCGATCTCTCCGTCGACCCCGTCCCAGCCGAGGCCATAGGCGGCATATATCGCCGAGAGCACGCTTTCCAATCGGTCCGGCAACACGGACCGTTCCGGAACGATAAAGGGAATATGTGCGTCGCGAATCTTGATTTTTGCCCGTACCAGCCGCTGGCTCATGGCTTGCGGCGAAACGAGGAAGGCCTTGGCGATGGTCGCGGCGTCGACGGCCAGCACGGATTGCAGCATCAGCGGGGTGTGAGCCGAGCGATCCAAAGCCGGATGGGCGCAGACGAAGAGGAGTTTCAGACGCTCATCCGGAAAGGCGGAATTGTCGGCATTCATGCGTTCCTCCGCTTCTTCGAAGGCCATCATGATCCTGTCGCGCGCTCCGGCCCTGACGCTTTCGTGCCTGACCCGGCGAAGGAGGTTACGCTTGGCTACAACCAGCAGCCAGGCTTCCGGATTGTCGGGAATGCCACGTTCCGGCCAAGTACTCAGCGCTGCAGCGATCGCATCGGACAAAGCATCCTCGGCCGCCGGCACGTCGCGGAAGCGTGTGGCGAGAAAGGCAATCAGCTTGCCGTAGGATTGACGCGCCGTTTGCTCGGCGGCGCGTCCGGCATCCAACGTCATGTGATGGCTACATCTGCAGTCGCGGCCGTATCTCGACCGAACCCTGCTGGGAGATCGGGACGCGCAGCGCCCATTCCAGCGCGGCATCGAGATCCGGCACGTCGATCAGGTAGAAGCCGCCAAGCTGCTCCTTACCTTCAGGGAAGGGACCGTCCTTTACCTCATGGTCCTCGCCCTGGCGACGGACGACCGTTGCCGTTTCCGGCGCCGTCAATCCCGCGCCCCCCGTCATGATGCCGGCCTGGATAAGGGCCTGCGTATAGGCGACCCAGCCGTTCTTATAAGTCGGATCGGCACGACGCCCAAAATCCTCGGCTGATTCACGAATAATCAAAGCATATTGCATGAGAAAAGTCTCCCATTTGCAGTTTTGACGATGGCCGAACGGCGTAACCTGCAAAGCTGAATGCCGGAATATACAACACCGCTGGCAAAACGGCTTCCTGCCGCTTCGATATGATGAGCCGTGAGCCTGCGTGAATTCGACACTCGCGGAAAGATTTTTTGAAATTTGTGGCCGAAAAATCAAACGGCCGGCATGCCCGAAGGGCAGCCAGCCGTTGATGGCTTTGCAGCGAGTGCGTGACGCGAGAATTATGCGGTGGCGGTGGTCTGGTCGTCGATGACGGCGCCGCCGACGTGGGCCTTGATCGATTCGATGGCATGCAGGGCCGAGGCCTTCGCCTTATAGCCTTCCGAACCGAACATGGTTTCGCCGTTCGAGGCCTTGAAGCGGAAGCGAAACTCGCCAGCCTTGTCCTTGTAGACTTCAAATTTATACATGGTTCTCGTCTCCTAGAATCGCGTCAGCGCGGGATAACGCCGAAAATCTAGCTCAACTTTGAAACTATTTCTACAAGGTTGTATTTGGCACGACTTGCCCGATTATCGCTATTTCGCAATGAGCATATGCTCCTCGATGCCGGCATCGAATTGCAGGCGGGCGAGCTTCGCATAGATCCCGCCGTGGCGAATCAGGCTCTGGTGCGTGCCTTCCTCGACGATACGGCCCTGATCCAGCACCAGAATGCGGTCGGCCTTGAGGACGGTCGCCAGGCGGTGAGCGATGACGAGGGTCGTGCGCGCCTCCATCAAGCCCTCCAGCGCCTTCTGAACGAGCGTCTCGCTTTCGGCATCGAGAGCGGAGGTTGCTTCATCGAGCAGCAGGATTGGCGCATTCTTCAGGATGGCGCGGGCAATGGCGACGCGCTGGCGCTGGCCGCCTGAAAGAGTGACACCGCGCTCGCCGACCTGCGTATCATAGCCTTGTTCAAGGCGTGAAATGAACTCGTCCGCCTGCGCGGCGATCGCGGCGGCGCGCACCTCGTCGCGCGAGGCGCCAGGGCGGCCGAAGGCGACGTTGTCATGAATGGAGGCTGCGAAGATGGTGGTGTCCTGAGGGACAATTGCGATGCGCTCACGCAGGGCATCCGGCAGCACATCGCGCGCATCGACACCATCCAGGGCGACGTGGCCCTTCTGCGGATCGTAAAAGCGCAGCAGCAGCGAAAAGATGGTGCTCTTGCCGGCGCCCGACGCGCCGACGATCGCGACCGTCTCCCCCGGCTTCACGGAGAAGGAGAGCCCATGCAGCGCCGATCTGTTCGGTCGTGACGGGTAGGAGAAGTGGACGTCGGAAAATTCCACGCGACCCTGCGGCGGTTGCGGCAAGGGCAGGGGATTGGCGGGGGCGGCAATGGGAGACACTTCGGCAAGCAACTCGCCCAAGCGATCGGCAGCACCTGCGGCCTGAGAGAGCTCGCCCCAGACTTCCGATAGTGAGCCCAGCGAAGAGCCAGCGATGACGGAATAGAGGAGAAACTGGCCAAGCGTGCCGGCAGACATGGTGCCGGCAAGCACATTCTGCGCCCCGACCCAGAGAACAGCGACGATGCTGCCGAAGACCATGGCAATGGCGAAGCCCGTCAGCAGCGAGCGGGATCTGATCGCCGCGCGCGCCGCCTGATAGGCATCCTCGACGGCGCTGCCATAGCGCCGCGCCGCGGCATCCTCGCCATTATAGGCCTGAATGGTGCGGTTGGCCGCGATGGTCTCGTTGGCATAGGCGGATGCCTGCGCCAGTGTCTCCTGCGCGGCACGCGAGCGCTTGCGCACCGAACGGCCGAAACTGACAAGCGGCAGGACAATGATCGGGATCGCGATCAGCACGATGCTCGAGAGCTTCGGACTGGTGACGATCATCATGATCACGGCCCCGAGACAGAGGATCAGGTTGCGCAGCGCCACGGAAGCTGTTGCACCGACCGCAGACTTGATCTGCGTCGTATCCGCCGTCAGCCGCGAGACGATCTCGCCGGATTGATTGACGTCGAAGAAGGAGGGCGACAGCCGCGTTACGTGGTCGAAGACTTCGCGGCGCATATCGGAGACGATGCGCTCGCCGATGGAGATGACGAAGTAATAGCGCAGCGCGCTTGCAGCCGCGAGCAACAGGGCCATGATCATGATCGCTACGAAGTAGCTGTCGATCAGACCGCGATCGGCCTGATCGAAGCCGTGATCGATCATGCGGCGGACGGCGACCGGCAAGGCGAGCGAGGTAACGGCGGCGATGACGAGCGATATGATCGCGCCTGCCACCATGCCCCGATATCGCCTGAGGTATGGCGTCAGTCGCCCAAGAGGACGGATCGAACGGTTTTTCTTTTCCTCAGCCTGGCCAGTCTCTGACAAGTCGTCTCCAATCCCCATATCAGCAAGGGACTCGACGTTTTCGCCCCTTGTTATCGCCGCTGCCTTCATGTATAGGCACGCCATCTTAATTGGAAGCCGTGGCCTTTAACGGACTGCGGCTTCATTTATTCAATCGGTTCGGTTGCCGCAATGCCTTGCGACAAATGGACCCTGGCATGACAGGAAGATTGTTATGAAGGCCAACATCCATCCCGACTACCACACCATCAAGGTGGTCATGACCGACGGCACCGAATATGAAACCCGCTCGACCTGGGGTTCTGAAGGCGCTGTCATGAACCTCGAAATCGACTCCAAGTCCCATCCGGCTTGGACCGGCGGCAACCAGCAGATGATGGACCGTGCCGGCCGCGTTTCGAAGTTCAACAAGCGCTTCGGCGGTCTCGGCATCTAATCGCATTGCGATTTGCCGCTTGAAAAGAGCCCGGCTTAGCCGGGCTTTTTTGCGTTGATACAGAGCCTCGCACCCTCATCGCACACGTCGCAGGTAATCCGCGCGATCGAACGGATTTGCCGCTGCGCGCTCCCGTACACGGTGCGGACCCGATAAGGGCATATGGTGATCGAAGGCGTGCTCCAGGACGCCGGCTCCGCCCGACAATCCCGGCAATTGCCTTTGGATCGTGTGGATCATCGATGATGCCACCGTGCCCTCCAGTCGTGCGATACCATCGTCGATCAGCGATCTTCTCATCGATGCGCCGGATTTCGCGAGCAGGCTGTGCACGCCAGCCAACGCCGTTGCCGGTATCTCGACGTGAAAATGCTCGATAGGCTCGCATAGGATCGTCTGTGCGGATGAAAGCGCGGATGCGAGCACCAGCGGCGTCAGCTTGCGGAAGTCGACCGCCGTGCTCGCCGGCGAACTTTGCCGCGCCGCCGTCATGGCGACGTGGCAATCGATGATCTGCCAGCCGAAAAGACCTTCCTTGAGCGTTTCGAACGTAGCTTCCTCGACTGCCCGATAGAAGCTTGCCGGCATCTGGCCGACATCCACCTCGAGGGCAAAGCTGTTTCCGCTGCCTTCCGGCCGTGGCTCGACGCGCAATCCGACGGTTGCGAGAAACGGATTGGGCTCCTTGAATATGTGCTCAACCGCGCTTCCCGTTCCAGCCGGCCTTTCGACATAGATGACGGTGCTTTCCTCGAAGGCGATGTCGAGGCCGAACTCGGTCGAGAGGGTTGCCTGGATGACCTCCTTCTGCACTTCGCCATAGAGCGAGACATATATGTCGCCTGTTTCCTCATTGGCGCGCAGGTTGATGAGCGGATCCTGCTCTGCAAGTTGCCCTAGGGCCAGCCAGAGTGCTGCGTTTTCTGAAGGGCGCAGGGCGCGAATGCGGGTTTCCAAGGTCGGCGGCGCGAAGTGGCGAAGCGTGCCGGGCGGCCCTTCGATGCCGATCCAATCTCCGATGCGGGCATTTGCGAGCCCGCCGACCTTGGCGATCTGCCCCGCGTGAACCTGCGAAACCTTGTCCGCTTTGCCATCGCGGAAAAGCTGAAGACTGCCGATCTTCGCCGAGCCGCGAGGAGTTTCGATATCATCTCGAAGGTTGATCGTGCCCGATGCCAGATAGAGGTAGGCGAGCTTCTCGCCGCCCCACCCGCGTTCAATCTTGAAGATCGTCCCGGAAACCGGGTCGTCATGGTTCGGCTGCCGGCTCGGCAGCAGGGTTTCGATTGCCGAGATCAAGGCAGAGATCCCGAGACCCCGCGTCGCCGCACCGGCAAATGCCGGATGGATAGAGGACTTCGCTACCTGATCGGCCAAGGCTTGTTCCAGCCTCTGTCGTGTCAGGCGCTCGGGAGCCAGAACATAATCTTCCAGCAAAGCCTCGTCGTTGATTGAAAGTGCTTCGCACAGACGCGAGAAATGCGGATCGCCGCCGAGATCGGCAGCTTCCACGGTGGCGAGCCTGCTGCCGGCAGCATGGACGATCGACATTGCAATGGGGCGGACCGCCAGCTGGGTCGCCATATCCTCAAGCACCTCATCATAGCGTGCGCCGAGGCGGTCGACCTTGTTGACGAAGAATATGAAGGGGATCCCGAGGCGTCGCAATGCTTTCACAAGCACGCGCGTCTGTGGCTGCACGCCCTCGACTGCAGACACGACGACCACTGCCGCATCGAGCAGCTGCAGCACCCGTTCGATCTCGGCGATGAAGTCCGGATGGCCAGGCGTATCAATGAGGTTCACCGTGACGTCACCGACGATGAAGGAAACCACCGCGGCGGCGATGGTGATGCCGCGTTGTCTTTCGAGTTCGAGACTATCGGTCTGCGTGCTGCCGGCGTCGACGCTGCCGAGTTTGTCGATTATGCCGGTGTCAAAAAGGAGCCGTTCCGTAAGGCTAGTCTTGCCCGCGTCTACATGGGCGAGGATGCCCAGATTCAATGTGCGCATGGTTCATCATCTTCTCAGAATTTCGGATTTGATTTTCGTGAGAAGTGAGTCGGCGCATTGGGTCCTCCACGCACATTCGATATTGGCCTGCTCCTCCCTTGATAGAAGCACGCACTCTTTTTTACAGAGGTTTCACGGAATCCGTCAAGTTAGGCCCGGCTTCAACTTCAGGCCTAACTCTGCGCACGGCTTTTCGGAGCGCTGGATGATTGCTCAAAACAAAACCGGCCACGTCAGGCGCGGCCGGTTTGAAATCATTGCGGATTGTCTGAAGCTCAGTTGCCGCCAAATGCGGTCTGCAGCAGGGTTAGCTGTGCCTTGACGCTGTTCTGGTTGTCCGGAACGATAGCAGCTTCCGTCGGGCGGTAGATTTCGCGATCGAGAATGGCAACGCGGTTCTGCAGGCGCAGCGAACGCTCCACGAGATCACGGAAGGATTCCGGCAGGTCATTCCAGCCCGGCGCGTTGCGGTCGACGTTGAAGCCGTCGAGGCGAACCTTGTTCTTTTCGGCCAATACCTGATCGCGCGACATTTCGCCATTGTTGACGGCGCGCTGCAGCAGCAGCCAGGAGGCCATCTGCATCAGACGGGTGGTCAGCCGCATGGATTCGGCGGCATAAAGCACGGAAGCCATGCGCGGCAGAACCTTCGAAGCGGCGCGGCCCTGGCCGTCGAGATAACCGGCGGTTTCTTCGACCAGCGACATGCCTTCAGAATAAAGCGCCCTGAACTGCGCCGACGATGCGGCGTGGCCAGCAAAGCTGATCGTGTTCAACCCAAGTTCCGACATCGAATAAATCCCTGCTTCACGCAACACTTTTGTTCAGGAAAAGCCGGTCAAGTCCCTAAGAGCTTTCGGCATCCGCTTTTATGACTTTAAGATGGTTGTTTTAACTGAAATTCGCAAGGCGATTCTTAAGAAAGGGTTAATCTCCACAGTTTCGGCGAGGTCCGCGATACAGGACAAAAAAGAAGAGCCGCAAAAGCGGCTCTCAAGGTAAAACAGGGAGAAAAATCAGACCAATTCGCCAAGTGGAGGAACTGTCTGAGTCCAGAGCGAATCTGGATGGTCATAGTAATATGTCGTAAAGCTTAATATTGAGTTGACCATGCCTTGATCCTGGACTCCCCCGCACGGATTTCGTGCTATGGCAAGCCACCTTGGAACGGTGCGTCAGAAGCGGAAAAGACTATCCGCCGCCTTTCGGCCGGAGGTCTTGGTGGCGATTTCCTCTTCCAGCCGGGCTATCTCGCCCTGAAGCAATGCGACGCGACTTTTCAGCTCGTCCACCGACAGTAACGACAGGTCACTACCGATCTCGTGGGCGGACGGCTGCTTGGGACGATCATCATCGAATAGGCTCATTTCGGCTCCTCCTTTCCCTTGTCAGGGGATCAGGTGCCGTAATTTACAGTTATATCGTCCTTTTTTGAAGTCTCGCTGCGTGCGAGCGCCATGCTCTCCGGCGTGATCATCTGCGCGTTGGCCGACGGCATGGTCGTGTAGGCGTCACGATCGCCCGCCGGCTTTGCGGCACGCATGCGGCTGCGGAAGATCGAATAGGAGGTAATCAGCACATGGGCGATGGCGGTGACGAAGAACAGCGAGTAGGGGCCGATGGAGGACATGACCGGGCCGCTCAGAGTCGGGCCGATGATCGTGCCGATGCCATAGAGCAGTAGCAGGCCGCCCGACACTTTGACGAAATCCTCCGGCGCGGCGAAGTCGTTGGCATGGGCGACGGCAATCGGATAGAGGGTGTTGGCGACGGCGCCATAGATGACGACCATGCTGATGAGGAAAGCCGGGCTGCCCGGCTTCAACAGGAAGAGCAGCAGGCCGTCGAGGGCTGCGATTGCAGCCATGCCCGCAAGCACGTAGCGGCGGTCGATGCGATCGGACAGGCGGCCGGCCGGCAGCTGCATCACGGCGCCGGCAAAGATGGTCGAGCTCATCATCAGCGCGATATCGCCTTCTGAAAGGCCGGCCTTGGCGCCGAAGACGGCGCCGAGCGTGCCGTATGCGCCATTGGCGATGCCGACGAGCAGGATGCCGATCGAGGCGACGGGCGAGTTGCGGTAGAGCGCCCTCAGGTCGAGGCTGACGGCCTTCAGCGGCTGCGGCGAGGCGGCGGTCGACAGCGTGGTCGGCAGCATGGCGATACAATAGCAGATGCCGCACACCATGAAGAGGATGGGCGTATGGACATCGGCGAAGGGCACCATCATCTGGCCGGCGACGGCGCCGATGAGGGTGATGCCGATATAGAGCGAGAAGATCGCACCACGGCTTTCATTGGTGGCGCGTTCGTTGAGCCAGCTTTCGATGATCATCGAAGTGCCGGCCGTGCAGAAGCCGGTCACGGCACGCAACGCCACCCACCAGATGGGGTCGACGATAATGCCGGTCAAAAGCGCGATAATGGCGATGACGGAGATGAAGCCCGAAAAGGCACGCACATGGCCTATGCGCCGGACCAGTTTCGGCGCCGTCAGGCAGCCGAGGACGAAACCCGTCGCCCAGGTGGTGCCGAGCAGGCCGAGCGTCGTCGTCGCATAGCCTTCGGCCGTGCCGCGCACAGGCAGCAGCAGGCTGTGCAGGCCATTGCCCGTAAACAGGAACAGCGTGCCGAACAGCAGAGCGAGTACCGGCAATATGTTTCTTTTCATGCTCCCCACCTTCATGCCGCTCCATTTAAGGAGCCGAAAGACAGGATCGTGCCCTGCCTGCATTCGCTATTGATTGTGTCCCGGATTGCCGCTATCGGCCTGTAGAAACAGTCTGTTGGCGCGGAAAAATGTCCGTCCTATGACGATTAGAGCATGATCGCGAAAGGCGTGCAGCGGTTTTTGGTCGCGGCTGCACTCACTCTTGCATAAACGGGGAAAAATAGCGTGACAAAAGCCATAGCGATGCTGCTTCTGCTCGCCATGGCGGTGCACATCATCAAGCCTTTGGGGCTACCGGGCTTGAGGCACAGGGCCGATTTCTGGAAGATCGCTATCTTCGCCTTTGCCGTCTGGACGGTGGCGCTCGTTATCAACGAGGTGTTTTAGCGCATTTTAGGCTAAATTCAGGGCTTCAGCGCCGCCACGCGCGGCTGCCTAAAGTTGGATCTCTCCGCGCATGAGGGAGACGCAGCTGCCCGACAGCAAGACTTCGTTTACCGTGCCGGCAGATTTCCTGACATCAACGCCGATAAGGCTGCGTCTTCCCATCTCCACGCCCTGTTCGATGGTGATTTTTATCTCCGCATCCTGTGCCGGCAGCAGGGAAGTCAGATAGGCGCCGATCGCGGCAGAGGCGCTGCCGGTCGCCGGGTCTTCCGTAACGTTGTCGAGCGGGGCAAACATGCGGGCGCGAATAGTCCACGGATTTTCCGCCGAGCGCACATAGAGAAAGAGCGAAAAGCCGGTCTTGTCTTCCTTGTGGCGTGCGGCCGCTTCAGCAAAAACGGCGGCGTTCGGCCATGCCTTGGCGAGCGTTTCGAGGCTATCCAGCTCTGCGAAGGCGAAAGGCAGGCCGACGGACGCGAAAGTCGGCGCATGGGTTGTGTGGCGGATCGATTGCGGATCGATCTGCACGCAAGCGGCAATCAGTTCGTCGGCAATGGTTTCGCCGATCGTAAGCCTGCCCGGTGCGCGGATGCTTGCGCCGGAGACGCCGCCACCGTTGCGCAACAACGTTACCTCGACAAGCCCGGCATCCTCTTCGAAGATCAGCCTGTCGCTTATGGATTTTCCGAAGATCGCTTGCTGCTGGCCGAGGACGAAGGCGGTGCCGACATTGGGATGGCCGGCAAAAGGGATTTCGGCCGTGGGCGTGAAGATGCGGACGTGGGCCGTATGCTCCGGGTTTTCCGCCGGCAGCACGAAGGTCGTTTCCGAATAGCAGAATTCGGCTGCGATCTTCTGCATGGCGCCGCTGTCGAGACCGCGGGCATCGGGAATGACGGCCAGGGGATTGCCGACGAAGCGTTCGGATGTGAAGACGTCGACGGTGACGTAGGCAACGGTGTTCATGACGGCTCCCGGCAGCTTTGGTGGAACTGCCAGGATTTAGCCGCTGCTCGGGCAAGCTTGAAAGCTGGAACTTGTGTCCGTGACAAGTTGGCTAACGGTTCTGGCGAAGGCAGCCTCTTATTCCAACCCCTTCTCCTCAACGGGAGAACGGGTTTTCTGCAGCACGCGTGAAGATCGCTTCAATTGCTCTGGAACTGTTTGAGCACGCTGGACCAGAGCTCGACGAGCTCGGCACTGCCGACATCGCCGGGCTTCGCACGGACCGCAGTGTGTACGAGAACCAGATGTGTCGTCGGGTCGACCAGGATGCGCTGGCCGGCTTTGCCGTCCAGGAAAAACGTTCGGCGCGGACCGGGCATCAGCCAGGTCTGATAGCCGTAGCCCCAGGGGTTCGTTTCGTGATTGACCGCCAGGAACGAACCTTGCTTGACCGGCTCCGTGGCATCCAACAGCCATTGGCGGGGTATGATCTGCCGGCCGTTCAAGGCGCCGTCATGCGCGAGCAGCAGGCCAAAGCGGGCATAATCGCGAAGTGTCGCGCTGAAGCAGCAGTAGCCGACCTCTTGGCCGGTGCTGTCGACCTGCCAGTTCGCGCTGGCTTCCGCACCCATCGGCTGCCAGATGCGGGTCTGGAGATAATCCGCCATGCTCATATGGGTGGCGTGGGTCAGGACCAAGCTCAGCCCTTCGGTGTCAAGATTGCTATAGTGCCACACCGTATCGGGAGGAGCGACCCGCTTGTTGAACCGCGATACGGCCGTAATGGGGTCGAGTTTTTCCGGGCCGAGCAATGAATTGCTGAGATGAACGTTGTCGTCGGGGTTGCCGAAGTTTTCGGTGAAGGCAATGCCGGAAGCCATATGCAGCAATGCGCGGATCGGCGTAACGCCCATCTCTGTGCCTTTCAGTTCCGGCACATAGGTCTCAACCGTATCGTCGATCGAATGGATGGCGCCCTCGGAAATCGCAATTCCGATCATCATGGCGGTCAAGGTTTTCGCCATGGATTGCGAGACAAGCCGGTCGCGGTCGGTGCGGCCATATTGGTAATGTTCGAACAGGATCGTGTCGTTGTGGGCAATCAGCAGGCCAGTGGTGGGATTGGTGGCGAGATATTTCGACAAGGAGCCGGTTTCCGTGCCGAACGTGAACTTGACCGAAATCTCGGACGGCGCGCGTAAGAGGAGTAGCGGATGCTCGGCGGCGGCGATCATATGCGTTGGCGCAAGCTTATCGGCGTGACTGAAATTGCCGATCATGTTCCGTTGTTCGCTCAGCGGCAGGCCGACGGGATAGCCGAGTTTCTCACCGTAAGCCTCTGCATCCGGTCCTGTCGCGGAAAAGATGGGAACGGCCGTCTGCAATTGTTGGGCGCGAGAAGTGTCTATTTGTGCAACTAAGAATACAGAAAGAACAGCAACAAAACTGCGCCAGGCAAGCATATGGCAACCCCTCTATTTGGCCCCTTTATTATAAATGGGACAATCCAGTGCCGTGTTTTCGTAACATCCATTTGACACGGATTGTTTTCCGATATCACGGCAAGCCTATTCTTGTCATTGTGACAGATGTGACTTGCTCTGTTCTGAACGCCGAGCTGGCTATTCCCCGAAAGCAAAAAAGCCTCGGTCGCATCGCGACCGAGGCTTTTCGTTCATTCGAATACTCAAGTGGTTCAGCTTTTCACAGCGTCATCGAACCACTCTATCCCTTTGTTTCCAAGCAATTCCGAGAAAATTGCAGTACCCTTTTCCTGGACTTGCTCCAGCTGACATCAGGCCGCCTGTTCGCGATCCTTCGTCCAGCTACCCTTGGCGGCGAGATAGTTCATCTCGGCGCGATGGGTGAAAGCACGTTGGCCGGCGGCAACGTTTTCCGGCTTGCCGCCCCATGCCTTCAGCGCGCTGTCCTGCAGGGCGCGACCATAGGAGAAGGTCACTTTCCAGGGCAGTTCATAACCGGAGTTGATGGCGGAGAGATGGGCCGTCGCCTCTTCGGTGGACTGGCCGCCGGAGAGGAAGGCGATGCCGGGAACGGCCGACGGAACGGTTTCCTTCAAAACCTTGACGGTGCGCTCGGCGACCTGCTCGACCGAGGCCTTGCGGACCTTCTTGCCGTCGATGACCATGCTCGGCTTGAGGATCATGCCTTCGAGCTTGATGCGGGCTTCTGCGAGTTCCTGGAAGACGATCTGCAGCGTCCAGCGGGTGACTTCCTCGCTGCGATCGAGGCTCTGCGTGCCGGGTTCGCCATCCATCAGCACTTCCGGTTCAACGATCGGGACGATCTTGGCCTGCTGGCAGAGGGCGGCATAACGGGCAAGCGCGTGGGCGTTGGCCTTGATGGCGCCATAGGTCGGCAGCGTATCGGAAACGGCGATCACGCCACGCCACTTGGCGAAGCGGGCGCCGGCGTCATAATATTTCGCCAGACGATCCGCGAGGCCGTCCAGGCCTTCGGTAACGGTTTCGCCGGGGAAGGCGGCGAGCGGCTTGGCGCCGACATCGACCTTGATGCCGGGAATGCTGTCGGCAGCCTTGATGATATCGACGAAGGGGGTGCCGTCGGCGGCCTTCTGGAAGAGGGTTTCCTCATAGAGGATGACGCCGGAGATGTACTTCTTCATTGCGTCGTCGGAGCGGAAGAGCATTTCGCGATAGTCGCGGCGGCTCTCTTCCGTTGATACGAGAGAGATGGCGTCGAAGCGCTTCTTGATCGTGGCGGTGGATTCGTCCGCCGCCAGGAGGCCCTTGCCACCAGCAACCATCTTTACGGCAATGTCTTCAATTCGTTCGCTCATTTTGTTTCTCCAAGGCGATTTCATTCGGCGACAAGAACAATATAGATCGGCGATAACAGAAGTGTAGAAGGAGGGAAATGGGAGGCTAACTAATTGAAACGATTGAAATGATTTCAACCGTTTGAAAGTCTTTCATGTAATCCTAGCACTCATGGAAAAGCCGCGAAAGCTTTAGCTTTCGCGGCCCGCATCGTTCACCGTGATAAGGCTTGTTTATTTGCTGGCCCGCAGAACTGCGACACCCGGCAGAACCTTGCCTTCCATCCATTCGAGGAACGCGCCGCCCGCCGTCGAGACATAGGTGAAGTCGTCGGCAACGCCGGCATGGTTGAGCGCCGAAACCGTGTCGCCGCCGCCGGCGACCGAGGTCAACTTGCCGGACTTGGTGCATTCGGCGGCATATTTGGCAACTGCGACGGTTGCGGCATCGAAAGGCGTGATTTCGAAGGCGCCGAGCGGGCCGTTCCAGACCAGCGTCGTGGCACGGCCGATCCAGTTCTTGACGGCTTCGACGGACTTCGGACCGACATCGAGGACCATGGCATCGGCGGGGATCGCTTCGATCGCGACGATTTCGTTGTCGGCACCGGCCTTGAATTCGCGAGCGACGACGCCGTCCTCAGGCAGCACGATCGCGCAGCCGGCTGTGGCGGCCTCGATCATGATCTGCTTGGCTGTGTCTGCAAGGTCATGTTCGCAGAGCGATTTGCCGACATTGGTGCCTCGGGCGGCGAGGAAGGTGTTGGCCATGCCGCCGCCGATGACGAGCGCATCGACCTTCTTCACCAGGTTCGTCAGAAGGTCGATCTTGGTGGAAACCTTGGCGCCGCCGACGATGGCGACGACCGGGCGGACCGGATTGCCGAGGCCCTTTTCCAGGGCTTCAAGCTCTGCCTGCATCGTGCGGCCCGCATAGGCCGGCAGCAGGTGGGCGAGACCCTCGGTCGAGGAATGGGCGCGATGGGCAGCGGAGAAGGCATCGTTGACGTAGATATCGCCATTGGCGGCAAGTGCCCTGGTGAAGGCCGCGTCGTTCTTTTCCTCTTCCTTGTGGAAGCGGGTGTTTTCCAGCAGCAGGATGTCGCCGTTGTTCATCTTGGCAACGGCGTCGGCAGCCGGAGCATCGATGCAGTCGGAGGCGAAGAGAACGGCGTGATCCAGAACTTCTTCGACGGCCGGTATGATGAGGCCGAGGGAGAGGTCCGGGGAGGGGCCATCCTTCGGCCGGCCGAAATGGGCAAGCAGGATGACCTTGGCACCCTTTTCGGACAATTCGAGAATCGTCGGGGCGACACGTTCGATGCGGGTCGCATCGGTGACCTTGCCATCCTTGACCGGCACGTTGAGGTCGACGCGTACCAGTACGCGCTTGCCGGAGATGTCGGTGAGATCGTCGAGAGTTTTGAAGGCTGCCATGGGAGGATCCAATATTGTTGGTGGCGAAAAGCGCGCCGACCATACTACGGATGATCGCAGACGCAAGGCGTTCAGACGTCGTTTTTGCCCGTCGACGAATCGCTTGAAACAGCTTCATGCGCACGCTCGCGGCGCTTCTGCAGATAGGCGCGGGCGCTCTTCAAAATATCATGGAGATTGATGAAGATCGGCATGATGACGGGCGGTTCCACCGCCTCGAGCGACATGCCGACGGATTGGATATGATCGTTCTCGTCGAGATCCCTGACGATAAGGATGATCTCGCCGAGACGAACGCGATCCGCATAGTCGGCCTTGCCACCGAGACGATGGCGCATGAGCTCCGCTATGGTGAGCCCTTTCTCCTGTTCGCTTAGCAATCCCGGTCCATAGGCAGCGTCGAGATCGGCGGCGGGGCGCAGCGGCGAGATCGAGAAGGCACCGAAGAATTCGGCATCCTCGGGATCGACCGGCGCGCGGCTGGCGAAGATGCGGTCGAGAAGGCGCGAATAATTGGGGGAGACGAAAAGATAGACGATATCGTTTTCGCGCAGGCGGCCGGCATATTGATAGCGCATGGACTTGCCGTCGCGGACGATGAGCGATGGTGTTGCCCAGCGCGGAATGCGTTCGCCGCGCAGGACCGGGCTGTCCTTCACGACACGATAGGAGAGGAGTTCGTGGTTGACCGTGCCCGGCAGGTCGACCTCGACCTTGTCGATCGCCCCCATGCGCGGGGGAATGATGAGACCAAGCCGGCGCGCCATCGGCTTGATGGTCCAGCCCTGGACGAGCAGCGACACCAGCACGACGATGAAGGCAACGTTGAAATAGGTTTGCCCCGCCTGCAGGCCGCCGAGGATCGGCATGATCGCCAGAAGAATGGAGACGGCGCCGCGCAGACCGACCCAGGCGACGAAACCGGTTTCCCGCTGCGTATAGTCGAAGGGCAGCACGCAGAGCCAGACGGCGATCGGCCGAGCAACGAAGATCAGGAACAGTGCCAGCGCGATGGCGGGGATGGCGATCGCCGGAAATTCCGATGGCGTGGCGAGCAGACCGAGTACGAGAAACATGATGATCTGCGCCAGCCAGGTCATGCCGTCCTGGAAACGCTTGATCGAGGCGGATGCGGGCAGCTTGCGATTGCCGGCATAGATGCCTGCGACATAGACGGCCAGGAAGCCGCTGCCGCCGACGGCGCCGGTAAACGAGAAGACGAGGAGTGCCAGCGCCAGCACGAAGATAGGGGTCAGGCCGCGGTCGGTTTCCAAGCGGCCGACGATGAGGACGATCATCATGCCGCCGAGCAGGCCGAGTATGACGCCTAGCCCCATCTGCTGGACGAAGGTGGCGAGCATGGCGAGGTTGATGCCGGCATAGCCTTCGCCGCTTGCGAGCAGCTCGACCAAGGCGAGTGTTAGAAAGATTGCCATCGGATCGTTGGTGCCGGATTCGACTTCCAGCGTCGAGCGTACCTTGTCACGGATATTGATGCCGCCGATGCGCAGCAGGAAGAAGACGGCGGCTGCGTCCGTTGAGGCGACGATGGAGCCGAGCAGCAGCCCCTGAAGCCAGGTGAAGCCAAGCAGCCAGGTGGCGGCAAGGCCGAACAATGCGGCCGTTACGATAACGCCGACGGAGGCGATGGTCAGCGCGGGCGCCGCAGCAAGCTTGAAGGCCTGGATCGGCGTGCCATAGCCGGAATCGAAGAGAATGATGGCTAGCGCCAGAGAGCCGAGAATATAGGCGAGATAATTGTTGGAGAATTCAATGCCGAGCCCGTCCGTGCCGGCGGCAAGGCCGATCATCAGGAAGAGCAGCAGCAGGGGGGCGCCGAAGCGGAAAGCAAGAAGGCTGGAGAAGGCTGCAATGAGTATGAGAACCGTGCTGATCAGCACGATGACGTAAAATGCCTCCACCTTTTCTTCCCCTTTTCCGTGCGCCGCTGGGCCAAAAGCCCGGAATGCGGAAGTCCCTTCGTCATCCCATCATGCAGTCTTGCCGGTCATATTGGCAAATATGGCCTTATTCAGAGGAGAGCTTTTCGACTGAAGCCCACTCTGACGGTTGCGACGGCATGGTGTGATGCGCTTTTGCCAGAACGGCGAAGCGGCTTGGAATGCCCTGGGAGATGTCCTGTCCAAAATTTATTGGTAAATCTGGACCATAGCAGGGCAGGGAGAACAAAGATTGAGGCGTTTTGAAGGGCAATTGCGATTGGGCCAAAAGGCTTGTGCGTGGATCCTCGGGTCAAGCCCGAGGATGACGGTGCTTGAGAATAGGCCAAAGACACATAGCAACTTGGGAGATGCATCTCAAAAAACTATCGTTTGTCCGCGGTGCACCCCGAAAACACGTCATCCTCGGGCTTGACCCGAGGATCCAAGCACAAGCTCATTGCTTGCCGAATGAGCAAGGGTAACGATACCGCAGCTCAAACATCTACACGCCTGAAATAGATCGGATAGTCGACCACCAGCCCATCCTCGTCGACCGGAAGATCGACGGTGAAATCACGGTCTTCGGCCGCATAGCGGTAGAGCTTCTCCGGCACGATGCAGGTATAATGCTGGCCGTCCCGCACCGGTTCGAAGGTGTCGAACGGGATATAGAGCATGGAGAGCTTGGCGGTTCCATCTTGCGGCATCATTTCCAGTCGGCGGATCGGCAGGCTGTTGGTGAAGGGCGAGCCATAGAGATCGATATCGACGCAGCCATCGAATTGCGGCAGGGACTCGCCCTCCTCGGTACGCCAATGTCCCTTGCCGTCCGACAGCAGCGCGAGACGGCGTCCGTCGGTGGTTTCGACCGAGAAGGAAAGAACGGCCCAGCCGGCGGAGCAATCGATTCGATAAGAGACACCATAGGGCGTGCCGCCGCGGGCACCAATGATAATGCCGGCAGCGCGGATGGCCGCGCTGCCGGCATGATCGAGAGGGGTGACCGTCAGGTGCTCCAGCCCATCTCCTTCCAAGGGACGCCAGCGGACTGTCGTCGGAAGGAGCGGGCGGAAGGCCATGATCAGATCGTCTTGGCGAAGGCGACGGCCGTGTCGGACATGCGGCTCGAGAAGCCCCATTCGTTGTCGTACCAGGACAGGACGCGCACGAAGTTGCCTTCCATGACCTTGGTCTGGTCGGTCGCGAAGATCGACGAGTGGCTGTCATGGTTGAAGTCGCGGGAAACCAGCGGCTCGTCGGTGTAGCCGAGGATGCCCTTCAGCTTGCCGTTCGATGCAGCCTTGATGGCTTCGTTGATTTCGCCGACCGACGTTGCCTTCTTGGCCACGAACTTGAAGTCGACGACCGAGACGTTCGGCGTGGGAACGCGGATCGACGTGCCGTCGAGCTTGCCCTTGAGGTGCGGCAGAACGAGACCGACAGCCTTTGCGGCACCCGTCGACGTCGGGATCATGGACAGGGCTGCGGCGCGGGCGCGGTACAGGTCCTTGTGCATGGTGTCCAGCGTCGGCTGGTCGCCGGTGTAGGAGTGGATGGTCGTCATGAAGCCGTGGTCGATGCCGACGGCGTCGTCGAGAACCTTCACGACCGGCACCAGGCAGTTCGTGGTGCAGGATGCGTTGGAGATGACCAGGTGCTCTTTGGTGAGCTGGTCATGGTTGACGCCGAAAACGACGGTCAGGTCAGCACCATCGGCAGGAGCCGAAACGATGACGCGCTTGGCGCCGGCCGTCAGGTGAGCGGCGGCCTTGTCCCGGGCGGTGAAGATGCCCGTGCATTCCATGGCGATATCGACGCCGAGATCACGGTGCGGCAGAGTTGCCGGGTCTTTGATCGCCGTGACCTTGATCGGCTTGCCGCCGCCAACGATGATCGTGTCGCCTTCGACCTTAACTTCGGCGGGGAATTTGCCGTGGATGGAATCGTAACGCAGCAGGTGGGCGTTGGTCTCGACCGGCCCAAGGTCGTTGATGGCAACGATCTCGATATCGGTGCGGCCGGATTCGACGATTGCGCGCAGAACGTTACGGCCGATACGGCCAAAGCCGTTGATAGCAACTTTTACAGTCATTGAATGTCACTCCCGTTCACTCAGGGTGTTTATCTATTGGATTTGAGAGCGCTTGTCAGCGCCCTCAGGAAAGCTTTGCCTCAGCGGCGGCGACAACGGCCTCCGTCGTGATGCCGAAGTGCTTGTAGACGTCCTTGTAAGGAGCGGAAGCGCCGAAGCCCTTCATGCCGATAAATGCGCCTTCCGGTCCGATGAAGGCATCCCAGCCTTCGCGAACGCCGGCTTCGACGGCAACCTTGACCGGCGAGTTGCCGATGACTTCCTTGCGGTAAGCATCCGGCTGCTCGAAGAAGAGTTCGGTGCAGGGAACGGAAACGACGCGCGTGGAGACGCCCTTGCCTTCCAGGACCGCGCGGGCAGCAACGGCGAGTTCAACTTCGGAGCCCGAAGCGAAGATCGTGACCTTGGCGTCGGCATTGCCGGCCAGCGTGTAAGCGCCGAGTTCGCAGAGGTTCTTCTCGCTATATTCCGTACGGGCGGCCTGCAGGTTCTGGCGCGTCAGGGCAAGGCCGGACGGGCGGTTCGTCGTCTTGATGGCGATCTGCCAGCATTCGGCCGTTTCCGTTGCGTCGGCCGGGCGGAAGAGCTGGAAGTTCGGGATGGCGCGCAGGCTGGCGACCTGCTCGACCGGCTGGTGGGTCGGGCCGTCTTCGCCGACGCCGATGGAATCATGCGTCAGGACGTGGATGGCGCGGATGCCCATCAGGGCGGCCAGGCGCAGCGGCGGGCGGCAATAATCCGAGAAGATCAGGAAGCCGCCGCTATAGGGGATCAGGCCGCCGTGCAACGCGATGCCGTTCATGGCAGCAGCCATGCCGTGTTCGCGGATACCCCAGTGCATATAACGGCCGGAGAAATCGGTCGGGGTGATCGACTTCATCTGGCTGGTCTTGGTGTTGTTCGACGGCGTCAGGTCGGCCGAGCCGCCGAGCGTTTCCGGAATGAAGCCGTTGATGACTTCGAGCGCATCTTCCGATGCCTTGCGGGTTGCGACCGTCGGCTTGGTTTCCGCGAGCTTCTTCTTGTAGTCGCTGATGGCGGCGTCGAATCCGGCCGGCAGCTTGTGATCGAAGCGGCGGGTGAACTCGGCCTTCTTGGCAGCGTCGGCTGCGGCAAGGCGGCCTTCCCACGCTTCACGGGTGCCGATGGAGCGCTCGCCGGCAGCGCGCCATTCACCGAGGACGTCGTTCGGGATGACGAAGGGCTCGTAGGGCCAGTTGAGCGCGACGCGGGTCGCGGCAATTTCCTCGGCGCCGAGCGGCGAGCCATGGACCTTGTGCGTACCCTGCTTGTTCGGAGCGCCGAAGCCGATGATCGTCTTGCAGGCGATCAGCGTCGGGCGGTCGGACTTGTGTGCGGCTTCGATGGCCGCGGCGATGGCGGCCTGGTCGTGACCGTCGATTTCGATCGTGTTCCAGTGAACGGCCTTGAAGCGCATGATCTGGTCGGTCGAATCCGACAACGAGACGGCGCCGTCGATGGTGATGGAGTTGTTGTCCCAGAACAGGATCAGCTTGTTGAGCTTGAGGTGGCCGGCCAGCGCGATCGCCTCATGGCTGATGCCTTCCATCAGGCAGCCGTCGCCGCACATGGCGTAGGTGTAGTGATCCTGAAGTTCCGAGCCGAACTCCTCGCGCAGCTTGCGCTCGGCGATCGCCATGCCGACGGCATTGGCAATGCCCTGGCCGAGCGGGCCGGTAGTGGTTTCGATGCCGGTGGCGTGACCGTATTCCGGATGGCCGGCGGTCTTGGAGCCGAGCTGGCGGAAGCGTGTGAGCTCTTCGACCGTCATGTCGGGATAGCCGGTCAGATAGAGGACCGAATAAAGCAGCATCGAGCCGTGGCCAGCCGACAGGACGAAGCGGTCGCGGTCCGGCCAAAGCGGGTTCTTCGGATCAAAGCGCAGATATTTGCTAAAGAGAACGGTGGCAACATCAGCCATCCCCATCGGCAAACCGGGGTGACCGGAATTGGCCTTCTCGACAGCATCCATGGCAAGGAAACGGATCGCATTCGCCATCCGGTCGTGTTGTTCGCGAGAGTTCATGGGGTTTTTCCGCAGTGTTCCGGGTTCGGGGGGATGGCCACACGCTTGGGAGGGAGGGCCATCGGTTGAAAGGCGGGTGAAGGGGAGACGCTCTTCCGAACGCCATTTTCAACGTCGCCTCAGGCGGTCGAGACATAGCAGTTAGGGCGAGCAAGTCAATAAATCGAGGGCCCAATACGGGCCTCTCGGGGCAATTTTTTGACATTTGCCCGTTCACTTTTACAAAAGACGACAATCATGCGACAAGGCCTGTGCAGGCGGCAAAGGCGGCATTCATCCACAGAATAGGGGGGCTGCCACATGACAGCCTTTATTGACGTGCTGTTGCCGAGTTGAATATTGTTGCGAAATCAGACAAGTGGCCGGATGTTTTGATTCGGGCCTTGCGCGGAGATGCG
This sequence comes from Rhizobium sp. AG207R, assembly GCF_027109195.1. Taxonomy (NCBI): domain Bacteria; kingdom Pseudomonadati; phylum Pseudomonadota; class Alphaproteobacteria; order Hyphomicrobiales; family Rhizobiaceae; genus Rhizobium; species Rhizobium sp. AG207R. The sequence continues at coordinate 193,662 of NZ_JAEPVT010000007.1, forward strand.
AAGGGTATGACACCTTCAGGCAAAACGGTGGACGCGGCGCTCGCCCAATTGCGCCAGGCGCTTTCGACTTTGGAGAGCGCGGTTGACGGACGGTTCGAGCGGGAACGGGCGCAGAGCGATATAGAAGGCGAGGTCCGTAGGGTTCACGCCGATCGATCCCGCCTTGCCCAGGAACTGGACCAGGCCGAGTTCCGCGCGAACCGGCTGGAAGAGGTCAATCGGGAAGTGTCGCGCCGGCTCGTGACGGCGATGGAAACCATAAGAGCCGTGCTGGACCGCTGATCCCTCGGGAGGCAGCCGTCGCAGTGCGGCAGTGATCGGAAAGTCGAATGGCACAAGTAACGGTAACGATCGACGGCAAAGCCTACCGGATGGCCTGCGAAGAGGGGCAGGAAGACCATCTGACGGATCTTGCCAATCGCTTCGATCGTTATGTCCTGCATTTGAAAAGCCAGTTCGGCGAAATCGGCGATCTCAGGCTGACTGTCATGGCCGGGATCATGATCATGGATGAGGTGAGCGAATTGACCCGGCGCGTGTCTGCGCTGGAGGCCGAGCTGGAAACCCTGACCAGCACCCGTGATACGACAGTGGCAGCCAATGCGAGGGCCGAGGAGACGCTGGCGAGCGTCATCGACGAGGTGACGACGCGCATTCACGGCATCACCGAGAAGCTTTTAGAGCGTCCAGGCGTCGAGCAGGCTTGAGTTATTTCTGGGGCTGCCCGTCGCAGCCCTCTGGTAGAATGCTTCAAAGCTCTTTATATAGTTCAGGCGGTCTGCGCTTCCCGACAGGAACCACAATCCCTGGGGCCATACTCGATCCAAAGGGAGCTGTCCCTGACCAGGCCCGTGGGCCTGGACACACGGTGCCCACCTACGTTTGTAGGCACCCAGGATCGTAAACATCCATCGGTCGTTGTGGATCGCTCTTAAATCTTCCTAGCTGGGTGCCAACTCTCTGGCAGATGGCCAAGGAAGGCGCCACGCAGTTCTTCCGCCGCGTTGACGCCAATCCTCCTCCCCTTAACCTTTGGATCGCAGGTAAGCGCCGCGCTCGAGTTCGGCGCGATTGGTCGCACTGCGCAGCCGCAGCAGGTCTTTGCGGGCGATGAGGCCGACGAGGCGGCCGGTCTGTGGCTCCACGACCGGAACACGTCCCGTATCCGCCTGGATCATGATATCGGCGACGCGTCCCACCGTATCTTCGGCATGGGCAACCGGAAGAGACGTATCCGAGATCACGTCATAGAGCGATTGATCCATGAGTTCCGGTTCGCTCTGCCAGCGCAAGGCATCAGCGCGCGAGATCATGCCGACGAGGCGGCTATTCTCCCCGACGACGGGATAGAAGCGATGCGCATCCGGCCGATCCGTCATCTGCGCCAGCGCTTCCGACAGGCGCATGGAGGCTGGCAGTGTGTCTACCTCGGCGATCATGATGTCGCGGGCACGGGTCAGCTCGAACGGGTCGATGCCGTATTCGCGGGTAATGTGCTGGCCACGCCTTGCGATCTTTTCCGTCAGAATCGATCGCTTCAGCAGAAGGACAGTGACGGCATAGGACGCGACCGTTGCCGCAAGCAGCGGCACCAGCGAATTCGTGTCACCCGTCAGCTCGACGGCGAAGAAGGTGCCCGTCAGCGGAGCACGCATCGTGCCGCCCATCATCGCCGCCATGCCGAGCATCGCCCAGAAGCCGGTATCGCCTGGCAGGGCAAGGCCGACGAGCCAGCCGAGCGCGCCGCCGAGGATGAGCAGCGGCGCCAGGACGCCGCCCGAGGTGCCGGAGGACAGCGCCACGAGCCAGATGCCCGCCTTGACCAGTAGGATTGCCAGAACGGCCCCGACGGCGATGCGGCTATGCAGGAGATCGGCGATGATGTCGTAGCCGACGCCCAGCGCGCGTGGCTCGATCAGCCCACCGAGCCCGACGACGAGGCCGCCGAGTGCGGGCCACCACATCCAGTGGATCGGCAGCTTCTCGAAGGCATCCTCGATCTTATAGAGCAAAGTCGTCAGCAGGCCGGATTGCAGGCCGGAGACGATGCCGAGGCCGGCGGCGAGCAGAATGCCCCACCAGGAGAGCGACATCTCGAAATGCGCGGGGAAGAGTGCGCCTCCGCCGATCAGCAGCGGCCGCCAGGCGACCGAAACGCAGGCCGCGACCGCGACCGGAATGAAGCTGCGCGGCTTCCATTCGAAGAGCAGCAGTTCGACGGCAAGCATGACGGCCGCGATCGGTGTGCCGAAGACCGCGGTCATGCCCGCCGCGGCGCCGGCGACAAGCAGGGTCTTTCTCTCGGCGGCGCTCAGATGGAAGAGCTGCGCGAAGAGCGAGCCGATGGCGCCGCCGGTCATGATGATCGGACCTTCCGCGCCGAACGGCCCGCCGGAACCGATCGAGATCGCCGATGACAGGGGCTTCAGCACTGCCACCTTCGGCGACATGCGGCTGCCGCCGATCAGGATCGCCTCGATGGCTTCTGGAATGCCGTGGCCGCGAATCTTTTCCGAGCCGAAGCGTGCCATCAGGCCGATGACGATGCCGCCAAGAATGGGAGCGGCAACCATCCATGGCGAGCGTGCCACAGTGGCGAAGGAGAGCGGCTCGGTGCTGATCTTGAACAGCCAGACGGCGTTGCTGACGAGCGCGATGAGATTGATGAGTACCCAGGCGGCGAAGGCGCCGCCGGTGCCGACGACGAGCGCCATGGCGATCAGAACCAGGACGCGCTTGTCCGTGGTGAAATCGCCATTGTCCTTGCGGGAGGCCCCGCCGGAGAAATCGTGATTGTGACTTGGTTGGATTGACGTGTCCTGCATGGGAGGCCTTCTGCGCCAGAGCATTTCCGCTTTTCTTCGAAAAGCGAAAGCACTCCATCTTCCTGTTCTTACGCATCCCGAACGGAAAACCGCTGCGCACTTTTCCTGGAATGCTCCAAGCGTGCGGGCTGTCCTTCAGCCGCTCCCCGCTTCGAGATGGCAAATATATCGTAATGCGATATAAATCAACTCAAGCGCATTGCGATCTGCAAGATTCGTTTTCGGCGCTTTTGGTCCTTGATCCGGAGCATGCGGTTGCCGCAAAACCGCTGAAGATTTTGCGCGACATGCTTTAGGACCGCGAACAGCGGCAATGAGGACGATTTGATGGTGCGACGTGTGGATGAAGCTCTTTCGCAGGCTGACTATGAGGCGCTGGCGACGCTGCGCTACACCCTGCGCAAGTTCATGGATTTTAGCACGTCGGCCGCGCAGGAGGCAGGCCTCCCGCCGCAACAGCATCAGGCGCTGCTGGCGATCAAAGGCAATGGAACGGCCGAGGCGATGACGATCGGCATGCTCGCGGAAAAGCTGCTGATCGCACCGCATACGGCGACGGAACTTGTGGGGCGCCTGATCGACGGCGGCTATGTCACCCGCCATCCAGATCCAACGGACAAGCGCCGGCAGACGCTGCAGTTGACGGAAAAGTCCGAAGAGGTTCTGCAAACATTGAGCTCGATCCATCTGGCCGAAATCCGTGAGATGGCACCGCGGCTGATCGAGATCCTCACGCAGCTTCAGGCCGGCGTTCGTAGCGACTGAGGGCGCCATTGCCCGGTGATACCGGCAATGGCGCGGGGCGATCATTGGCCGAAACGGATGCCGCCGTCGCAGATCAGCGTATGGCCGCTGGTGAAGCCGTTACCGATCAGGAAGGCGATGGCTTCGGCGATCTCCTCAGGGCGGCCGACACGGCCAACGGGCGTGCGGGCTGCAAATCCAGCGAAGGTCTGCTCCCTCTGCTCCGCGGTGAAATCCCACCAGGGAGTATCGACGACGCCGGGCGACACGCAATTTATCCGGACCGGCTTGAGCTCGACGGCGAGGATCGGCGCGAGGGCGGCTATGGCGGCATTGATGGCTCCAAGTCCTGCGGTTCCGGGCATCGCCGCCTGTGCCGAGACGGCAGAGACGAAGGTGATGCTGCCTTGCTTCGAAAGATGCGGAAGGCAAGCCTGGGCACAGGCGAAATGCGCCATGGTCTTCTGTTCGAAGCCTTTCCTGAAATCGGCGAGGTCTACCGTGGCGAAAGGGCCGGCGCCATTGCCGCCACCCAATGCCAGGACGAGATGATCGACCGGTCCGATTGCCTGGAAGGCCTCGGCGAGGCCGGCAAAGTCGGCAGCATCCATGGTCACGGTGGCAATATCGCCGTTGAGGCTTTGCCCGGCTGCCTGAAGTTTGGCGGCATCGCGACCCGTGATGGTGACACGATAGCCTTTTTCGAGAAGATGGGCGGCGGTCGCAAGACCGATGCCTGAGGAGCCGCCGATAATAGCGACGTGTTGAGACGACATGCGTGTCTCCTTTCGAGGACAGAGAGTGGTGGGAGTGTGTGGTTCAGGCGAGGCCGGAAAGGCTTTGGCTGAGTGTTCGCAGGCGCTGTCGCGCCGTTGCGTCATAGGCTTGAGCAGAGGCGCGGGATGGGCGCAGTCCGTCGTAATAGAGGCCGGAGTGTCCCTCCAGGGCGCCGCCGGCGGCCAGATTGAGGATGGCATCCGCCCCTTGCTCGACGGAGCTTATCGGTGAAACGCCTGCCTGGCGCACCATGGTCGTGTCCATATAGGTCGCGGGGTGCAGGCAGTTGGCGGTGATGCCGGAGCCGGCAAGCTCCTCGGCGAGATCGAAGGTGAACATGATCTGCGCCAGCTTGCTCTGGCAATAGGCGCGCACTCCGCTATAGCCGCGCGTCAGCATGACATCGGAGAAGTCGATCGCCTGCTGGCCAACAGAGGATACATTGACGATGCGGGCGGGAGCACTTGCCTTCAACAGAGGCAGGAGCCGGTGCGTCAGCAGGAAGCCCGCGAGATAATTCACCGCGAAGCGCAGCTCGTATCCGTCTTGGCTTACCTGGCGTCCGCCGCCGCCGCTGGTACCGATGCCCGCATTGTTGATCAGAACATCGAGGCGATCGATGTCGCGCTCGATGGCGTCGGCGAGGATGCGAACCTCTTCCAGCGAGGAAAGGTCGGCGAGATAATAGGCCGCTTTGCCGCCCTTATCCTGGATGCGGGAGACCAATTCTTCCGCGCGGCTCCCGTCGCGGCCGTGAACGATCACCGTCGCACCTGCCGCTGCGAGTCGTTCCGCAACTCGGCGCCCGACACCATCCGTCGAGCCTGTAATCAGGACCGTCTTGCCGCTCATATCCATAGCAACCGCCTTCTCGTTGTCTGCATGATGATATGTGGCAGCTTGCGGACGCGGCAAACAGTTCTGACTTTATCCTAGTATTGATCCTGCTATGATGGGGCATGACCATCAATCAGAGCCAGACCATCCTCGAAGCCAGGCGTCGCGAGTTCGGCGCCTTTCTGCGCTCGCGTCGGGAAAAGCTGACGCCCGCCGGCGTTGGACTTCCGGAAGGGTTCCGGCGGCGCACGCCGGGACTCAGGCGCGAAGAAGTGGCGCTTCTGGCCGGTGTCGGCACCACCTGGTACACATGGCTGGAACAGGGCCGGGACGTCCGCCCTTCTGCAGAGGTTCTATCGGCGCTGGCCGATGCGCTGCGGCTCGATCCGGTCGAGCGGCGGCATCTCTTCACCCTCAGTGATCGGCCGTCTGTTGATGTTCCGTCGCGCGGGCCTGAGGAGGTACCGGCCGCGCTGGTTCGCATGCTTGCGAGCCTTGCCGGCCAACCGGCCTATGTTCTCGGCAGGCGTTGGGACGTGCTCGCCTGGAATGCGGCGGCCGTCGCGCTTTTCGGCGATTATGCCTTGTTGCAGGGGGATGCGCGCAACAGCGTCCATCGGGTGTTCACCGATCCTGCGCATCGGCAGCTTCTTGTCGATTGGGAGATCGTGGCGGCGAATTCGCTGGCGATGTTTCGCGCCGACAGTGCCCGTTATGCCGGCGATCCCGATTTCGAACGGCTGATCGCCACCTTGACGCAGGCAAGCCCCGAATTTCGTGCGTGGTGGCCGAGACAGGATGTGTTGCGGCCGCTGACAGGTCACAAGCGGCTGCGCCATCCGGAGGGCGGCTTGATGACATTCGAATATACTGCGCTTGCCGTCATGGACCGTGCCGACATGAAGCTGGTGGTTTATACACCGCTCGAAGAGGACGGGACGAGCGACAAGCTGAAACGACTGTTGGGCCGCGCCGGCGCAGCCTAAATCCAGCTTCCTCCGAACCCAACCATTTCTCTTAGCCTTCCAGATCGTTCTTCAGCTGATGGAGAATGGAGAGGGCATGGCCGGCATAAGCGCTGATCCAGCGATCATGGATTTGCTTGATCGGCAAGCTGTTCAGATGGTTCCAGCGCTCGCGTCCTTCTTTCCTGGCAATCACGAGGTCTGCATCCTCAAGCACTTTCAGGTGCTGCATCACGGTGCAGCGGTCCATATCCGTGAAAGCCTCGCAGAGCATGCCTGTCGTGCGTGGCGCATCCTTGAGCATGTCCAGGATTTCGCGCCGGCGACGATGCGCAAGGGCCTTGAAAATGAGGTCGCTATCCGATTCGTTTGACATGTTATATTTTTATAACATAATAGGGTCATTCGCAATGGAGCGATAACGACAGACAAACAGTGGAGGAGATGCCATGACATTGAATGTTCGGATTTCAGGACGGATCGGCCGCAAGGTGGATGAAGTCTTCGATGCTGTCGTCAACCCGAAGAAGCTTTCGAGCTATTTCACTACCGTCGGCGGGGCCAGCGCGCCCCTGGTGGCGGGAACGACCGTCATCTGGTGGAAGAACGCCCCCGTCGAGGTCAATGAAGTGGAGGCCAACAAGCGCATCGTCCTGCACTGGGAAGGCGGCACCGGCGGGGACGGCGTCCGTTACAGAACCAAGGTGGAGATGACCTTCGACGCGCTTGACGATGGCGGCACGCTTGTCATCATCGAGGAATCGGGTTGGCGGGAGGATGAGGCCGGCCGCCGCGGCACCTATCTGAACTGCGAGGGCTGGACGCAGATGCTCTGCTGCATGAAGGCCTTCGTCGAATACGGTATCAATCTGCGCGAAGGGTTCTTCCTCAGCGAGATGCGCGGCGAACCGGCGGAAGCGCCCGATCGCTGAATTCCGGCAAATCCTTATCGACGGTCACCGCCGTCCCGATCCCTTTCCCGGCTATCAGTCAGTGGCCCGGTGCCGATTTTGGCGCCGGGCCTATCTGTTTCCGGATTCAGCTACTCGGAAGTACGGTTGATGGCATGCGATGGATGTCCATCTCACGTTGTAGTAGGCTTTGGATAATCGGAAGAAGGGCAGCGGCGGCGGCGAGGGCGCTCAGGACGGGATGGGAAGATCACTTTTGTGTGTGGATAAGCTCAAAAGCCGAGTGAATGACAAAATCCTTTAAATAATAACAGATTCATTGCAGCAGGGACGGGGCCTGCGCCAAAATTGCCTAAATTCAGAAGGATGGGAGCGCGCGTCACAACGGGCTTGTCGAAAGAAGTGTATACGGCAATTCGAAGACGCGTCGTCGATATTACTGAATATCCGAACAGTCGGAACCGGCGAAGATCATTAAAAACAGGTAGAGCATGTCGAGCCCAATCGATCTGGAAAATGCCGATGAGGAATTGGAAGAACGTGGCGGTATCGTCGGTCTGTTGAACCGCTACCGGGCGCTGATCGTCGCTCTCCTCACTGTGGCCGTCTTCTGCATCGCCGCCTATGCGATCTACGACCTGACGACCGAGGTGCGCTATGATGACGTCGTCCACGCCCTGACGACGACGAAGATCTCCTCGGTGCTGCTGGCGCTGCTGTTTACCGGTCTGAGCTTCGCCTCCCTGATCTTCTACGACCAGAATGCGCTCGAGTATATCGGCAAGCGGCTGCCGTTTCCGCATGTGGCGCTGACCTCCTTCAGCGCCTACGCGGTCGGCAACACGGCTGGTTTCGGCGCGCTCAGCGCCGGTGCGATCCGCTATCGCGCCTATACCCGGCTCGGGCTGTCGCCCGACGACATTACCCGCGTCATTGCTTTCGTCACGCTTGCCTTCGGTCTTGGCCTGGCTGCCGTCGGTGCTATCGCGCTTCTGGTCATCGCCGATGAGATCGGCCCGCTGATCAGCGTCGATGGCCTGTGGCTGCGGTTGATCGCCATCGCCATTCTCGCGGCGCTCGCCTTCGTGATCTATGCCGGCCGCAACGGTCGCGAGGTGCGCATCGGGCCGGTCGAAGTTCGGCTGCCGGATTCGCGCACTTGGTCGCGGCAGTTTCTAGTCACCGCATTCGATATCGCGGCCTCGGCCTCCGTGCTCTATGTGCTGCTGCCGGAAACCTCTATCGGATGGCCCGGCTTCTTCGCCATCTATGCCATCGCTGTCGGCCTCGGCGTGCTCAGCCACGTTCCGGCCGGCTTCGGTGTGTTCGAGACGATCATCATCGCCTGGCTCGGCAGTTCCGTGAATGAGGACGCCGTTCTGAGCTCGCTGGTTCTTTATCGCGTCATTTACAACGTCATCCCGCTCGTTATCGCGATCGCCGCGATCTCGGTGGCGGAGCTGCGTCGTTTCGTCGATCATCCGGTGGCTTCCAGCATGCGCCGCATCGGCGCGCGCGTCATGCCGCAGCTCTTGTCGGCCTTCGCGCTGTTGCTCGGCATGATGCTAGTCTTCTCGAGCGTCACGCCGACGCCGGATCAGAACCTGATCGTGCTGTCCGACTATCTGCCGCTATCGCTGGTCGAGAGCGCGCATTTCCTCTCGAGTCTTCTCGGGCTGACGATCATCGTGGCCGCGCGCGGTCTCAGCCAGCGCCTGGACGGCGCCTGGTGGGTGTCGAGCTTTTCGGCGCTGCTTGCTCTGTTCCTGTCGCTGCTGAAGGCCATCGCCATCGTCGAAGCGGGATTGCTGGCCTTCTTTGTCTTCAGCCTCGTCGTCAGCCGCCGCCTGTTCAAGCGGCCGGCCTCGCTGCTCAACCAGACGCTGACGGCCGGATGGCTGACGGCCATTGCCGTCATCTGCATCGGCGCGATCGTGGTGCTGTTCTTCGTCTATCGCGATGTCGGATACAGCAATCAGCTCTGGTGGCAATTCGAATTCGCGGACGAGGCGCCGCGCGGACTTCGCGCAGCCCTCGGTATTTCCATCCTGTCCTCGGCGATCGCGATCTTCAGCCTTCTGCGCCCGGCGACGAAGCGCCTGGAGCCCGTTACGGACGATGCGGTAACGCGCGCCGTCGAAATCGTCCGCAAGCAAGGCGTGGCCGATGCCAATCTGGTGCGCATGGGCGACAAGAACATCATGTTCTCGGAAAAGGGCGATGCCTTCATCATGTACGGCAAGCAGGGCCGTTCGTGGATCGCGTTGTTCGATCCGGTCGGCCCACGTCAGGCGTTGCCCGATCTGATCTGGCGTTTCGTGGAGGCCGCACGCGCGGCAGGTTGCCGCTCGGTGTTCTACCAGATCTCGCCCGCACTTCTGTCCTATTGCGCCGATGCGGGCCTGCGTGCCTACAAGCTCGGTGAATTGGCCGTGGTCAATCTTGCCAATTTCGAGCTCAAGGGCGGCAAATGGGCGAACCTCAGACAGACGGCGAGTCGCGCGGTTCGCGACGGACTAGAATTTGCCGTTATCGAACCTCAAGATATACCTGAAGTCATGGATCAGCTTGCCCATGTGTCCGACACATGGCTTGCCGATCACAATGCCAAGGAAAAGAGCTTCTCGCTTGGCGCGTTCGATCCGGACTACGTGTGCTCGCAGCCGATCGGCGTGTTGAAAAAGGATGGTAATATCGTCGCTTTTGCGAATATCCTGATGACGGAGACCAAGGAGGAGGGATCCGTCGACCTGATGCGTTTTTCGCCCGATGCCCCGAAGGGTTCGATGGATTTTCTGTTCGTGCAGATCCTCGAATACCTCAAGGGCCAGGGCTTTCAGCGTTTCAACCTCGGCATGGCACCGCTATCGGGCATGTCGAGACGGGAATCGGCGCCGGTTTGGGATAGGGTCGGGGGGACTGTCTTCGAACATGGCGAGCGGTTTTATAATTTCAAAGGGCTTCGTGCCTTCAAATCCAAGTTCCATCCCGAATGGCAGCCGCGCTATCTGGCTGTTTCGGGAGGTGTAAGTCCAATAATCGCGTTGATGGATGCCACATTCCTCATCGGGGGCGGACTTAAGGGGGTCGTGAGGAAATGATCTTGAAATACGCAATGTCATTGGCTTTCGCATGCATGGTGTCGATGGGCCTGCTGGTGTCGGGTCCGGCACGCGCGGAAGCCGACGATGCCAAATACGATCTGGGCATGATCCCGGCTCCGCACATCATGCGCCCGCAGGGCAAGGTTTCGAACGAAGTCGTGCTGATTTCCGATCTCGCCGGCTGGGGCGACAAGGAAAAAGCGGTTGCCGACAAGCTGGTCGCCAACGGTTCGCTTGTGATCGGTATCGACTATCCGTCCTTCCTGGCTTCGCTCAACAAATACGATGTCAGCCAGAATGACGGCTGTATCTATATCGTCTCGGATTTGGAGTCGCTCAGCCAGCAGGTGCAGCGGTCCTTTGCCGACAGCACCTACCAGCTGCCTATCATCGCCGGTGTCGGCGCCGGTGGTGCCATGGCGCTGACGATTGCCGCGCAGACCCCCGATGCGACAGTTGCCGGTACGCTGGCCGTCGATCCGACCGCGGGCATCGCGCTGAAGCAGGAGCTTTGCACGCCGGCCGAGAAGAAAACCGATGGCGACATGGTGTCCTTCGGCCTGCAGGAAGGCGCCTTGCCGAACCCGATCCTCGTGACGTTCACGGCCAATGCGCCGAAGGACGGACGCGACCACGTCGAGGAGATCCAGAAGGACCATCCCGAAGTCCAAACCACGAATTCGGACAATGCAGACACCTATGCGACGCTTGAGGCATCGCTCGCCGATCTGATGAAGACGATCGACAGCTCCAAGTCGCCGCTTGGGCTGCCCGTCGACATCATGGAAACGACGCCGACCGAAGATACGCTTGCAATCGTCTATTCGGGCGATGGCGGCTGGCGCGACATCGACAAGGAAGTGGGCAGCTATCTGCAGGACCAGGGCATTCCTGTCGTAGGCGTCGATACGCTGCATTATTTCTGGACCGAGAAGGACCCGCAGCAGACTGCGAACGACCTCGGCCGGATCATCGATTTCTACACCAAGCGCTTCAAGGTCAAGCATGTGGTGCTGGTCGGCTATTCCTTTGGCGCCGATGTGCTGCCGGCGAGCTACAATCGCCTGCCACAGTCTGAAAAAGACAAGATCGTGCAGATGTCGCTGCTGTCCCTGTCGCAGAAGGTCGACTACGTGATCTCGGTCATGGGTTGGCTTGGTGCTTCGAGCGAGGGTAAGGGCGGCAATCCCGTCAACGACCTCAAGTCGATCAATCCGAAAATGGTGCAATGCGTCTATGGTAAGGATGACGACGAAGATGTTGCCTGCCCGCTGCTGAAGGGCACTGGCGCGGAAGTCATCGCCATGGATGGCGGTCACCATTTCGACGACGACTATGAGGCGCTGGCGAACCACATCATCAATGGACTGAAGAGCCGCCTCGGCGAATAATTGCAAGCGGCGTGCGGCATGTATCATTGCCGCGCGCCCTTTCTCATCTTTCCCCACCGTCTCCAGCCGACTTTCTCGAGCGTCCTGCGCAGCATTTATTTGCTTCTTTCCACGGCTGCCGTTAGTCGAGAAGGGCATATCATGAGCGCCGCGTTTGCCGCAGGTGCTCACCGTCTCATCCAGAAAGGTCCGCCCTTGTCCGCCGCAACGAATTCTGCCTTCACCAAGACCTTTTCCGGCTTCCTGTTCGACATGGACGGCACGATCATCAATTCGATTGCTGCCGCCGAGCGCGTCTGGGGCAACTGGGCTCGCGCTCAGGGTCTTGATGTCGAGAAGTTCATGCCGACAATGCATGGCAAGCGCGGTGTCGATACGATCGGCCAGTTGAACCTGCCTGGTGTCGATCCGGTCGCAGAAGCGCTGAAGATCACCGAAGCCGAGATTGCCGATGTCGAGGGCGTGATCGCACTGCCAGGCGCCGTCGATTTTCTTGCATCGCTGCCGCCGGAGCGCTGGGCAATCGTTACCTCGTCGCCCTATCGGCTGGCGCTGGCGCGGCTGGACGCGGCCGGGATCCCGGTTCCACGCTTCATGGTCACCGCCGAAGACGTGAAGGTCGGCAAGCCTGATCCGCAGGGCTATATTCTTGGCGCCCAGCGCCTTGGCCTCAGCCCTTCGGAATGCCTGGTGTTTGAAGACGTCTTGGCCGGTGTCAAGGCTGGCGAAGCGGCCGGTGCCGACGTGGTGGTCATCACGGCGACGCATTCGCATCCGATCGAAACCGATCACACGATGCTGCGAAATTACGAAAATGTCCGCGTGCATGTGGATGGCGACGGAAAATTGTCGATCATCCGCAAGGATTGAAAGAGCGGACTTCCTTCTGCGACGGCTGGATGTCGCTTTCGCGCTTTGCAACGGGCGGCCGGCTCATTATGTTTTCGTGACATCATAGATATTTGCGAAGATCCGATGAGCCTCAAAGAGCTGAAAGCCCAATATCGCAGCGAGCGCCTGGCGGCGCGAGACGCTATTCCAGCGGAAGATCGTATCGAAAAAGCCCTCGCGATGGCGACGCATGGTGGCCAGGCAATCGATGTCGGGCCGGGGGAGATCATCTCCGGTTTCCTGCCGATACGTTCCGAAGTGGATATAAGGCCGTTGATGGCGCGGTTGCGGGAGCGCGGCGCGCGGCTTTGCGTACCTGTCATTCTTGATCGCAACACCATCGTCTTTCGCGAGCTTATTGCAGGCGCGCCCTTGGTTCCGGTCGGATTCGGAACTTTTGGACCGGGGCCTGAAGCGGCTGAGCTGGACCCCGATGTCATGCTGGTGCCGCTTTCCGCTTTCGACAGGACCGGTCATCGTATCGGCTACGGAGCGGGTCACTACGACCGCGCAATCGAGCGTTTGCATCAAAAAGGCCTGAATCCACGGCTGATCGGCATTGCATTCGATTGCCAAGAAGTGTCATCAGTGCCGGCTGAGCCGCATGACGTCCGTCTTGACGCGATTTTGACCGAGAGCGGGCTCAATTTCGTTTCGGAAGTGATTGGATAGCGAATGCGGCTGCTTTTTCTGGGAGATATGGTCGGCAAGACGGGACGGACCGCGGTGTGGGAACGCCTGCCGGGCCTCGTATCCGACCTGAAGCTCGATTTCGTCATCGTCAATGGCGAAAACGCCGCCGGCGGCTTCGGTATCACCGAGGATATCTTCCTGGAAACGATCAATGCCGGCGCCGATGTCGTGACGACCGGCAACCATGTCTGGGACCAGAAGGAAGCTGTCGTTTTCTGCGAGCGCCACGACCAGTTCCTGCGCCCCGCCAACTATCCGGCCGGCACGCCCGGCCGCGGCTCCGGCCTCTATTATGCGCGCAACGGCGCTCGCGTTCTTGTCGCGAACATCATGGGTCGCGTCTTCATGCATCCGGAGCTGGACGATCCCTTCAAGTCGGCCGAGGCCATTCTCGATGCCTGTCCGCTGAAGGAACAGGCCGATGCCATCGTCTTCGATTTCCATGCGGAGGCGACGAGCGAAAAGCAGTGTTTCGGCCACTTCGTCGATGGCCGTGCGAGCTTCGTCGTCGGCACACATACGCATGTGCCGACTGCGGACGCGCAGATCCTGAACGGCGGCACCGCCTATATGTCGGATGCCGGCATGTGCGGCGATTACGATTCATCGCTCGGCATGGAGAAGGAAGAGCCGCTCAACCGCTTCATCTCGAAGATGCCGAAGGGACGTTTCGAGGCGGCTTCGGGGCCTGCCACCATCTGCGGCGTCGGCGTCGAGATCTCCGACGCAACTGGACTGGCGGAAAAGATCGCACCGCTCCGGCTTGGCCCAAGGCTTGCGGAGACCATTCCGGACTTCTGGCGCTGATCGCTGCACTAGAGCCGGATGATTTTAGGTCAGGTCGACCTAAATCTGAATCCGCTCTAGAATCAAACAAGTAGAGCGTGATGTCGTCCGAAAACCGCATACACTTTTCGGCATTACGCTCTATAATTCATCATCACCATATGATGACGCGATTGTGAGCAATCTTGTCTGATTGCCGCTGGACCCATTTCCGGTCATGCCGCATCCTTCGGTCACTATCTGGCTTGAGGGGATGGCATGTTACAGCGATTTCCTGTCTTTGCCGCGTTTTTCCTGGCGCTGATTTTTTACTGGAGCGCGGCTGACGCCCAGCAAAAGCCTTCTCGTCCGCAACCCAGCCAATGCCAGGCGATCGCGCAATCTCTTCCGAGAGCAACTTTCGCCAGCTTTTCTTCTCCCGGTCCGACGCTCGCCGATGATCCCGTTAATGGCGACGTGAAGATCACCTTCCTTGGCCATGCCACGCTCTTCATCGAAACGCCAGGCGGCGTTTCTATCGCCACGGATTATAGCGGCGCCTATCCGCCGCCTTATACGCCTGAGGTCGTGACGATGAACAAGGCGCATCCGAGCCACTACACGCTGACGCCGGACCCGGCGATCAAATATGTGCTGCACGGCTGGAGCGACACGCCGGGGGAGCCGGCAAAGATCCGCATGACCGTTGGCGATACATTGATCCGCAATGTCGTCACCGACATTCGCTCCTGGGGCGGCGGCATCGAAGCCAATGGCAATTCGATCTTCATCTTCGAGGTGGCTGGTCTCTGTATCGGCCATCTCGGGCATCTGCATTTCGAACTCACCGACCAGCAATATGCGGAGATCGGTCGGCTCGACGTGGTGATGGTGCCGGTCGATGGCGGCCTGACCATGGGGGCCGACAGCATGAGCCGCGTGGTGAAAAGGCTGCGTTCCTCGTTGATCCTGCCCATGCATCGCTGGGGTCCACCGGTCGATCAGTTTCTCGCCCTGTTCGGTCCCGACTTCGACGTCGCCTATGCTCCGACCCCGAGCGTCACGGTCTCGGTGAAGAGCTTGCCGCACAAGCCGCTGATCTATGTGCTCAAGGGGCTTTGACCATCGCGATCACTTTTGAGATCTTCTCGATCGCGACCGCTCTCCATCCCCATTATCCGGCTTTTCACTTGAATGAAGGCCGCTTCGCTCTTATAAGGCGGCCATTCCCAACAAAAGACGTGAACAGGGGTGCCATGGCTGGCCATTCACAGTTTAAAAACATCATGCACCGCAAGGGCCGTCAGGACGCGGTGCGCTCGAAAATGTTCTCGAAGCTGGCGCGCGAAATCACGGTCGCTGCCAAGACGGGTCTGCCCGATCCGGCCATGAACGCGAGCCTGCGTCTGGCGATCCAGAACGCCAAGGCGCAGTCGATGCCGAAGGACAACATCGATCGTGCCATCAAGAAGGCTTCCGGTGCCGACACCGAGAATTACGATGCGATCCGTTACGAGGGCTATGGTCCGGGCGGCACGGCGATCATCGTCGAAGCGCTGACTGACAACCGCAACCGCACGGCGTCCAACGTCCGCTCGATCTTCACCAAGGCCGGCGGTGCGCTGGGCGAAACCGGTTCGGTGTCTTTCTCCTTCGATCACGTCGGCGAAATCACCTACAAGCCTTCCGCCGGCGATGCCGACAAGGTCATGGAAGCGGCGATCGAGGCCGGTGCCGATGACGTCGAAAGCGACGAAGAAGGCCATGTGATCATCTGCGCCTTCGAATCCCTCGGCGAAGTTGCCAAGGCGCTCGAAGCGACACTCGGCGAAGCCGAAACCGTCAAGGCGATCTGGCGCGCGCAGAACAACGTGCCGGTCGACGAAGAAAAGGCCCAGTCGCTGATGAAGCTCATCGAAAACCTGGAAGACGATGATGACGTCCAGAACGTCTATTCGAATTTCGAAGTTTCGGACGAAGTTCTGGCCAAGCTCTCCGCCTGATCCTTTGTAGTTATTCAAAAAAGCCGGCTGCAGCGATGCGGCCGGCTTTCTGCGTTATGGGGCTGTCGCGCGGATAAAATCGTCGCGGAAGGTGGAGAGATCCGATGCGGCGACATCGGAGACCGCCCAGAAGACCAGCCCATCTGCATGCCATTCGGCGAAATTATAACCATCCTTCTCGGCATTGGTTTTGGCTCCCGCAGCACCGGGCCAGATGAAGAGATTGATGACATGGCCATGCCGGCGATAGATCAGTGCCGCCACCACCCGGCCGTCGAGATAATCCACCCTGCCGCCGACGAGAGGGAAGCCCTGTGTGGCGAGATCGACCACGGGCGGGGAGAAATCGATTTTGCCGTTGAACCATGGTTTGACCGTGTGCTGGTCCGAGGTCAGCACGTCGGTCAGGTGATCTGCGAGCATCGAGCGCACATGGCTTGCGAGAAGCTGATCTTCGATCGTCTGGCTCTGCTGCGGAAGGTTCAGTACCAGCATGAGGCTGACGGCGAGAACGGCAAGCGAGGGCACGAAGCTCCATTCGCGAACCAATCGCCAAACGCGCTGCCATGGGCTCTCCGTTTGGCTCGGGGCTCCGGTTGCACGCCTCATCATGGATTGCTCCAGCGTGAGTGCCGCCTGCACGCGGGCATGGACGGTATCAGGCGCTTGCCATTTCACACCCTCGCGCGCGGAAAGACGCTTGACCATCATGGCATTCTCCAACTCGCCGGCGCAGTCCCGGCAGGTCGCCAGATGCGCCTCGAAACGGGCAGTATTGGCCGCGTCCAGTTCGCCGTCGATGAAGCCGTGCAGCAGCTCGTTCCACTCGCCGTGATCATTATGGTCTCCGCCGCTCATCGTGCCGCCTCCGGTCCTTCGAGGCTATGCCAGACTTCACCGAAATCGCGGCGGGCGCGGGCAAGGCGCGACATGACGGTGCCGATCGGTGCGTCGATGATCTCGGCGATTTCCTTGTAGGAGAGATCTTCGAGTTCGCGCAGAACCAGAACCTCGCGCATGGCATCAGGCAACCGGTTGATGACCTCGCGCACCCGCTGCGTTTCCGACTTGCGGATGAAGGCGGCCTCGGGCGTGTCCTCTTCGGAGGCAGGATCAGGAGAGGACAAGCCCTCATCCGAATCCCGTTCGTCCGTCATCGGCTGCTCATAGCGGCTCTTGCGCCGCCCCTCCTGCAGCCAGGCGTGATAGCAGTTGCGGACGATGGTGAAGGTCCAGGCGCGGGCATCGCCATCGCGAAAGCCGCCAAAGCCGCGATAGGCGCGCAGATATGCCTCCTGCACGATATCCTGCGCGGCATCGGCGTCGCGGCTCAGGAAACGCGCAAAATTATAGGCGGCGTCGAGATGCGGGATGATCGTTTGTTGGAAGCGGCGCATGCTCTCGTCAGGCGAGACGATCACACGTTTCAATGGCGCCGCGCCGGCAGTGGATTGAGCGACCGCCATCTGGACGACGTGATTGCCGGGCTTCACTTCGGCGATGAAACTATGAAGACGAGCCAGAAATCGCGCAAACCGGCTGATCGCGGTGTTTTGCGGCGAGTGCCATGTCCATGGGTGGAGCTGGCCGCCGAGCGTCATCGAACTTACAAGTCGGGCGTCTGTCATCATGATCCCCGCAAAACGCCGATGCCGACTGTAAGCTTCGGATAAGGCGCTTGCAATGTTGCCTGAGAGGCTAGATCGCGCTTGCGCGGGTTTTATTCCCGGTCGGATGAAAAAAATTCAACGCGAGGGAATGCGGAATGTCCGTCATCCCATCCGTTCAATCTGCCGCTGCTAAAATAATCGAATGAATTTCAATGGCTTGCAAGAAATCCTCGGTCGAGGGGGAATAAGCGCTCATCACCATCGATCTTCTTCCTCAGTGGACGGCCGCAATTGCTTGCGACCTCCGCCTGGCCCGAAAAGCCATAACCCTGAGGAGATATTGCGATGTTTGATATGACCCGCCGCGCCGTGCTCGGCACGGCTGCAGCTGCGGCAGCCTTCGGGCTGTCGTCGAAGCTCGAATTCATCCCGCAAGCCTTTGCCGCGACCCCGCTGGAGCCGACGGTCGGCTTCTACAAATACAAGGTCGGCTCGATCGAGGTCACAGCCATCTATGACGGCATCTGGCGCAAACCGCACGATCCGGCCTTCATCAAGAATGCTTCCGTCGAGGATACCAAGGAAGCGCTCTCCAAGGCCGGCCTTACCACCGACTTCATGCCCATTCCGCTGACCGTCGTCGTTCTCGATATCGGCGGACGCAAGATCATGATGGATGCCGGCTCCGGTGTCGGACAGTGGCAAACCAATGCCACACATCTGCCGGCCAACATGGCTGCCGCCGGCATCGACTACAAGAAGATCGATACGATCATGATCTCGCATTTCCATCCGGATCACGTCTGGGGCCTGATGGAAAAGGGAACGAATGCGGCCGTCTTTCCGAATGCCGAGCTGATCGTCAACGCGGCCGAATACAACTGGTGGACCGATCCCGGCCGTGTCGACAAGCTGGCGGAGGGGCGCAAGGAAGCCGGCCGGCGCATCGCCTCCGTCTTTCCGACATGGAAGAACTGGAAGCTGGTCGACGACAATGCCGAAGTAGTGCCGGGCGTGCATATGCTCGCCGCTTATGGTCACACACCCGGCCATTCGGTCTTCCTCATCGACGGCGGCAGCGAACAGCTGATGGTCTCGGCCGACATCATGTATGTGCCGGCGCTGCTTGCACCCCATCCGGAATGGGAAGGCGCCTACGACCAGGACGGCCCGATGGCCGTCGCCACCCGCCGCAGGCTGATCGACCGCGTCATTGCCGACAAGATCAGGATTTGCGGCTCGCACTTCCCGTTCCCAGGCTCCGGCACTTTCGTCAAGGACGGCAATGCCTACGGCTTCACCCCTACCATCCAGGCCTGAGCGGCCAGAAAGAGGAGCAACTACCATGTTCAGACATGCCATTTTCGCGATCGCCGCCTTAAGCGCCGTCGCCATCCTGCCCGCCGCAACGGCAGGCGTCGCCTTCGCCGTCGATAATATGGAATCGACCGATGCGCCGGACCTGACCTCTGTGCGTGCCAAGATCGACGCGAAGGATTATGCCGGCGCACTTGCCGAGCTTCGCGATATCGCCGAGGAGCACCAGCAGGCCGATGTCTACAATCTGATGGGCTTCACCCTGCGCAAGACCGGCGACTTCAAGACTTCGCTCACCTACTACACCAAGGCCCTGGAGCTGCAGCCCGATCACAAAGGCGCGCATGAATATCTCGGCGAACTCTATCTCGAAACCGGAGATATGCCAAAGGCCCGCGAGCAACTGGCAGCGCTCACCAAGCTTTGCCCTAGTGGATGCGAGGAGCTTGAGGATCTGACCAAGGCGATCGCCGTCAAGGGAACCAACTAACCTGCAACGACAACCGATCCGGCGGCATCTCACTCGATCATGTCGAGGGGATGCTGCCGGACAGAATCGGAAGCCGCGCGGATATCGACGGGAAGGAGAAAGGCCGTGGAATTCGAAGAGGAGAATGCCGTTCTTGTGAATATGGCCGATATGGCATTGCTGTTCGGCCGCCTGCTGCTATCGCTGCTCTTCCTGGAAGAGGGCATCGAACTTGCCAGCAATTTTGACGTTGCGTTGGAGGCCATGGCCAAGCTTGGCGTCACCGCTCCCGTCGCGATTGCAACCATCGTGCTGCAACTTGGCGCCGGCTTTGCCATTGCGTTCGGGTTGATGACCCGCCTGGCGGCATTCGGTTTGGGCCTGTTCTGCTTGTTGACGGCAATGCTCTTTCACACGAATTTCGCCAGCCACAACGAATTGCTGCATTTCGAAAAGGATCTGGCGATCGCGGGCGGTATGTTTGCCCTGATCGTCGCCGGCGCCGGCAAGCTGTCGCTCGACATGCTCATCCGCCGTCATTGGAAGGCGAGGCTCGTGGCTTGAGCCCGTCGATTGTCCGGTGAGCCGAACAAAGGGATTTGGCTCACCGGCTGAACTGTTTTCCCCGAGAATCAGGAGACCTTCTTGAAGCTCGGAAGCGTTGCGAAGAGTTCCACGGATTTCAGCCGTGCTTCGATGTCATGGATCGGCATCGAAATGATCACTTCATCGGCTTCGGTGTCCTTAATGAACTGCGAAATCTTCTTTTCGGCCGTCTCAGGCGAACCGACGACGGCATAGCGCAGCGTATTTTCCACATTCAGTTTTTCCATCGGCGTCCAGAAATCGTCCATGTCGCTGCGTGGGCGCGGGAAGGGGCCACGCACGTTGCGGCGGAGATTGACGAATTGCTGCTGTGCGGAGGTGAAGTGATATTGCGCCTCGTCATCCGTATCCGCCACAGCACCCATCGCGCCGACCATGACATAGGGCTTGTCCAATGTGGCCGAAGGCGTGAAGCGCTCGCGATAGATGGCGATGGCATCCATCAGGGCTTCCGGCGCGAAATGCGAGGCGAAGGCATAGGGCAGGCCGAGCATGGCGGCGAGATGGGCGCTGTAAAGGCTGGAGCCGAGCAGCCAGATGGGGATGTTGGCGCCATGGCCGGGAACGGCGAGGATGATCTGGTTGTCGTCGGCTGGACTGAAGAGATGCTGCAGTTCGACGATGTCCTGCGGGAAGCTCTGCGCGCCGGCCTCGATATTCCGCCGCAGGGCTTGCGCGGTGCGCATGTCGGTGCCCGGTGCGCGCCCAAGGCCAAGATCGACGCGGCCGGGGAACAGGGCCTCCAGCGTGCCGAACTGTTCGGCAATGACGAGCGGCGAATGGTTCGGCAGCATGACGCCGCCCGAACCGATGCGGATGCGCGAGGTTGCCGCGCCGACATGGCCGATGACAACCGATGTCGCGGCGCTGGCGACACCCGGCATGCCGTGATGCTCGGCGAGCCAGAATCGGTTGTAACCAAGTTCTTCCGCCTTCTGCGCCATGCGCTTCGAGCTCTCGAAGGACTGGCTGATGGTGCTGCCTTCGGCAACGGGCGAAAGATCGAGGATGGAAAAGGGAACCATGGAAAGAAACCTGCGTGGTGGAAGGGAGGGTCGCTAGCACATGTAGGAGCGCGACTTCCTCATTCCAAACCCTGACGCCGCAATTTCGTCACGATGTTTTCAGCGCGGCTCCGGCAACCCAATCCAGGCCTTGTTTTTGTTTTGTTCACATTTTGCTGGCACATGTCAGGCC
Organism: Rhizobium sp. AG207R; assembly: GCF_027109195.1. Lineage (NCBI taxonomy): Bacteria > Pseudomonadati > Pseudomonadota > Alphaproteobacteria > Hyphomicrobiales > Rhizobiaceae > Rhizobium > Rhizobium sp. AG207R. The sequence goes on from NZ_JAEPVT010000007.1 coordinate 214,767, forward strand.
TGAAAGATAGGGTGACCCATGCAGAATACGATTCGCATCATCGGCATCGATCCGGGCTTGCGCCGCACCGGCTGGGGTATCATCGATACACTTGGCAATTCTCTGCGCTTCGTGGCGTCGGGGACCGTGACCTCGGATGGCGACATGGATCTCGCATCCCGCCTTTGCCAGCTTCATGACGGGCTCGCTGATGTCGTTCACAGCTACAAGCCGGATGAGGCGGCCGTCGAACAGACTTTCGTCAACAAGGATGCGGTGGCGACGCTGAAGCTCGGCCAGGCGCGTGGCGTCGTCATGCTGGTGCCGGCACGCGCCGGCCTGCCGGTGTCGGAATATGCGCCAAATGCGGTCAAGAAGGCCGTCATTGGCGTCGGCCATGGCGAAAAGCAGCAGATCCACATGATGCTGAAGATCCTGATGCCCAAGGTCGAGTTCAAGGGTAATGACGCCGCGGATGCGCTCGCCATTGCTGTCTGTCATGCCCACAACCGCGGTGCCAGCCGGCTGCGGCAGGCGGCGTTGGCAGGATAGTTTGTTCTTGACTTGTTCTTACGGTAATGATAATTCTTACTCTGTAATTGGAGAGTAAGAATGCGTGTGACATCCAAAGGACAGGTGACCATCCCCCGCGACTTGCGTCAGTTGGCTGGCATAGAGCTCAATAGCGAGGTCATATTCTCCATCGAGGATGGAAAGCTGGTTGTTTCGCCCAAGAACGGCAAGCGAGAGATCGAGGATCGGCAGCGGCTCGATCGGTTCATGGCAACCCTCAAGCGCCTGGAAGGCACCGGTGATCAGGATATTGACGCCGAAGCGCTGATGTCGATGACGCGTGACCGGTAGGCATGGTCACCATCGTCGACACAAATGTGTTGGTTGACCTGGCGATATCTGGTTCAGCCTGGCACGGCTGGTCCAGTGGGCAGGTTCTTTCCGCTTTCAAGCGAGGACCGGTGGTTATCAATCCCATCATCTATGCGGAATTCTCGGTGCGTTATAGCAGCATGGATCAAGTGGATGAGCTGCTGCCGCAAAGTGAATTTCGCCGTGAAAGCCTTCCCTGGCCAGCAGCATTCGCCGCAGCGGCGGCTTTTAGGGTCTATCGCCAGGCTGGCGGTGGGAAAGAGCACATTCTTCCAGACTTTCTGATCGGAGCACACGCTGCAGTGCGGGGCTACTCTATATTGACGCGAGATCCCAAGGGCTACCGCTCCTACTTCCCCTCCCTCGACCTCATCACCCCAGAAACCCATCCCTGACGGACATTATCCATGATCGGCAAGCTGAAAGGCACAATCGAAGAGATCGGCGAGGACTATGTGCTCGTGGACGTGCACGGTGTCTGCTACGTCGCCTATTGCTCGGCCCGGACGCTGTCGAAGCTCGGTTCCATCGGCGAGGCCTGCATTCTCTTCATCGAGACCTATGTGCGCGAAGACCAGATCCGCCTTTTCGGCTTCATGACGGCGCTGGAACGCGAATGGTTCAACATCGTGCAGACGGTTCAAGGCGTCGGCGCGAAGGTGGCGCTGGCGCTGCTGTCGACGCTGACGCCGGCCGAGCTTGCCAATGCGATCGCCTTGCAGGATCGCGCCGCCGTTTCGCGGGCGCCGGGTGTCGGTCCGAAGGTTGCCATGCGCATCGTGACGGAACTGAAAAATAAGGCACCCGCCTTTGCCGGTGATGCCGCTAATATCGGGCTCAAGCAGGAGCTTGGGGAGGGTGTTGCCGCAGCACCTGTTGCCGACGCCGTTTCGGCGCTCACCAATCTCGGCTATTCCCGCGATCAGGCAGCCAACGCCATTGCCGCGGCGATGAAAACGGCCGGTGAGGGCGCCGACAGCGCAAAGCTGATCCGGCTCGGCTTGAAGGAACTGTCGCGGTGAGGCTTTGCACCTTCCGCAATCCTGACTATTGTCGCAAAGTCGGGAGATCGACATGTGGTGCTTTGTTGTCGAAGACTATTTTGAGTGCGGCAGAACGAATGCTGCCTTCGGCGCGGGACCTGCGAAACGCATACCGGGAATGGAACCTCTGACATGAGTGAAGCCGCACGTCTGATATCGCCGGAAAAGCGGGGCGAAGACATCGATGCGACGCTCAGGCCGCAATCGCTGGACGAGTTTACCGGCCAGGCGGAAGCGCGCGCCAATCTGAAGGTCTTCATCGAAGCGGCCAAGGGCCGCGGTGAGGCGCTGGATCATGTCCTGTTCGTCGGCCCGCCCGGCCTTGGCAAGACGACGCTGGCGCAGATCATGGCAAAGGAACTCGGCGTCAATTTCCGCTCGACATCCGGCCCGGTCATCGCCAAAGCGGGCGATCTGGCGGCGCTGCTCACCAATCTAGAAGAGCGGGACGTGCTCTTCATCGACGAAATCCATCGTCTCAATCCGGCTGTCGAGGAAATCCTCTATCCGGCCATGGAGGATTTCCAGCTCGATCTGATCATCGGCGAGGGGCCGGCGGCGCGTTCTGTGAAGATCGATCTCGCCAAGTTCACGCTGGTCGCCGCGACTACCCGCCTCGGCCTGCTGACAACGCCGCTGCGTGACCGTTTCGGCATTCCGGTGCGGTTGAGCTTCTATACGGTGGAGGAGCTGGAGCTGATCGTTCGGCGCGGTGCCAGGCTGATGGGCCTCGGTATGACCGACGAGGGCGCGCGCGAGATTGCAAGACGCGCTCGCGGCACGCCGCGCATTGCCGGCCGTTTGCTGCGTCGCGTGCGCGATTTCGCCGAAGTCGCCAAGGTCGAAGCGGTGACGCGCGAGATTGCCGACGAGGCCTTGACCCGGCTTCTCGTTGATAATGTTGGTTTCGACCAGCTCGACAAGCGCTACCTCAATATGATCGCGGTCAATTTTGGCGGCGGGCCTGTCGGTATCGAAACTATTGCAGCCGGGCTTTCCGAGCCGCGGGATGCCATCGAGGATATTATCGAGCCCTATATGATCCAGCAGGGCTTTATTCAGCGTACACCGCGCGGCCGTGTTTTGACCGCGATTGCCTGGAAACATCTCGGCATGCAGCCGCCCAAGGATCTGGAGGCCGCGCAGTTCGGGTTGTTCCGGGAGGAAGATTGAATGCTCGGCCGTCGTGCCTTCCTGAAGCTTTTCGGCGGCAGCATATTCGGATTGATGGCACTCGGGGGATATGCCCTCGGATACGAGCCGGTCGTTCGTCTCAACGTTACGCGTTATGCGCTGACTCCACCCGGATGGGCGCCTGGGCTCAAGCTCAGGATCGTCGCGCTTGCCGATTTCCATGCCTGCGAGCCGTGGATGAATGCCGAGCGCATCGCATCGATCTGTGCCCGCGCCAATGAGCTTGGTGGCGACATCATCTTGCTGCTCGGCGATTACACGTCAGGAACAGATCTCATTACCAGCCGTGTCGATCATCGCGTCTGGGCGGCAGAGCTCGCGAAGCTGAAGGCGCCGCTTGGCGTCCACGCCATTATCGGCAATCACGACTGGTGGCATGACGCGACCGCCCAGAGAACCGGCCGTGGCCCGACATTCAGCCATCGGGCATTGGAAGCTGTCGGTATTGAAGTCTATTCCAATCGCGCGGCGCGCCTGGAGAAGAATGGACAAGGCTTCTGGCTTGCCGGCGTCGAGGACCAGTTGGCCTTGCGCCGCAGCATGCGCTGGAAGAGGCCGCTTACCAAAGGACTGGACGATCTCGGCGACACGATGGCGCAGATCGGCGACGACGCACCGGTCATCCTTCTCGCCCATGAGCCCGATATCTTTCCTGCCGTTCCCCAGCGTGTCTCGCTCACTTTGTCGGGGCATACGCATGGCGGGCAGGTGAGGATTTTCGGCTGGTCGCCTTATTCGCCCTCGCGTTACGGTGACCGGTATGTTTATGGCCATATCGTCGAGGAGGAGCGCCATATTATCGTGTCCGGCGGCCTTGGCTGCTCCATCGCGCCGGTACGCTTCGGCGTGCCGCCTGAAATCGTCGTGATCGACGTGGGATAGGGATCATGTCGAAACGCAAGCTCATCAGATTGAATGCCGGTTCCCAGCGCTTCCAGATGCGCATCGCGGGGCTTGGATTTCGCGACGGCCATGTCCTGGTGCATCGCGCCGCGCATGAGACGTTTTGGACCTTTCCGGGCGGTCGGGCGGAGATCGGCGAGACCTCGGAGGAGACGTTACGGCGGGAAATGGTTGAGGAGCTTGGCGTCGAGGTTACGGTCAGGCGTCTGCTCTGGTCGGTCGAGAATTTCTTCCATTACGAAGAGATGGATTGGCATGAGCTCGGCCTCTACTACCTGATGGAGATTCCGACGGATTTTCCCTTCGATCCCACGAAGATCGTGCATCGGATCCAGGATGGTGATGATGAGCTGGAGTTCAAATGGGTACGAGCGACGCGGGAAGCGCTGGTGGCGCTTGATATCCCACCCTACTTCATCGCCGAAGAAATCGAAAACCTACCGCTGATGTCTCGTCATCTTGTCTGGCGGGATGGTGATCTCGACAAGGCTTGAGGAGGAGGCTTTATGTCCGCTTTCGATCCGGTTCGCAGCTTTCGCAAGCTTGCCTATAACAGCGCATTGGCGAATGTCCGACTGCATCGTGCCTGTGCGGCCCTGCGGCCCGGCGAATTCGAGGCCAAGCGCGTGAGCTTCTTTCCGTCGATCAAGGCAACCCTCAATCATATTCTGACGGTGGACTGGTTCTATGTCGATGCGCTGGAAGGCGGGACTCTGGGCCTCAGAGCTTTTGACATCGAGGAGCCCTATGATCGGCTGGACGAGCTGAGCCGGGAACAGGCCGATGTCGATCGCAGGCTGGTCGCGTTCTGCGAGGCGCTGACGCCGGAGACTGCGATGCGGATCATCGATATCCAACGCGACGGCCGCATCCAGCGCGAGAGGGCGGACGATGTGCTGAACCATCTGTTCCAGCATCAGACGCATCATCGCGGGCAGGTGCATGCGATGCTGGCCGGAACCAGCGTCGCGCCGCCGCAGCTCGACGAGTTCATCGTTTCAGACGATGCGCGCTTCAGGGGCGATGAATTGGCAGCGCTTGGTTGGGACGAAACGAAGCTGATGCGTTGATACCGGCCTTTTGGTGCGCCGATTTAGCCAGTGTCTCTATTGTTTGCTTGAGCAGGGCCTTTCCGCCGCCTCGCCAGCCAAGGGCTTGGATTTTTGACGTATCCATGACATTGACTGCGCCGCGCTCCGCTGGAACTGGCGGCGCGTGTGGACAGCCGGTTGCTGTCTGGAGATGGCTAAGGATCTCGTGCGTGTCGGTCAGAATATCCGATAAGTTGAAGGCCTCACCGTCCATGCGGCCGGCTTCCGTTTCCAGCAGAAGACGAACCGCACGACCGAGGTCGCGGCCGTGAACCTCGGTTCCGGCGCGCGACGGAACAGGCCTGCCGTTCAGATAGTCGCCGAAGAGATCGTCCCATTTGTTCGGTCGCAGATCACCATAGACGCCCGTCGCCCTCAAGCTCGCGGTTATGAAACCGGGTGCGGACAGAGAAAAAAGTGCATGTTCGGCGTCGCGCTTCACCTCGCCGTAGAGCGTGTTTGGCATCGGCTTGATCGCCTCGGTCAGCTCCTCTCCGGAAATCCCGTCTCCATAGACGGCGCGGGAGGAGAGAAAGATGCAGCGACGCATGCCGGCCTTCCGCGCCGTCTCGAACAACTTAACCGTCCCATTGAGATTGAGCCGGCGAAAGCCTTCCGGATCTTCCCCTTCGCCACCGCGATATTTACCGGCTACATGGCTAAAGGCGGCGTGCACAAAAAAATAGGCATCGTCGAAAGCGCCGCTCTGATTTCCCGTCGGATCAAGGCTTAAGGGGACAAAAGAGACAGGCTGCGAAAAGAGGCCCGAGGGAGGCGGATTGCGCCCGCCGATCGCAACCTTGTATCCGGTTGATAGCAGCTCTTCGGCGATGTATCGGCCGACGAGGCCTGTTCCGCCCGAGATGAGGACCTTCATGCCGCGGCCTGCGGATTTGTAAGTGTGGCGATATCGGGCAGGTCCCGGCCGGTATGGAAGCTATGCCACAGCTCGATCAGCGGTCTCAGCTGCTCGGCCTTGGGATGGTTTTCCTCCCAGGGCTTTTCATATTGATAGTGCAGGATCGAGACGCTGTTCCAGTTCCAGAGCTCAGGCATGCTGAACCAGACATATTGCAGCATGTTCATGAAGATGGGCAGTCCGTGCCAATCCGGGAAGAAGGCCTCGAGAAAGGTCTGGTCCGTGCGCCGCCAGAAGACGTCGGGGCGATCGAGCCGTTCCAGCATGTGCCGAAAGGTCGCAAGCGACGGCTTGGCGACGAAGACGCCGGAATTCAACCGATGGAAATCCGCAAGGCTTTCGTAGACATTCGGTGCTGCCGAAAATTCCGGATAGTCGAAGAGCCTGTCGACATTGCGCAGCACCAGAGCATCTGCATCGATGAAGACACAAGTGTCATATTCGATCAGCTGCCAGAGCCGCAGTTTGCAGAAATTGTCGAGCGGCGTGTGGAAGGAAGGCTTGCGACCCTTGGTAAAGGGGGCGGCGGTGTGCAGGTTGCCGCGGGCATGCCGCTCGTTGAAGGCATCCGACAAGGGAAGATGCTCGACTTCCACCAGCCGGCAGTCGAGTGCTGCCAATGGGGCGAGGTCGTTTTCGCTAACCCCTTCCGTATGCAGCACGACGATATCGGCCTTGGTGCCGCTGTGGACGATCGAGCGCGCCAGCGCAACGGCACCCATCGCGTAGTCGGCGTTCGTGACCAGTGTCACAAACGCCTGGCCGGCGCGGGGCCGGGTTTGCGGGCGCAATCCCTGCAGCATTTCGCTACCCGGCATCATGACACGGATTTCAACCTCTTGCCTTCGGGATCATGGTTGACCGTCGCGGCGAGATCCTTGGTCCAGGCGGAGATGGCCGGGACGCGCGAGCGGTCGACGCGATAGGCATATTTCCTGGCGACATCAACGATTTCGCCGAGAAGACCCGCCTCCAATGTGATCGGCGCAAGGCCGAGATCGAGGAACTTGTCGTTCTTGACGATCAGCTCGTTCTCCGGAGCCTCCTTGCGCGGATTGGGCAGGCGGACCACCTCAGCGCCGCTCATCTTGGCGATCATCTCGGCAAGATCGCGCACGCGATGCGTTTCCGTCATCTGGTTGAAGATTTCGACGCGGGCGCCGCGGGCCGGCGGGTTCTTTAGCGCCAGTTCGATGCAGCGCACCGAGTCCTGGATATGGATGAAGGCGCGGGTCTGGCCGCCGGTGCCGTGCACGGTTAGGGGATAGCCGATCGCCGCCTGGATGAGGAAGCGGTTGAGCACCGTTCCATAGTCGCCGTCATAGTCGAAACGGTTGATCAATTGTTCGTGACGGCGCGTCTGCTCCGTATGGGTCCCCCAGACGATGCCCTGATGCAGATCGGTAATCCTCAGCCCGTCATTCTTGGCATAAAACTGAAAGAGCAGCTGATCGAGGCACTTCGTCATATGGTAGATGGAGCCAGGATTGGCCGGATAGAGGATCTCCTGGCTGACGGTGCGGCCATCGGTCGTCTCGATGCCGACCGGTAGATAGCCTTCGGGGATAGCGGCGCCGATCGTCGAATAGCCATAGACGCCCATCGTGCCGAGATGCACGAGATGCGAGTCGAGGTTGAGCTCGACGAGCGCGTTCAGGAGATTATGCGTGGCGTTGACGTTGTTGTTGACCGTGTAGTTCTTGTGCCGGTCGCTCTTCATCGAATAGGGGGCGGCGCGCTGCTCGGCGAAATGCACGATGGCATCGGGGCGATGCTCGGCCAGCCACTTCTTCAGGAGCTCATAGTCCTTGGCCAAATCGATCAGGTGGAAATGGATCCGGCGGCCAGTTTCGGCGTGCCATATGCGGGTGCGTTCCTGAATCGAATCCATCGGCGTCAGCGACTGGACACCCAGCTCGGTATCGATCCATCGGCGAGAGAGATTATCGAGGATGTGGATCTCATGACCGGCGTCGGAGAGGTGAAGAGAGGTTGGCCAACCGATGAATCCGTCACCGCCCATAACCGCAATTTTCATAGGATCTTCCTTCCATGCCGATCCGCTAGCCGGTGCGATTCCGGATAGTCGGAGTTTATGACAATTGTTCAAAGCTTGCTTGATGGCAGAACTTCGGCCAAAGAGGTGCCGGACATTCAAGGAGATGCGGCAACGATGAACAGCCCCTTTCTGATTGCTGGGGAACTGGAAGCCGGAAGCCACCGGCTGGTGCAGCGAGTCTACTATGAGGATACGGATTTTTCCGGGCTCGTCTATCACGCGCGCTACCTTCATTTCCTCGAGCGGGGACGCACGGACTATCTGCGTTGTCTCGGCGTGGAACAGCGTGAACTCCTGAATGCCGACGAGGAGGGGCTGGTTTTCGTTGTCCATCGCATGGAGATCGATTTCAAGGGGCCGGCGCGCATGGATGACGTGCTGACGATCCGGACCGTCACCGAAAAGGCTGGCGGCGCCAAGATGGTACTGTCCCAGGAGATCCGGCGCGACGATATGCTGCTGATAGCAGCCAAGGTCATCATCGCTGTCATCAACGCCAAGGGGCGCCCGCGCCGGCTGCCGGAAAAGCTGGCGGCACAGATGCTGACCGCATCGGAAAGTGCCGGTTGAACTCAAGTTCTCCTCGATCGGTGACGACGGTCTCGTCGAGGGCCGACGGTGATTGGCAACTGGCAGCTTGCAATAACTTGAGTTTTATGTGAAGGAATTCGCCGCGCAAGATTTGTCTGCGTTTGCCGCCGGTTTCGTCCGGTCAGTTCTTCCCTGGAGCTAGAATAACCTTCGCCGCCGTTAAATCCTTCATGTTTCGACGCTAACATTCTTTTAACCATAATAGTGTCTTACTGGTTATGTCGGAGTTTGTGCGGTGCACGCCTTCCTTTGACCAAATTTGACGGCAAGAAGGCAGTTGTAAGCTTGGAAGGCTTGACCAGGGCGTTCAGCGGCGGCTGCCAAACAATTCTTGTGAGATCACTTTTAGCCGCCCGGTCTAGCGCCGGGCGTTTGGATTCGGGGATTTTGGATCAATGGAACAAGTAGCACTGGCAGCGGCCACCACACCGGACATCACCCTCTGGTCGCTCTTCATGCAGGCGGGCCTGGTGGTCAAGCTCGTTATGATCGGCCTGCTGGCAGCGTCCGTATGGACCTGGGCGATCGTCATCGACAAATATCTGAGCTACGCGCGGGCACGCAGGCAGTTCGATCATTTCGAGCAGGTCTTCTGGTCTGGCCAGTCGCTCGAAGAGCTCTACCGCACGCTTTCGGAGCGCAACAATACGGGCCTCAGCGCCATCTTCGTCGCGGCCATGCGCGAATGGAAGAAATCCTTCGAGCGCGGCGCCCGTTCGCCGATCGGCCTGCAGATGCGTATCGATCGCGCCATGGACGTGACGCTTGCGCGTGAATCGGAACATCTGGTCGCCCGCTTGGGTTCACTTGCCACCATCGGTTCGGCCGGCCCGTTCATCGGTCTCTTCGGCACCGTCGTCGGTATCATGACCTCGTTCCAGGCGATCGCCGGTTCGAAGTCGACCAACCTTGCGGTTGTTGCGCCGGGTATCGCCGAAGCGCTGCTCGCGACCGCCATCGGTCTGGTCGCGGCTATTCCCGCGGTTATCGCCTACAACAAGTTCTCGGCCGATGCCGGCAAGCTCTCGGGGCGCATGGAAGGTTTTGCGGATGAATTCTCCGCCATTCTTTCGCGTCAGATCGATGAGAAGCTGCAGCCGCGTCAGGCAGCACAGTAAGTAGCGGACAGAACCGGAGTAATTCACATGGCAATGTCTGTTGGAGGCAAGGGTGGCGGCGGTGGCCGTCGAGGCGGTCGTCGCGGCAGCGGCCGGGGCGGCCCGATCGCCGATATCAACGTGACGCCGCTGGTCGACGTCATGCTCGTGCTGCTGATCATCTTCATGGTGGCGGCGCCGATGATGACGTCGGGCGTGCCGATCGACCTGCCGCAAACGCAGGCGGGCGCGCTGAACGCCCAGACCCAGCCCATCACCATCTCGATCAAGGCAGATGGCCAGGTGTTCCTGCAGGAAACGCAGATCGACGTCGCCGAAATCGCCGCCAAGCTGCAGGCGATCGCGACCACGGGCTACAACGAACGCATTTTCGTGCGTGGCGACGGCAAGGCGCCTTACGGCGTAATCGCCGACGTCATGTCGCGTATCCAGGAAGCCGGTTACAAGAATATCGGCCTGGTTACGCAGCAGATAACGGACCACTGACGAGCCGACATGAAGCGCAGTCTTGCTACCTCTGCTGTCATTCACATCCTGGTGCTGATCGGCGCCATGGTGACGCTGAGTGCGCCGGCGCCGCTTGAGACGCCGGAAAGCACGGCGATGGATGTCGATATCGTGACGGCGGATCAGCTGCAGCAGGGCGAAAAGAAGGCGCCGGTGACGGATCACGCCGCACGCAAGCCGACGACCAAGCAGGATCAGGTCGCCAACGCCCAGAATACCGGCGAGAACAAAGTCGACATCAAGAACCCGGTCGTGCCGACGCAAAGGCCGGAGAGCGAGACTGCGGCCCTGGCGCCGAAAAAGGTGGATGCGCCCGTTCCGCAGGACGATCCGAAGCCGAACGACGTCAAGACGATCGAACAGAAGGAAACGGAGGCTGCGCCCAAGGAAGTGGCCGCCATTCCGCAGCAGAAGCCGGATGTAGTGCCGACGCCGAAGCCCGATCCCACGCCGCCGACCCCGAAGGCCGATGTAACGCCGACCCCGCCGACGCCGCAGCCGACGGAACAAGCTGAAATTCAGCTGCCAAACAACGTCCCTGTGCCGGATGTGAAGCCGCAGCCGACGCCGCCGAAGGCTGCCGAGCCGAAGCCGGAAATAAAGCCGACACCGAAGCCGGACGTGAAGGTCGCCGACGCCAAGCCGACGGACAAGACAACGACGCAGAGTACAAGCAAGACCACCTCGGCAGACGACGGCAAGAAGGACGCCGACAAGAAGCGCCAGACTCCAAAGGCCTCCAGCAAAGGCCTTGACGATGGTCTCGCCGATCAGATCAACGATCTTCTCAACAACACCTCGTCGAAAGGCGGCGCGAAGCGCTCATCGCAGCAGGCTTCCGCAGGCGCCGATACCCAGGTCGCTTCGCTTGGCGGCAAGAAGTCGCTTGGCGCCGGAAAGCTCAGCCAGAGCCAACAGGACGGATTGCGCGATCTGATCCAGAAATACTGGAACCTCCCACCCGGCCTTGAAGGCGCTGGCGACGTGCGAATCAAGGTGCACTTCAAGCTCGACAAATCCGGACAGATCGTCGGTCAGCCGGAAGCCACGACGAACGGCGGACCGGCTTCGACACAAGGTGCCATGCAATCTGCCGCTGTACGCGCGGTTCTTCGCGCGCAGTCGGAGTTCATGACGATTCTTCCGGCGGACAAATATGAGGATTGGCAGGAAGTCGTCGTCAACTTCAGCGCAGCGGATCTGGGGATGTGATGCGGGGAGTGCGGCTTTTGACAAATCACTGTCCCCGTCTCGGCATGAGCTTGGTTGCGGCCTTGGGGATGACGTTAGCTGGTTCCATGTCGGCGCAGGCTGCGAACCCTACACAGCCGCATGGAAATTCGACTGGGGCCAGCATCCGCGATGAGGTCGCGAAAAATTGGAATCTTGCTCCCGGCATGGAGGGAGCGAAGCATGTCCACGTTCGGGTGCACCTCAAGCTCAATCGAAGCGGAGAGATCGTGGGCGAGCCAAAGCTTATCGTGACCGGTGGCCACAAGGCAACACAGCAAGCCATGGCCGCAGCCGCGATGCGAGCCGTGCTTCAGGCTGCCCCGTTCAAGAACTTGCCAAGAGATCAATATGAGGACTGGAAAGAAGTCGTAGTCAACTTCGATGCCAGCGATCCGGCGAATTAATGCTGAAAGGCTTGATACATATGATCAGAAACTCCCTCGTTCGTCTCCTGCTGGTGCTAGCAGGCTTGATGGCTGTGGCATCCACTCCGGCCTATGCCGTGGTCGAGCTCAACATCAACAAGGGCAACGTCCAGCCCATGCCGATCGCTATCACAGACCTTCTGTCGAATGATACGCTCGGCCCGCAGATCTCGAGCGTGATCGCCGCCGACCTGCAGCGCTCCGGACTGTTCGCTCCGATCAACAAGCAGGCCTTCATCGAGAAGATCACCAATCCGGATTCGACCCCGCGCTTCCAGGACTGGACCTCGATCAACGCGCAGGCTCTGGTGACCGGCCGCGTCACGCAGGAAGGCGGCCGCCTTCGCGCCGAGTTCCGCCTCTGGGATACGTTCGGCAACAGCCAGATGATCGGCCAGCAGTTCTTCGCCCAGCCGGATAACTGGCGCCGTGTCGCGCATATCATCGCCGATGCAATCTATCAGAAGATCACCGGCGAAAAGGGCTATTTCGATACCCGCGTCGTTTTCGTCGCCGAAAGCGGCCCGAAGACGGCCCGCAAGACGCAGCTCGGCATCATGGATCAGGACGGCGCCAATGTGCGCATGCTGACCGACGGCAGTGACCTCGTGCTGACGCCGCGTTTCTCGCCGAACCGGCAGGAAGTGACCTACATGTCTTTCGCCAACCAGCAGCCGCGCGTCTATCTGCTGCAGCTGCAGACGGGCCAGCGCGAACTGGTCGGCAACTTCCCCGGCATGACCTTCTCGCCGCGCTTCTCGCCGGACGGGCAGCGTGTGATCATGAGTCTGCAGCAGGAAGGCAATGCCAATATCTATACGATGGACCTGCGCTCGCGCACCACGACACGCCTGACCTCGACGGCCGCGATCGATACCTCGCCGTCCTATTCGCCCGATGGCACGCAGGTTGCCTTTGAAAGCGACCGCGGTGGACAGCCGCAAATCTATGTCATGAATGCCGATGGCTCCAACCAGCGCCGCATCTCGTTCGGTAACGGCTCCTACTCCACGCCGGTTTGGTCGCCGCGCGGCGATCTCATCGCCTTCACCAAGCGTGCCGGCGGCAATTTTTCCATCGGCGTCATGAAACCAGACGGTTCCGGCGAGCGAATCCTGACCTCCGGCTCCTACAGTGAGGGACCGACCTGGGCGCCGAACGGCCGCGTCATCATGTTCTTCCGCGCGCCGTCCGGCGCAAGCGGGCCGCAAATTTATTCGATCGACCTGACCGGTTATAACGAACAGAAGATCCCGACGCCGGGCTTCGCTTCTGACCCGGCATGGTCGCCGCTTCTCGAGTAATGAAGGGCTCGCCACTTTATCGCCGCAAAGTCCTGTGACTGGACCGTTTGGCGACAATTTTAGGACATCATTAACCATACTTGTTGGAATCGGATTAACCGAACCCGGTTACAGTCTGGCAACCCTGATAGAGACTTATAGGAGAGACCGGCCATGAGCCGTACCGCAACCCAGGCCGTTGGCCACATGCAAAACCTCGCACGCAACCCGATCATGATCGCGCTTTTCGTCGGCCTTTCTCTGGCTGGCTGCGCTTCCAAGAAGGGTTTGCCGAACGATGCCAACGGTCTTGGCCTGAACGGTGCCGGCAATGCTACTCCGGGCTCGCCGCAGGACTTCACGGTCAATGTCGGCGACCGCGTTTTCTTCGTTGTTGATAGCTCCTCCATCAGCTCCGAAGCTGCCCAGACGCTCGATCGTCAGGCCCAGTGGCTCGCCCGTTATCCGAACTACTCCATCACGGTCGAAGGTCATGCCGACGAGACCGGCACGCGCGAGTACAACCTTGCTCTTGGCGCACGTCGCGCAGCAGCTGCGAAAAACTACCTCGCTTCGCGCGGTGTTCCCGCGAACCGCATGAAGACGATTTCCTACGGCAAGGAGCGCCCGGTCGCTACTTGCGACAACGAATCCTGCTGGTCGCAGAACCGCCGCGCTGTCACCGTGCTCAACGGCGCCGGCTCCTGATAGGCGAAGAAAGACTGATCGAAATGCAAAAGGCGGCCTCCTGGCCGCCTTTACTTTTTTGACCACACTTTGGCCGAACTCCGTTGCTTTTTGAGAGCAATTGTAAAAATCTCCTGTTCGAGCCCTCCGGCCCGAAGAATCAATAGGACAGGACGATCCATATGAAAAAACTTGTCGTGGCGAGCATGCTTTGTCTCGCTGCCGTCGTGGGTAGCGAACGCGATGCTTCTGCCTTGTCGTTGTTCGGAATCCATCTCGGGGGCCGCGAGGCTTCCGCGCAATCGGCTTCCGGCAATTCCCAAAGACAAGCACAATACGGCCAGGCGCCGGTCATCAACGTTCAAAACAGCGATGCCGAAGTTCGCCTGCAGCAGCTTGAGGACCAGATGCGCCAGCTGAATGGCCGTGTCGAGGAAATGAGCTATCAGCTGTTGCAGATGCAGGAGACGATCCGCAAGGCGCAGGAAGACAATGAATTCCGCTTCCAGCAGCTTGAAAAGCGCGGCGGCGGTGCTGCGCCGGCTGCCGGTGGGACGATGAAGAAGAGCGAGGCCGACGTGCCTGCCCAGAGCGGCGGCCAGCAGGACGATATTGCCGGCGTCATCACCGATTCGCAGAACGGCAGCGCCGCGCCGCGCGGCGCCGGCGGTGGCAAGCCGCCGAGCCAGCTTGGCTCTATCCAGTTCGACCAGAGCGGCGATCAGATCGGTTCCTCGATGACGGGGGCCAACAATGGTTCGGGCGCGCCGCCAAGCGCGGGCTCCGGCTCGCAGACGGCTTCGCTCGGCAGCGAGAACGACCAATACAAGGCTGCCTACGGTCATGTCCTGTCCGGCGACTATAGCGTCGCCGAACAGGAGTTCCGTCAGTATCTCGACAGCTACCCGAGCAGCTCCCGGGCTGCGGATGCGAATTTCTGGCTCGGCGAAGCGCTTTATTCGCAAGGCAAGTATAACGAGGCCGCCAAGACTTTTCTGAATGCGCATCAGAAATATAGCACCTCCGAAAAGGCGCCCGAAATGCTGCTGAAGCTCGGCATGTCGCTTGCGGCGCTCGACAACAAGGACACGGCCTGCGCCACGCTTCGCGAAGTGACCAAGCGTTATCCCAAGGCCTCCAAGGCTGTGACCGGCAAGGTTGCCAGCGAAGAGAAGCGGCTTGCCTGCTGATTGCCATGCCCATTGACGCTGTGACCAGCGGTGCCACAGTCCTGATGCCCGAAGCCGCCGCGACGGAATTTCTTCATTCTCTTTCGAAGCCTGCTCATGTTCTGGTCGCCGTTTCCGGCGGCAGTGATTCCACCGGGCTTCTGATTGCCCTTGCCGAGCGGCTGAAATCTCATCCTCACAAAGATATTACTCTGAGCGCTGCGACCATCGATCATGGTCTGCGCGCCGCAGCAGCAGATGAGGCGCGCGAGGTCGCGGCATTCTGTGCTTCGCGCGGCATCCCGCATTTCGTCCGCCGCTGGGAGGGGGAAAAGCCCGAGACCGGCATCATGGCGGCTGCGCGTGAAGCGCGCTACGGATTGCTCGCAGACCTGGCCTCCGATATTTCGGCCGATGTGATCGTAACAGCCCATACGCTTGATGATCAGCGCGAGACGATGGCGATGCGCAGCGCGCGCCGCGGGCAGGGCGGTCATGGCACAGGCATTGCTGATGCGGTCTTGTTCGATCGGCGCATCTGGATCGTCAGGCCGTTTCTCGCCTGTCGGCGGGCGGATATCAGGACCTTTCTCGGGAGGCATGGCCTATCCTGGTTCGACGACCCGAGCAATGAGGATATAAAATACGAGCGTGTGCGTACGCGCAGAGATCTCCAAGCGGAGCCGATGGCCGGTGTGCCTGTGGATATCGGCGCCGATCGCGCAGCTCTTTCCGAGAGAGCGGCTGCATGGCTCGATGATTGGGTCACAATTCACGCACAGGCGTCTTGTGTCATCGATCGAGCCGGACTTTCGGCGGATCGGGCAGCTGTCGCTTATGCGCTTTCCTATCTTGCTGCCGTCTTCGGCGGCAAGGCGTATGCGCCTGGACATGTGCAAATGGAGCGCGTTCTCGAATTTGTGAACGGTGCCAGCCCCGGTCGACGTACGGCCGGCGGCGTGGTCTTCGACCTCAGGCGCGATGGACTCTATCTTATGCGGGAAAGCCGCAATATCGCGCCGCTGAGGCTGTTGCCGGGCGAGAAAGGCATTTGGGACGGTCGTTTCGAGATCAGTAATTCGAGCAACGCCCCGGTTCGGATTGTCGCAGCAGGCACGGAAAATATGATGATTTTTCCGGCGACTATGCCGAAGGGCGTGGTGCTGCGCGCCCGGGCGGCGATGCCGCTCGCGGCGACGGAAGGGGAGGCAAAGGCGGCAGCGGTGACGGTTGTGCCCTATCTTGCGCCCTTCGACCGCTTTTTGACACGATTTGACCTCACATTCGCCAATCGCCTTTCTGCGGCTTTTGGCCGCGAAGCCTATATGCGGCTGCCGCTTTCGGTCCTATAGACGGAAAAAACATGCGGCGATGCGGTTTGCCTTGGCAAGGGCTTGGCGCAACCCTATGTTAGGGATCAAGTAATGCCGTCGCTCAAGCGGCGGAAGTTTCAGTGCTGGGGAGTTCGATGAACCCTAATTTTCGTAATTTCGCTCTGTGGGCAATCATAGCTCTGCTGTTGATTGCCCTGTTCAGCATGTTTCAGAACGCGCCGGCACAAACAGGCTCCAGGGAAATACCGTATTCGCAGTTCCTCCGGGAAGTTGATTCCGGTCGTGTTCGTGACGTGACCGTCACGGGCAACCGCGTTGTCGGCAGCTATGTCGAAAACGGCACGCCTTTCCAGACCTATGCTCCGGTCGTGGATGACAGCCTGCTTGAACGCCTGCAAAGCAAGAACGTCAACATCGTCGGCCGTCCGGAATCGGATGGCTCCTCGAGCTTCCTGAGCTATCTCGGCACGCTGCTGCCGATGCTCCTGATCCTCGGCGTCTGGCTGTTCTTCATGCGGCAGATGCAGGGCGGCTCGCGCGGCGCCATGGGCTTTGGCAAGTCGAAGGCAAAGCTTCTGACGGAGGCACATGGCCGCGTCACCTTCGATGACGTCGCCGGCGTCGACGAAGCCAAGCAGGATCTGGAAGAAATCGTCGAATTCCTGCGCGATCCGCAGAAGTTCCAGCGCCTCGGCGGTCGTATTCCGCGCGGCGTGCTGCTTGTCGGACCTCCCGGTACCGGTAAGACGCTTCTGGCGCGCGCCATCGCCGGCGAAGCCAACGTGCCGTTCTTCACCATTTCCGGTTCCGACTTCGTCGAAATGTTCGTCGGCGTCGGTGCAAGCCGTGTCCGTGACATGTTTGAGCAGGCCAAGAAGAATGCGCCTTGCATCATCTTCATTGACGAAATCGATGCCGTCGGCCGTCATCGTGGTGCCGGTCTCGGCGGTGGCAACGACGAACGCGAACAGACGCTCAACCAGCTGCTGGTCGAGATGGACGGCTTCGAAGCCAATGAAGGCATCATCCTGATCGCCGCGACCAACCGTCCCGACGTTCTCGACCCCGCGCTGCTGCGTCCGGGCCGTTTCGACCGTCAGGTTGTGGTGCCGAACCCGGATATCGTCGGCCGCGAGCGCATCCTCAAGGTTCACGCCCGCAACGTGCCGCTGGCTCCGAATGTCGATCTCAAGACGCTCGCCCGCGGTACGCCCGGTTTCTCCGGTGCGGATCTGATGAACCTCGTCAACGAAGCCGCTCTTATGGCCGCCCGCCGCAACAAGCGACTGGTGACGATGCAGGAATTCGAAGACGCCAAGGACAAGATTATGATGGGCGCCGAGCGTCGCTCTTCGGCCATGACCGAGGCGGAAAAGAAGCTCACCGCCTATCACGAAGCCGGTCACGCGATTACGGCGCTCAATGTCGCTGTCGCAGATCCGCTGCACAAGGCGACGATCATTCCGCGCGGCCGTGCGCTTGGCATGGTCATGCAGCTCCCCGAGGGCGACCGCTACTCGATGAGCTACAAGTGGATGGTGTCGCGCCTCTGCATCATGATGGGCGGCCGCGTTGCCGAGGAGCTGACCTTCGGCAAGGAGAACATCACCTCCGGCGCATCCTCCGATATCGAGCAGGCGACCAAGCTTGCCCGTGCGATGGTCACGCAGTGGGGTTTCTCCGACGAGCTCGGCCAGGTCGCCTATGGCGAGAACCAGCAGGAAGTCTTCCTCGGCCACTCCGTTTCGCAATCCAAGAACGTTTCGGAAGCAACGGCTCAGAAGATCGATAACGAGGTTCGCCGTCTGATCGACCAAGCCTATCAGCAGGCCAAGGATATCCTCACCTCCAAGCACGATGAGTTCGTCGCACTGGCGGAAGGCCTGCTCGAATATGAGACCTTGACGGGCGAGGAAATCAAGGCGCTGATCCGCGGCGAAAAGCCGGCGCGCGACCTCGGTGACGATACGCCGCCGAGCCGTGGTTCGGCCGTGCCGAAGACCGGCGCCAAGAAGGACGGTTCAGTCGGTGCCAAGGGCGATGAACCCGAAGGCGGTTTCGAACCACAGCCGCGCTAAAGGCGCGAGGCGTTCAATCTCGGTTGAGAGGCCAGCCACCTGTTTCAGGTGACTGGCCTTTTGTTTAGGAGAGGGCAGAAGGACGTAACGCTTCCGATGTTGATCAGCCCTTGTGGCAACTGGCGGGTGGGGCAAAGTAATGCGGAGGCAGTAGGCTGTGAATTGGACTATTGTCGGTCTCGACCTGGTACGGTTTTTTAGTGCTTATTAATGGTAACGCGTTGTAATAGGCGTTCTCGGTAATTTAAGTGCCGAGTTTTACAATCTGTGGCATGAGCCACAAGCATCGATGTTTGCAGTGTCGCTTGCTTTGGGGCGGCGATATCGATGCCGCTGCAGTCCCGATGAGGACGCGGCAACGACAGGAGTGCATATGAAACGTCGTTATTTCGGAACTGACGGAATTCGCGGTCAATCCAATATCTATCCGATGACGCCGGATCTTGCCATGCGCGTAGGTATCGCTGCCGGCACGATCTTCCATCGAGGCAGCCATCGCCATCGCGTCGTTATCGGCAAGGACACGCGCCTTTCCGGCTATATGCTGGAAAACGCCATGGTGGCGGGATTTACCGCGGCCGGTGTCGATGCCTTCGTTCTCGGCCCTATCCCGACACCCGCTGTCGCCATGCTGACGCGCTCGCTGCGCGCCGATATCGGCGTGATGATCTCTGCCTCGCACAATCCCTACGAGGATAACGGCATCAAGCTTTTCGGGCCGGATGGCTACAAGCTCTCCGATGATCTGGAAATGAGAATCGAGGAGATGCTCGACAAGGACATGTCGGAGCATCTTGCCAAGTCGGAGAATATCGGTCGCGCCAAGCGTATCGATGGCGTGCATGACCGTTATATCGAACATGCCAAGCGCACGCTGCCGCGCGATGTGACGCTGCAGGGTCTGCGGATCGCCATCGACTGTGCCAACGGCGCCGCCTACAAGGTCGCTCCGGCCGCTCTTTGGGAGCTTGGCGCCGACGTCGTCACCATCGGCAATGAGCCGAACGGCACGAATATCAATCTGAACTGCGGCTCCACCAGCCCCGTTGCCCTGCAGAAAAAGGTAGACGAAGTCCGCGCCGATATCGGTATCGCGCTCGATGGGGATGCCGACCGTGTCATCATCGTGGACGAGACTGGCACGATCATCGATGGCGACCAGCTGATGGCCGTCATTGCCGAAAGCTGGGCCGAGAGCCAGACGCTGCGCGGCAATGGTATTGTCGCAACCGTGATGTCCAATCTCGGCCTCGAGCGCTTCCTGGACGATCGTGGCATGTCGCTTGCGCGCACGGCCGTCGGCGACCGCTATGTCGTCGAGCATATGCGCCAGCACAATTACAATGTCGGCGGCGAGCAGTCCGGCCACATCGTATTGTCCGACTATGGCACGACGGGCGACGGCCTCGTGGCTGCGCTGCAGATCCTTGCTGCGGTGAAGCGCACGGGCAAGCCGGTCAGTGAAGTCTGTCGCCGTTTCGAACCGGTACCACAGCTGCTGCGCAATGTCCGCATTTCCGGCGGCAAGCCACTGGAGGACATTCAGGTGCGCCAGGCAATTGCCGATGCGGAAAGCGAGCTTTCCCGCAACGGCCGTCTGGTGATCCGCCCTTCCGGCACCGAGCCCCTGATCCGCGTCATGGCGGAAGGCGACGATCGCGGCCAGATCGAACGTATCGTCGGCGGACTGATCGACGTGATCTCGAGTGTGCGTTCGGCCGCTTGAGCAAACGAAAGAAGTAATTCCGGAATAATACTATGGCCGCTTCGTCGAGGCGGCCATAGTATTTTCAGTTTCGGCATGATGGTCGGCCTACTGGAACATTTCTCCGGGATAGGCGCCCCAAAGCTTGTTCTGCCTGACATAGCCTCTGGCGGAATGCTCCCGGACCGAAACACGACACCAGGTTCCGGTGCAGGATTGCAGCGAGACCAGTACGCGCGGCTGCAGCTCCGCGATTGCCTTGGCGGCGGGATTCGGATCGGTGCGCAGCATGGCATTCTTCGTCAGCCAGGGGGCGACTACGGCCGTCCGTGTTCCGGAGAGCAGGGCGCTGTGCATCCAGCCGGTCACTCCGGTATCATCGCGGACCTGTCGCCAATGGCCGTATTCATCGATGATTTCAAAGGGAAGACCCGGCTTCATATAGATCCATTTCGTGGCATAGATCGTTGAAGGCCCGACGCGCATGCGTGCCTTATGAGCTCGGAGCGAAACGTAGCGCGGGATCGGCAAGCCCGTCTCGCGCCCTTTGTTCCAAGCAGTGGCCGTGGCTGCCGCCGGCTTGACCGGCATCGTGCCTGCCAGTGTGACGGAGCTCAAGAAGATAAGAGCAAGGCCCAGGCTGGCCCATATTGTTCGACGGTAAGTCAGCGACTTCCTCCTGAATTATCTCCCGGCCGAAGCACTGTAATGGTTCGTTTCTTGCCAATTGGTTTAGAGCGTCGGGCCTGGCTTTGTGCCCGGACGCTGTGTTCCTGTGAGGAAATAGAGGAAGCGGGTAATCGTATCCCATTCTCTTTATTTAAAAATCAATGTTCTCTAATATATAAAATAAAGTATAATTTCTGAATAAACAGGGTAAATATTCGTAGTTAATCAGGTTTTAACTCCTTTTCATCATTATCCCTGTCATGTCTTTTCAATTGGCAAGCATTTGCTGTGCCAAGGGCAAGAAATTTGGAGCCAAAGCCATGATGAAAACCCTGATAGGGGCACTTGCCACTTTGCTTGTTGGCACGTCGGCCTTTTCTGCTGATCTCTATACACCGGAACCGGTTCAGCCGGCGCCGGAAGTGACCGTCGCCCAATCCAGCGGCTGGTATCTGCGCGGCGATGTCGGCTATGCCTTCACGAACCTGCGCGGTGCCAACTACTTCCAGGGCTCCAATTCCAGCCTGGTCGATTTCGATCGTGCGAAGCTGGACGGCAATGTCACGCTCGGCGGCGGTGTCGGTTACCAGATCAACAACTACCTGCGCACGGACTTGACGCTCGATTATCTCTTCAAGTCCGACTTCAAGGGCTCCACGAAGGGCGATTGCGGCGCCTGCGGCCCGGGCTTTACTCCGACCGCGGCGACCTCTCGCGATCTCGCTTCGCTGACGGCCTATAGCTTGCTTGCCAACGCTTATGTCGATCTCGGCACTTACGGCATCTTCACCCCCTATGTCGGTGGCGGTCTCGGCGGCACCTATGTCAAGTGGAGCAATCTGAAGAACACGTCGTGCTCGGACGCCAACCCGGATTCCTGCGACGGCTCGGTCACGCATAATGGCCGCGGCAGCTGGCGCTTCACCTATGCGCTGATGGCCGGTACATCCATCGACCTGAGCTGCAATCTCAAGGCCGATGTTGGCTATCGCTACCGTCACGTTCAAGGCGGCGACATGTTCGGCTATAACGAGAATGGCGGTCCTGGCTACGACAAGGGTCTGAACCTGCACGAAGCCCGCATCGGTGCCCGCTACACCTTCGGCGGCTGCCAGACCGCAAGCTACATGCCGCCGGCCGATATCCCGGTTCAGCCGTCGGTCTACAAGTAAGCAATATCCAATCCACGTTATTAAAAAGCCGTCCGGTTTCTTCCGGGCGGCTTTTTCTTTTTCCCATTCCGTTAAGTAATTCCGCGCTGCTTTAAAGCTTCATTAACCATGAATTCCCTATGGTTAATGAAATGAGAATGGCCGCCTTCCTGCATCGGATCCTCTTTTTGAGGATATTGCGAGGAAGCACAGGCCAGCCGATTCGACGCGCGGGCGTCGGCCCGAGGATGGAAGGCGAGGGGTAATGATCCGTTTTGACGCTTTGGCGCTGGCTGCAGCGATGGCAGGCGCATCAGCGGGTATTGCCTTTGCGGCCGATGCAGCACCACCGGAAATCAAGATGCCGGAGGTCAGCGTCAAGGATGCCAGGGGATGGTATGTGCGCGGCGATGTGGGCTATGCAGTCAACGCCAGCCGCACGGATACGAGACTTCGTGCCTATGATCCTGCGGGTGGCGATTACAGTTCGAGCAGCTTTGATTCCACCCGGTTCGGCGGGGATTTCTCCGGCGGCCTTGGTATCGGCTATCAATTCAACGATCTGTTTCGCGCCGACGTGTCAGGCGATTTCTTCAGCGGTGATTTCAATGGCCGCATTTCGAGCGATTCGCCGTGTTCCGGCGGGGCCGGCGGCACGGGATGCTCCACGAAGGCCCGTTCCTCCTTCAGGGCCGGCAGCCTCATGGTCAACGGCTATGTCGATCTCGGGACGCTTGCGGGTTTCACGCCCTATGTCGGCGCCGGTCTTGGTGCCACGCGGGTTTCCTGGAACAGTGTCAATGTCACCGGCTCCTGTCTTGGCGGCGCATCGGGTTGCGGCGGTGCTGCGTCGGTCAGTGCTCGATATCCTGGCGAAAGTGACTGGCGCATGACCTATGCCTTGATGGCGGGTGTCGCCTATGAAGTCGCGCCGAACGTCAAGGTCGATCTCGGCTATCGCTTCTCCCATATCGCCGGCGGTGACATGTTTGGCGATTCTGCGGCCAGCGCCACCACAGGCCGCGACGGGGCATTGTCGCGTCACGAAATTCGTGTCGGCCTGCGGATCACCACTTGGTAAAGCTCATCGCCTATGGCGTCGTCAGCACATAGGCGATGCGGCGAAAGAAATCCAAAGTTCGAAAAATGTGCGCCGGAAAACGCCGCAGGGCAGAAGATTTGGCTGCTCGATAATCGCGGCGCCAGCCGATCATGGTCGTTCTCTGCAGCCGGCTGAAACCGGCAATATTCGCGCGCGTGCTGACGATGGATATATGCATGTCCCAGCCGCGCTCGACGGCCACATCCCAGGGCAGCGACATCACGGAGAGCGATTTCACGATCTTCTCGGCGCCGCGGCGCGTGACGAGATAGCAGGCGGTGGAACCCTGTGGACCGAACAGGCAACGCCCGACGATATCTCCCTTGAGGCTCCGCGCCATGGCGCGAAAGCCGTTCCAACGGTGATTGACAAGCTTGATGAGATCGGCGGCCGGCGCGGCTTCCCTGGCTGCCGCGGCACGTGCCAGAAACTCGGCATCCAAGGCGACATCGTCTTCGATGATGATGGCTATTTCGCCGCCATTTGCCAGAAACTGGCGCAGAGCCGTCAAGTGACTGCGGTAGCAGCCGTATTCGCCGGGCAGAATGGTCCGGCCATGTCGGCGCTGGAAACGGACATGGTCGACATCGATCCATTGGTCGCGCGGGACGAGCGCGCCATCGATGCCATCGATGCGCTCGAATCGGAAGCCGAATTCCTCGCTTTGCCGCTGGATCTCGGCCAGCCGCTCTGCCGCGCGATCGATATTGATCAAATAGACCGGCATGGCCTGTACGGGCATCAAAGGGTTTTCGGCGAGTGCAGTTAGGGACATCGGGCACACTTGTTATTTCTATCGGCGCAAAATTGGCGCGCTCACCGTCTTATATGATTGCGCGTCTGCACGGAATCCAGCTTTTATGGGGCCAAATTTGGCTTATTTCCATTGCGCGTAACTTGCATGTCATCACACTTTCTGCACGACTTCGTGAGGGAGTGCCATCCGTAATTTTTACTATTGCGCTTGCGGGCGGCTTCCAATATATCCGGCGGCGGGACACCCTTCCCCAACGAAGGGCTTTCTATCTGAGAGGATAGCATCATGACTAAGCTCGCCAAGCCGGACATCCGTCCGAATAATACCCATTTCTCTTCTGGTCCATGCTCGAAGCGCCCCGGTTGGACGCTTAACGCTCTTTCCGACGCGGCTCTTGGCCGTTCGCACCGCGCGAAAGTCGGCAAGGCAAAGCTGAAGCAGGCCATTGATCTCACTCGCGAAATTCTGGAAGTGCCTGCGGCTTACCGCATCGGCATCGTTCCCGCTTCCGACACCGGTGCCGTCGAGATGGCGCTCTGGTCGCTGCTCGGCGAACGCGGCGTCGACATGCTCGCCTGGGAAAGCTTCGGTGCCGGCTGGGTCACCGACGTCGTCAAGCAGCTGAAGCTCAAGGACGTCCGCAAGCTCGAAGCTGGCTATGGCGAGCTGCCCGATCTTTCCGCTGTCGATTTCGACCGCGACGTGGTCTTCACCTGGAACGGCACCACCTCGGGTGTTCGTGTTCCGAACGGCGATTTCATCCCCGCCGATCGCAAGGGCCTGACGATCTGCGACGCCACCTCGGCAGCCTTCGCTCAGAACCTCGATTTTGCCAAGCTCGATGTCGTCACCTTCTCCTGGCAGAAGGTACTTGGCGGCGAGGGCGCCCATGGCGTCATCATCCTGTCGCCGCGCGCCGTCGAGCGCCTGACGACCTATCAACCGGCCTGGCCGCTGCCGAAGATCTTCCGCATGACCAGCGGCGGCAAGCTGATCGAAGGCATCTTCGCCGGTGAGACGATCAATACGCCCTCGATGCTCTGCGTCGAAGATTATATCGACGCTCTCCTCTGGGCGAAGGATCTCGGCGGCCTCAAGGCGCTGATCGCCCGCGCCGATGCCAACGCCAAGGTCATCCACGATTTCGTTGCCGCCAACGACTGGATCGCCAATCTCGCCGTCAAGGCCGAGACAGCATCCAACACCTCCGTCTGCCTGAAGATCGTAGACAGGGATGTCGTCGCTCTCGATGCCGATGGCCAGGCGAATTTTGCCAAGGGCCTGGTTGCACTCCTCGAAAAGGAAGGCGTCGCCTATGACATCGGCCATTACCGCGACGCGCCGTCAGGCCTGCGCATCTGGGCCGGTGCGACGATCGAAGCTTCCGACATGCAGAAGCTGATGCCTTGGCTTGCCTGGGCTTTCGAAACGCAGAAGGCGACGCTCTCCCAGGCTGCTGCCTGAGGTTTGACGCGTTTATGGCTCCGCCGGTGAGGCGGGGCCCAGCATTCCGAATTCTCATTATTTTTATGCAATTCCGACCGGAAAGCCGTTTCGCATTTCGTGGGATTGCTCGTCTTAGCTGACCTTTTTCAGGAGGCCTCCATGGCACCTCGCGTTCTCGTATCCGACGAACTGTCGGAAACCGCCGTCCAGATCTTCCGCGATCGCGGCGTCGAAGTCGATTTCCAGCCGCAGCTTGGCAAGGACAAGGACAGGCTGTTCGAAATCATCGGCAACTACGATGGTCTTGCCATCCGTTCCGCCACCAAGGTGACGGAGAAGATCATCGAAGCGGCCAAGAACCTCAAGGTCGTCGGCCGCGCCGGTATCGGCGTTGACAATGTCGATATCCCGGCCGCCTCGCGCCGCGGTATCATCGTCATGAACACGCCGTTCGGCAATTCGATCACGACCGCCGAACACGCCATCGCACTGATGTTTGCCGTTGCCCGCCAGCTTCCGGCTGCCGATGCCTCGACACAGGCCGGCAAGTGGGAAAAGTCGAAGTTCATGGGTGTCGAAATCACCGGCAAGACCCTCGGCATCATCGGCGCCGGCAATATTGGCTCCATCGTGATTGCCCGCGCCCTCGGCCTGAAGATGCATGTCCTGGCCTACGACCCCTTCCTGTCGAAGGAACGCGCCGAGGAAATGGGCGTGACTAAGGTCGAGCTTGATGAGCTCTTCGCCGGCGCCGACTTCATCACGCTGCATGTGCCGCTGACCGACAAGACCCGCAACATTATTGACGCCTCTGCCATCGCCAAGATGAAGGAAGGTGTGCGCATCATCAACTGCGCTCGCGGCGGTCTCGTCGATGAGGCAGCCCTTGCCGCCGCCATCAAATCAGGCCATGTCGCCGGTGCCGCTTTCGACGTCTTCGAGGTCGAGCCCGCCAAAGAAAGCCCGCTCTTCGGCCTGCCGAATGTCGTCTGCACGCCGCATCTCGGCGCTTCCACGACCGAAGCCCAGGAAAACGTCGCGCTTCAGGTCGCCGAGCAGATGTCGGACTACCTGATGAAGGGCGCTGTCTCCAACGCCATCAACATGCCCTCGATCACGGCTGAAGAAGCACCGATCCTGAAGCCGTTCATCAAGCTTGCCGATGTTCTCGGCGCTTTCGTCGGCCAGGTCACGGACGATCCGATCAAGGAAATCGAGATCCTCTATGACGGCGTCACCGCCAACATGAACACCAAGGCTCTGACGAGCGCGCTGCTCGCCGGCCTGATCCGCAATCAGGTTGCCGATGTGAACATGGTTTCGGCCCCGATCATGATCAAGGAAAAGGGAATCGTGCTTGCCGAAGTCAAGCGCGACAAGACTGGTGTTTATGACGGCTATATCAAGCTGACCGTCACCACCGACAGCATGACGCGTTCCGTCGCCGGTACCGTCTTCTCGGACGGCAAGCCGCGCTTCATCCAGATCAAGGGTATCAATCTCGACGCCGATGTCGGCAACCACATGGTCTATATCGCCAATACCGACGTTCCCGGCATGATCGGCTTCATCGGCACGACGCTCGGCTCCGCCGGTGTCAATATCGCGAACTTCCAGCTCGGACGCGACAAGCAGGGCGGTGATGCCATCGCGCTTCTCTATGTCGACGGCCCGATCAGCGATGACGTTCTTGCCAAGCTGACAGCACATCAGGCGATCCGCCAGGCAAAGCCGCTGGTCTTCAACGTCGACTGAGCCTGCCCGCCCCGAAGAAGGGTGCAGCCACAGAGTTCGCTCCTCCCAAGAGCCAGTCCGAAAGCCCGGCGCGACACGAGTTGCGCCGGGCTTTCTTTATGGTTGTGAGGGTTGTGGATAAGCCTGGCCGGCACACTATCGGGGGCGAGGAAACGCGCCTATCTCTATGTCATGGAGGCATTGTGGAAGGATTTTTTGGGAAAAGGGATGGGCACGCCGATCGAATGGCTGGCCAGGCCTGTCTCCGTGGCGATCGTGCTGTTTGCACGCGCCATCACCGCCGTCCGGGCGATCTGGCCCGAGAGCGGCATGCAAACCCGTCGCTGCGTCTATTTCGCCAATCATTCCAGCCATGGCGATTTCATCCTGATCTGGACCGTCCTGCCGCCACGATTGCGCCGACGCGTGCGCCCGGTAGCGGGTGCGGATTATTGGCTGAAATCGCCGTTGAATAGTTTCATCGGCCGCGACGTTTTCAACGCCGTGCTGATCGAGCGCGATCGCGAAGCGCGCAAGGAGGATCCGGTCACGCAGATGACGCAGGCGCTCGACGCCGGTTCCTCGCTGATCCTGTTTCCAGAGGGCACACGCAATCTGACCGATCAGCCGCTGCAGCCTTTCAAGAGCGGGCTTTTCCATCTTGCCCGGGCTCGCCCCGATATCGATCTCGTGCCCGTCTGGATCGACAATCTTAATCGCGTCATGCCTAAGGGCGAGTTCGTGCCTATTCCGCTGATCTGCACCGTCACCTTCGGTGAGGCGCTGCATATCGGCGAGACCGAGGAAAAGGCGGAGTTCCTGGCAAGAGCCGAAGCGGCCTTATTGGCGCTGGCGCCCAAGCGGGCAGGAGACTGAGCATGAGTGCGGCAAGCGCCGATCTGATCCATCTCGTTCTCGGCATTTTCGGCGTTCTGATCGTCGCCTCGATCATCGGCTATGTGCTGGAACAGCGCCTGTCGCCCGACGGATCGAATGCGGCGATCGAAAACCTCAATGCGCGCATCAAGGCCTGGTGGGTGATGGTGGTGCTGATCGGCATCGCCTTCATTGCCGGGCGTGCCGGCGTCATCCTGCTGTTTGCCTTCTGCTCCTTTGCGGCACTGCGCGAATTCGTGACGCTGATCAACACGAAACGGGCGGATCATTGGGCGCTTGCCGCCGCCTTCTTCGTCGCCCTGCCGGTGCAATATTACCTGCTCTGGGCCGAGCAATACGGTATCTATTCGATCTTCATTCCCGTCTACGCCTTTCTCTTCATGCCGATTATCGCGGTGCTGCGCGGAGATACCGAGCGGTTTCTCGTGCGCATCGCCGAGGTGCAATGGGCGCTGATGATCTGCGTCTTCTGCGCTTCGCATGTGCCGGCGCTGCTGACGCTGCATATTCCGGGATATGAAGGCCGCAACGTGCTGCTGATCGCCTTCCTGGTGATCGTCGTGCAGCTCAGCGACGTCTTGCAATATGTCTGGGGCAAGCTCTTCGGAAAAACCAAGATCGCGCCGCGTCTGTCGCCATCGAAGACGGTTGAGGGTTTTGTGGGCGGCGTCATCAGCGCCTCGTTGATCGGGGCGGCGCTCTGGTGGGTGACGCCATTTACGCCGCTGCAGGCCGGGCTTCTCGCCTTTATCATCACCATCATGGGCTTCTTCGGCGGGCTCGTGATGTCGGCGATTAAACGGGATCGCGGTGTCAAGGATTGGGGGCATCTCATCGAAGGGCATGGCGGGCTGATCGACCGGCTGGACTCGGTCGTCTTTTCCGCGCCGATCTTCTTCCATCTCGTGCGCTTCTGGTGGTCACTGTCATGAGCGGAAAGGTGAAAGCGCTTGCCGGCAGCAGCATCGTGCACGTGCTTTTCGCCTTTCTTGCCATGGGCGGCTGGGCTGTCTTCGCCAATCGCTTGCACCCGATGCCGCGGCCTCTGGTATCAGGCCTCGTGCAGGGCGTGCTTTCTGGCTGCCTGACGCTGTTCCTGAAATCCGTGGTCGAGGCTTTGTCGCGGCGATTCAGCGGCCTTGTGCGCCTTTGGGCGCCGCCACTTATCGCCTGCCTGGGCTCGGCGACCATCCTGGTTGTCATCCACGCGCTGAGCGGCACGCCGGAGATCCTGAAGACCATCGCCGTGCCACTGCTGGTCTCCTCCAGCTATGCGGCGATCTATAATTATTCAATTTCAGGCAATGCCGCGAAGTCATGAAAGGTGAGGGGCGATGACAGGCGAGGGGATGGGCGACAGACGACCGCTGGCGAGCCGCAACACGCGATGGGCTCAGACGCTGGCGCGGCGCATGACCGCGCTTTCGGTAACGCCGAACCAGATCTCACAAGCGAGCATGCTCATGGCAGCGCTGGCAGGGGCTTCGTTCTGGCTCTCTGGCGTCGCGGAAAGCGTCGGGATGCGGGTGGTCCTGCTGATCCTTGCCGCCTTGTTCTGCCAGCTGCGTCTGCTCTGCAATCTGCTCGATGGCATGGTGGCAGTCGAAGGCGGAAAGGCTGAAGCCGATGGGCCGTTCTGGAACGAATTTCCGGATCGGATCGCCGATATCCTCATCTTCGCCGGTATCGGTTATGGCATTGGAGCGCCGGGCCTCGGCTGGGCGGCGGCTGCCTTTGCTGTGCTGACGGCCTATGTGCGCGAGCTTGGCCGCGCCGCAGGCAACCCCAGCGATTTCGTCGGCCCGATGGCCAAGCAGCATCGCATGGCGGTCACTACGACAGCGGCTTTGCTTTCGATTATCGAGGCTCTATGGACCGGCGGCAGCTGGGTTTTGACCGTTGCGCTCTGGATCGTTGGCATCGGATCGGCGGTCACGGTGGCGAGGCGCAGCCGCAATCTGATCCGGCATTTGAAGGCAAAGGGATGATTCGCGATTTCGCTCACCCCTTGCATGGGTTGGCAATCCTTTCTATATCCGTCCACAATTGAGGCTGGCTGCAAAGAGCGGCTAAAGGCCCTTGTGATGAAAATTCGCCGCTTTTGCATGGCATCCGGCGGCAGGAAGCATGATCCCGAAAAGTGTGCAGCGGTTTTTGGATCAGATCATGCGAAATGAAATCGTGAGAGCGTGACGGCGTTTCAATGAAAGGTCATCCCGCTCGGCAGCATCGAAGATCGTTCAAGACTGGCGGCAACGACCGTGAATACACTGGATTTTGACAAGAGGCCGGAAGATACCCGCGTCGTCGTCGCCATGTCGGGCGGTGTCGACAGCTCCGTCGTTGCCGGCATTTTGAAGCGGCAGGGTTATGATGTGCTCGGCATCACGCTGCAGCTCTATGACCATGGCGCCGCCGTGCATCGCGCCGGCTCCTGTTGCGCCGGCCAGGATATCGACGATGCGCGCCGCGTCTGCGAAACGCTCGGCATCCCGCATTACGTACTCGACTATGAAAAGCGCTTCCGCGAGACGGTGATCAATCCTTTCGCCGAGAGCTATGTCGCCGGCGAAACGCCGATCCCTTGCGTTGCCTGCAACCAGACCGTCAAGTTCGCCGATCTGCTGGCGACCGCGAAGGAACTCGGCGCCGATGCGCTGGCAACAGGGCATTATATCCGCTCGCGCCCGAACCCATCGCCGGAGCATCCGCATCGCCGCGCGCTCTATCGTCCGGCCGATGCCGATCGCGATCAGAGCTACTTCCTCTTCGCCACGACGCAGGAACAGATCGACTATCTGCGCTTTCCGCTCGGCGGCATGCCGAAGGCCGAGACCCGTGCGCTTGCCGAAGAGATGGGCTTGATCGTCGCCAAGAAGGCCGATAGTCAGGACATCTGTTTCGTGCCGCAGGGCAAATATTCCGATGTCATCGCCAAGCTTAAGCCGAACGCGGCGCTTGCCGGCGAGATCGTCCATCTCGATGGCCGCGTACTCGGCCAGCACGAAGGCATCCTGCACTACACGATCGGCCAGCGCCGCGGCATCGGTGTGGCTACAGGCGAGCCGCTCTATGTCGTCTATCTCGACGCCCGCTCGCGCCGCGTCATCGTCGGCCCCAAGGAAGCGCTGGAAACGCATCGCGTCTATCTACGTGATGTCAACTGGCTGGGCGATGAGCCGCTGGAGCAAGCCGCTTCCGGCGAGGGCTTTTCCTGTTTCGCCAAGGTCCGCTCCACCCGCGCACCGTCGCCTGCCGTGCTGCACGCCGACGCCAGCGGCATCTATGTAGACCTTACCATCGGCGAGGCCGGCGTGGCTCCCGGCCAGGCTTGCGCGCTCTATTCGGCACCCGGTGACGACGCCCGCGTCTATGGCGGCGGGTTCATCGAACGTTCGGAACGCGAGCCGATGGCGGAAGCTTCCTTGAAGGCGCTGCTGGGAAGCCCGGTCGCAGCTTGAACGATAGATAAGATCGGTTTGGAGAAACCACTGATTTTTCCAAATCATCCGCTTGACACCAAGCCGAGCCGCACCTTATAAGCCGCTCAACCGATGGGCCGGCGCTTTTTGAGTGGCGGTTCGTTTGACCTTTGTGTTTGATGTTCGACATCAAGCGCAGCGTGGCGGAGTAGCTCAGTAGGTCAGAGCAGAGGAATCATAATCCTTGTGTCGGGGGTTCAAATCCCTCCTCCGCTACCATACGTCCCTCCAACAATTCTGCACGGCTGGCTAAGAAAGCGCTCGTTTGTTATGGGCGCGAAAGCTAAACCCTTTCGACATTTGAAAGGGCTGAATTCAAGAACCGGCCGCGCCAATCCCCTTGGGGCCGTCGAGACGAGCGACGTCGTCATCCAAGGTTCTTACTGCCGCCGCCAAGGTTGCTAGTGCCGACATCATGAGGGCATGGTCTTGGCCTTCCTGGGATTGCGACTGGGCCAGAGCAAGAGCTCGATCATGAAGCTGCTGGCTGATGGTATCGAGCCGATCGATAGTGTCTTGGTTCA
Organism: Rhizobium sp. AG207R; assembly: GCF_027109195.1. NCBI lineage: Bacteria > Pseudomonadati > Pseudomonadota > Alphaproteobacteria > Hyphomicrobiales > Rhizobiaceae > Rhizobium > Rhizobium sp. AG207R. The sequence goes on from NZ_JAEPVT010000007.1 coordinate 246,732, forward strand.
TAGCCGTCTCCTTCACAAACCAATTCGGCAAAGCGCCATATGTTTGGACCATATGTTTGTGAATGCACGGTGCGGCTTATTTGTTCCGGGCGAACCTGATCGGTAGGGCGGCAACTGCGATTTGGGATATCGTTGGCAACTCCATATCGATCAGATTTGGCTGATAGCTCTTCCGGTATCTATGTTTTGCAAGGCGGCCAGAGGCATTAGCCGCCGAGGGACGGCCTCATACAAATTCGACGCCCATGCTGTTGATTTTTCGCCAGCGCACTGCGCAAGCCAATAATCTTTCGTCCGAAAGTTGCAGTTTGAAGGCGTTGGGTGCGGCGAGTGGGTTTTCGATTTGGATCATGGCGCCGGTATCGGACAGATTTCGGACGAGGCAATCGAAGACCGAGTGGCCGTCGTTAAATATGATTTTCGCGCCGAGAAGCGTTCGCTTTCGGGTGGCTACCCGGCCTTCGGGTGAGAATGCCGTCATCGCGCTGGCTCCTTCAGTCCTGTTTTTCACTAATATGGCATGTTCTAATATCGAAGATATTAATGGGAAGTCGCAAATTGAGCGCTTCCCGCCGTCAGATGCAGCGAAGGGGAGTGGCGGGTATCGGCAAGATACCAGCTGGACGGAGGCAGGCACAGCCCGGTGCATCGGCACCGCCATATCTTCGAGAGCCAATCTCTCTGGTTTGATCGCAAGCGGAATATCTCAGCGGTGTCTGATGAAGGCAGCCACCGGCGAACAAGTTGCCGTCAATTGCGTTGTATTTTCAAACGGCCAATGGAAATCCATGCAACATCTCTTGCAAGACGAAACATGCTCTGGCACCGTGCCGCCATAGGGGATCGGGATTTTCAATGAGATTGTTTTTGGCAGCGGCCACCATGCTGGTGATCGCCAATTCCGCGATGGCTGCAGACGATGCCGTGAGCAATGCGTTCCGGGTCTGCAAGATGATCGACAATACCGGCTTGTTTACAGCACCTTGCCAGGTTTCCAGCCGGAGGTACGCCGTCATGGCGACCATAGATCTGCCGAACGCCGATGCCAGGAAGGCCTGCGCGCAGATCACCGGCGTGGTTTCGTCAAAGGGGCTCCATTTTCCCGGGGGAGAATGGACCGTGCAGATCAAGTCACCGACCAGCGGCGACAAATCCATCGCATTTTGCAGATTGCCGAAATAGAGCAACTCCAGGAAAACTGCGTAGCGGTTTTCCGTCCGGAACTGCGAAAAAACAAAGAGATAGAGCGTTCTCGCAATTCAAGGAAGCGGAGAAGCTCTAACGCCGTCAGGCCGAGGCGTTCAGTTCCTCTTCGGCATAGGCAAGCTGCAGTTCCATCTGGACCGCATGCATGAAGAGGCCGGCTTGCCGCGAGATTTCGCCGTCTTCCACTCCCTGTTCGCGCAAGGCGTTGGCAAAAAGTGCCATTTCCGAGCGCCAGAAGCGGTTTGCCGCCTCACCATGTAGCTGCTGAAGGGCTGTGGCACACCGCCTGACATCACTGGTACGCCTGTCGGCCGGGAATGGTAGAAGCGACATATTCTCTCCGTCATCGGCAGGGGCGAATCGCCTGCCTCTGTTGGCAAAGATCGCCGGCACTCGTTCATAAAAAGTGAATAATGTCAGAGAGATCCCGCGTGGTGCGGGAAGGATGGGTGATTCACTGCATTACGGATATGCCTGCTTCCCGAGCAGCCTTGATCAAGGCCTCTCTTACGGCTTCGGCAGGGACGGCGCCAAGCATAGCTTCGAGGCAGACCCGTACCGCTGCGACATAGTCTTCGCCATTTGCCACCGGCCAATGTTCCAGCAGCAGCTCTGCGACCTGATGCACCGAATTGACGCGGCGGGTTCCGCCATTCTCACCCATGACAAGCGTGACAGCTGGAAATGGTCGTAAAGTGTTTCGTTTCAAAACGCATTACCTCCGAAACGTTCATGCTTCGGTAACACAGCAAGAAGCGTTCCGATTCGGACGCTTTCCGGCCGAGGTCAGTGAAACAGGTTCCGCTCCTTGGTACGTGGCGAGCAAATTCACCTTGTAAATTCTCGCAATGATTGTAGAAGTGCGACGAATTATCGTATCTCTCCCGCAGAATTGGATAGATCTTGGGAGAGCTTGTGGTCACGCACGCGCGGTGGCCGACGGCCCTATGCCGAGATACCGCATGCAGAGCACGGAAGCTTGCGTACTCAAACACGGATCGGCAACAGGTTCAGTATCGCTATCTAGTCGAGCACGCCGGCTTCGATGCAGGCCTCGATGAACACCTTCCTGGCGTACTCGCAAAGAAAGGGGTCGGTCACGGCTTCAAGGCAGAGGCTTCTGGCCGAATCGTATTTTTCGCCTCTGACGGTCGGCCAGCGGAAAAGGAGGTGATTGTGGGCTTCCTTCGGGCTTCGAATTGCTTCCGGCATGCCGTGGCCGATACGCAGATATACGGGCTCTGGCCAGCGGCTTGCGCCGGCCCTAAAGGTCATTTTCATTTCGATGATGCTCCGACATTGCGAGTGAAACTCCCGCCACGGCAAAAAGTTTCGCAATTTCCGGAAAATCGGTCCGCACCATTTCTGTAAGAGCGGTGCGGCGCCCAACAGTGTGGCAGCCTACCGGACATACCCCAATCAAGCCTTGTGAAAACGGTGCGCAGCAGGTCTCGAAACAGGGCAGCAATTCCTACTGAATCACCGGCATCTCAAGGGGGACGCCAGCCTCCGATGCTGCAGCGACAAAGCTATTGCGGGCTTCCAGCGGTTGTCCCTGGCCTCTTTCGACGTCGGCACAGACCTGCAGAGCCATCATGAAAGCCTTGCCCTCTGCGACAGGCCATGCGTTCAGCAGCATGTCCAGCGCTTCCTTGGTGTTCGCGACCGTATAGACTTTTCCGGTGCGCTTGCAGATGACCATGATGGGATAATTCCAGTCTTTATTGTTCATTGCAGGAGGCTCCGATCCGACGCCGCCGAAATTAACGCTACGGTGTGCGGAATCTCAAGTTAATTTCAAGACGATATCTGGAGCACTTCGGAACTGTTTCAATCGTCGGGAAATCAATTCGAATGCCGGTGTGATCAACTTTCGAGTCATAACTTTCGACGTCGTGTTTTTCACAGGAAATCATTGCGCGGAGATTACTTGCACTGGGCGATGAGATCATAAAAGACTTGGCCCACAGCGTGGCCGACAGGAGAGGGTGATGGGAAGCTTTGCCGAGATCAGGGAGCGGGCCGAGAAGCGCAAGGGAGGCGCCGACGGGTTAAAGGCGCTGATGCCCAAGGTGCCGAACCATGAAGTGCTGCGTGCTCTGCCCGATGATCGGATCTTGTCGGAGATGACGCGCTACATCTTCTATGCGGGTTTTGTGCGCAACGTCATCGATTCGAAATGGGCTGGTTTCGAAACGGCATTCTCCGGCTTCGACCCCGCTTTTCTCAATCTGGCGCCGGATGATTACTGGCATGATCTGACCTCGGACGCACGGGTCATCCGCAACGGCGCCAAGATCATGTCGGTGCGGGCCAATGCACAGTTCATCCGCGCGATTGCAGATGAGCACGGCAGCGCCGGCCGTTTCTTCGCCGATTGGCCGCTGGAGGATCAGATCGGCCTGCTTGCTCTCCTGGACAAGCAGGCAAACCGGCTCGGCGGCATGACCGGGCAGTATCTCCTGCGGGCAATCGGCCGCGACAGCTTCGTCATGAGCCATGACGTTCTCGTCTGCCTGCGGCTTTCCGGCCTCCCTATCTCGGAGAATAAGCCCACCAAGAAGGATCTTCGACTGATCCAGGATCAGTTCAGCGCCTGGCACGTCGAGACGGGCCTACCGATGACTTATCTCTCGCGCATCTGCGCCTTCTCCGTCGGAATGCCGGGAGAAGAGGACGAGGCCTGATTGATCTCATCCATCGAATGATGTTGGATCGCGCCGCGAGATTGGAGGAGCAGAATGACGAACGATAGCAGACCCTTGGCCATCAGCGCGCCGGAGCCGCGCTCGCTCGAGCTTATCTTCACCAAGGATGCACTGTCGCTCCTTCATTCGAAATATCGCCTCGTCGAGGCGGATTCGGACGATATCGCCGGACTGGGCGACGAGGTGCTCGCTGAGGCGCGCTACATCATCGGCCAGCCGCCACTATTGAGGGAAACGCTGGACCGCATGCCGCAACTGCGCTGTATCCTGAATGTCGAGAGCAATCTCATCAACAACATGCCCTATGAAGTGCTTTTCGAGCGCGGCATCCACGTCGTGACCACTGGCCTCGTTTTTGCCGAGCCGGTCGCCGAGATCGGCCTGGGGTTTGCTCTGAGCCTGGCGCGCGGGATCGTCGATGCCGATGTCGATTTCCGCGAGGGCAGGGAACTCTGGGGTAGCGATGGCAATGCGAAGGCGCGGCTCGTTGCCGGCAGCGATGTCGGTATTGTCGGCTTCGGTGATCTCGGCAAGGCGCTGAACCGCGTGCTTTCCGGCTTCCGCGCCAATATCAGGGTGTTCGATCCCTGGATGCCGCCGTCGATCCTCAAGGAGCATGGCGTGCAGCCCGCTGGGCTCGATGAGGTGTTGTCCAACAGCGATTTCGTCTTCGTTGTTGCCGCAGTCACCAGCGAGAACAAGGGATTTCTGGGTGCCGAGGCTTTTGCCAGGATGCGCAAGGGCGCGGCCTTCATTCTGCTCAGCCGGGCCGATGTCGTCGATTTCGATGCACTGATGGCGGCTGTCGCCTCGGGCCATATCGTGGCGGCAAGCGATGTCTACCCCGAGGAGCCGCTCGGCTCCGATCACCCGGTACGCAAGCTCAAGGGCTTCCTCCGCTCCGCCCATCGTGCCGGTGCGCTCGACAGCGCCTTCAAGAAGATGGGCGACATGGTGCTGGAGGATATGGATCTGATGGATCGCGGCCTGCCGCCGATGCGCTGCAAGCGCGCCGAGCGGGAAACGGTATCGCGCATGCGCTCGAGGCCAGTGACGCGCAACTGATCTTTCGTCTTCACTCCCGGGGCAATGTCTTTCTGTACCGGGAGTGGATTCGTATCGACGAAGCTAGCGGCGATCGAGCCTATTGGCGAGGCGATCGCCCAGCCATTGCATGCCCCAGACCAGAATGATCAGGATGATGACGACGGCGATCATGACGCTCGTCTCGTAGCGTTGATAGCCATAGCGGATGGCAAGGTCACCGAGGCCGCCGCCGCCGATCGTGCCGGCCATAGCCGAAGCGCCGATCAGTGTGACCATGGTCACGGTGAAGCCGGCGACGATGCCGGGCATCGCTTCCGGTATCAGCACTTCGCGGACGATCGTCCAGCGATTGCCGCCCATGGCGCGCACGGCATCGATCAGGCCGCGATCGACGTCGCGGAGCGAGACCTCTGCGACGCGCGCGTAATAGGGGATCGCGGCGATGGTCAACGGCACGATCGCGGCTGTCGTGCCGAGCGCGGTTCCGACGATCAGGCGCGTCAGCGGGATCAGGGCGATAAGCAAAATGATGAAAGGCACGGCCCGGAAGCCGTCGACCAGGATGCCCAGGACGCGGTTGATCGCGCCCTGTTCAGCGATGCCGCCGCGGCTGGTTGCGACGAGAGCAAGGCCGAGCGGCAGGCCGATAATGAGGGAAAGAAAGCCGGAGGCGCCCGTCATCCAAACGGTTTGCCAGAAGGAGCGCCAAAGCAGGCCGAGGATTACATCAGTTGTCATAGCCTAGAACCTCCACCCGTGCGGAGCGGGCTTTCAAGAAGTCACCGACTTGGGTCGGCAAGGTCGCGTCGCGCGTCGGCACCGCGACGAAGAAGCGGGCAACGGGCTGGTTCTGGATATGGTCGATGCCGCCATGGACCAGCCGGAAGGAGCGGGGAAGAGCGGCCGAGAGTTCGGCAAAGAGCGCACCCTGCGCGGCAGGGCCGGCAAGATCGATGCTAAGGATGGCTTCGGCGCCCGATGTCGGGGAAAGGCGGGCGGCAATATGGTCTGGAAGCTGCGGGCGCGCGCCGCTGAGCAGGCTCGCGGTGATGTCCTGCTGGGGATTGGCGAAAACCGTCCATACCGAGCCCTCCTCGACGATCCGGCCGGCATCGATGACCGCGACGCGATCGGCGATCGAGCGGATCACTTCCATCTCGTGGGTGATGAGCAGGATCGTCAGGCCGAGCTTGCGGTTGATGTCCTTCAACAATGCCAGAATGGATCGGGTTGTTTCCGGATCGAGCGCGGATGTGGCTTCGTCCGACAGGAGAATTGCGGGCCGGGCGGCAAGGGCGCGGGCAATGCCGACGCGCTGCTTCTGGCCGCCGGACAGGGCGGACGGGTAGGCCTTGGCCTTGTCGGCAAGGCCGACGAGTTCGAGCAGTTCGCGGGCGCGCTGTAATCGTTCCGCCTTGGCGACGCCCTCGATTTTCAGCGGCAGTGCGATGTTTTCCTCGACCGTCCTGGAGGACAGCAGATTGAAGTGCTGGAAGACCATGCCGATGCGGCGCCGCAGCGGTTGCAGCTCCTTCTCCGAAAGGCGGGCGATATCGCGGCCCTCGATGTGGATCTCGCCGCTATCGACACGCTCCAGCCCGTTCAGGCAGCGGATCAGCGTCGATTTGCCGGCGCCGCTGCGGCCGATGATGCCGACGATTTCGCCGCGGCGTGCGGTCAGCGATATGCCATCCAACGCTGGCGTCGCGCCGAACCGGCGGCGGACATCGACCAGGCGGACGATCTCGTCGCCTGTCGCTTCAGGCGGCGCCTGTCCGTCGATCGATGTGGCTGGGGTGAAAGAATTCATAGTGCTTCTCTTTGTATAAAAGCGGCCTCCGAGTTCGTTGAGGCCATTGTACCCCCCTCTGTCACTTCGTGACATCTCCCCCACAAGGGGGGAGATCGTTGGGAGTTTGTTGCGCGCTTAGCAGAACAATCGGCAATGTGTCAGCAGATGCGATGCGTGTTTCTGGCAATGGCTTGCCGCGTATTTCCGATCTCCCCCCTTGTGGGGAGATGTCCCGAAAGGGACAGAAGGGGGGTGCACACTCTCCACGAATTTCTCGGCCAATTTCAGTTACACTTCATCGCATCCTGCCGGGGAAAACATCAAAGGCGGCCCGGGCAAGATGCCCCGGCCGCCCGCCGTTCAGCGCTGTCCCCCCGCGCCGTTCTGAGATCAATAGGCGCTCTGACCGGTGCCCTTGTAGACCTTGTCGAACTCGGCCTTGACGGTGTCGTTCTGATAGGAGGCGACCAGCGTTTTGACCCAGGCTTCATTCTCGCTGCCCTGCTTGACGGCGATGAAGTTGCGGTACGGATTGTTTTCGGTCTGCTCCTGCGCGATGCGGTCTTTCGCCGAGAGCCCTGCTTTCAGTGCCCAGTCGGTGTTGACGACGGCTGCATCGAGATCATCGATCGAACGGCCGACGATGCCGGCATCCAGCTCCTTGATGTCGACGTTCTTCGGGTTTTCAGCGATATCGGCAACCGTGGCGAGGATGCCGGTGCCTTCCTTGAGCTTGATGATGCCCTCATGCTGCAGAACGAGCAATGCGCGGCCTTCGTTGGATGGATCGTTTGGCACCCCGATGGCAGCACCCTTCGGAAGGTCGGCTACCGTCTTGTACTTCTTCGTGTAGAGGCCGATCGGCCAGATGCCCGTGTAGCCGGCAATCGCGATGTGATAGCCGTGCTGCTTGATCTGGTTGTCGAGGTAAGGCTTGTGCTGGAAGGCGTTGGCGTCGATTTCGCCGCGCTCGAGTGCTTCGTTGGGCTGGGTATAATCGTTGAAGACGACCGGCTCGACCTTCAGGCCCTTCTTGGCGGCCTCGGCGACCACGACGCGCCAGACATCCTCGTCCTCGCCGCTCATGATGCCGACCTTGATCGTCTTGTCTGCAGCGAAAGACGGCATGGCGGTTGCTGTCAGGCCGAAGACGGCGACAGCGGAAGCGAGGATGGCGGCAAGGCCGGCGCGGCGGGAAAGGCGCAGCGCAGCGAAACCTCTAGAAAGCTTTTCAGTCATGGGAAATCCCTGTTCCAGATGATCGAGATCGTTCTCTCGTTGACAGCAGGATCATTTCAGACGCGCGGTCTATCCGCGAAGCAGGATCATGCGTTGTGCACTGCGGTTCTGAAAAACTCTTTTCAGTGCAACGCAAAAGAGCAAACTTATTTTCTATAATTACTATAGATTACTTATGCGGCAAAATAGGCATTTGCTCAAAAATTGATCGCCTCAGCGATGGATTGGGTCCTTCCAGAGGACCTCTTCCGGCTTTTCGACCGGTTCGATATCCAGATTGACGACGACTGGCTCCTGCCCGGAGCGGACAAGCACGCATTCCAGCGTTTCGTCGCGGCTTGCATTGATCTCCTGGTGCGGCACATAAGGCGGCACGAAGATGAAATCGCCAGGCCCGGCTTCGGCGACGAATTCCAGGTTCTCGCCCCAGCGCATTCGCGCCCGGCCTTTGACCACATAAATGATGCTTTCAAGGTCGCCGTGATGATGGGCGCCGGTCTTGGCATTGGCGTGGATCGTCACGGTTCCTGCCCAGATCTTTTCAGCGCCTGCGCGGGCATGATTGATTGCGGTTGCGCGGTTCATGCCCGGCGTCTGCGCCGTATTCGGGTCGAGGGCATTGCCCGGAATGATCTTGACGCCATGTTCACGCCAATCGACCTGTTGGTGGCTATGATCATGCCCATGTTGGTGCTCGTGTTCGTGATCGCCGCACATGGTCGCGTCCTTTCGGCCCTGAATGGAGATTCGCATGCCTTCCACAGATGCGCTGTCATTTCACTCTACATGAAGCCATTCAAAAATAAAGAGAATTGCAGAAAGTTATCATTGAGGCTTTTCAAGTCGAGATTAATCTATAGACTTGATCAAGTTACATGACCGGTGGGAACATTTCGTGTGCGTCCCGCGTTGCGCCGGTCACAAGATGGTTTGCCGCGCCGCTCCCCCCATTTAAGGCGCGCCAAACTGAAGAAGCAGCGCTTGGGTCTCGGAGGAGAGACCATCAACTTTCATATATGCGCCGGACTTCCAATTGAAAGGAGACAGACATGTCGAATGCCTTGCCGCCCCTTCATGAGGGTCATGCCCCCATTACCCTGCAGCAGCTCTTCCGCGAAGCGCTCTATGCCTTCGAGGAATGGGACAGCGAAGTAACCGAACCAATCGTGACGTTCGAGGGACGTATCCATCCCATTAGCGTCGTGTTCGAAGCTATGCGCGAATGCACTGATATCGTGCCCAACAATATCGTCTCGGCCGTGACCGAGCGGCTGACCAAGCCTTGGGAGGGCGAGGGTCCGCTCGACACGATGACCTTTTCGACCGCCGCCCGCGTGATGGGCGTTCTGGTTCGCAAAAGATTGCTGGTCGTGAACAACGGCGTCAACGTCGCTGCCATTGCGGCAGATACCCAGGCGGCGGAAACGTCGGATCGCTAACAGCGAAGATTGTTTATGGAAGGCCCGCCGGCATGTGCCCGCGGGCCTTTTGCGTGTCATCGGCCGCCGACATCGAATTCCGGATCGACGGGGATCTGCATCGCCGTCACGAGATGATTGGTCTGTCCGGCAAGTCCGATAACCGCCAGCAGTTCCCCATGCTGGGCGTCAGTCATGCCCTTTGCTCTGGCGGCTGCGGTATGCGAATGGACGCAATAGGTGCAACCGTTGGCCGTGGAGACTGCTATGTAGATCATCTCGCGCACGAGCGGATCAAGTGCGCCGTCCGCCACCATGACCGCTTTCAGGCCCTCCCAGGTGCGCTTAAGCAATGCAGGATCATTGGCGAGGCCGCGCCAGAAATTATTGACGAAATCGGATTTTCTCACCGCGCGAATGTCGTCGAACACAGCCTTGACCGCCGGGATTGCCTCGGCTTCCGCATCATCGAGTAACTTGACCGTCGCCATTCCTTATCTCCCTTCATTTCATCAGCTCTCATTATGTGGAACCATAATCTATTTCCTGACGACCTGGGCGCGGGAGCTTCCATTATCCTTCCTCTTTTCGTTTGCAAAAGTCATCCATATGTGAAAATACTATTCACATAAGAAGATTGAGGCTGACGCAGGAACCGGTGACGAGGATAATCCTCAAGGCGGAGAGGCGCTTTGGGCCGGGGTGATGTCGGGGAGCGGGAATATCAATGACACTGAAGAGGGACTTGCCGCTGGCCGGACTTGTCGTCGTCGACATGAGCCAGTTTCTGTCGGGTCCCTATTGCTCGCTGCGGCTGATGGATCTCGGCGCCAGGGTGATCAAGATCGAGCGTCCCGGTGGCGGCGATCTTTCGCGCAGGCTTTATCTCAGCGACGATGAAAGCGGTGATTCGACGATCTTCCACGCGATTAACCGCTCCAAGGAAAGCCTCGCGGTCGATCTGAAAAACGAGCGCGATATGAGCGTGCTGCGCAAGCTGGTCTCCAAGGTCGATGTGCTTATTCAGAACTTTCGCCCCGGTGTGATCGAGCGGTTGGGGCTGGATTACGAGGCCGCAAGCAAGCTCAATCCGCGTCTCGTCTATTGCTCGATCAGCGGCTACGGCGAAGAGGGACCATGGGTCGGGCGGCCGGGGCAGGATCTTCTGGCGCAATCGCGTTCCGGCGTCATGTGGCTGAACGGCGACGAGGGACAGGGGCCCGTGCCTTTTGGTCTCGCGATCGGCGATATGCTGGCGGGTGCGGCTGCCGCCCAGGGTATTTTGGCGGCGCTGGTGCGGCGCGGCGTGACGGGCGAGGGTGGACTGGTGGAGACCAGCCTGCTGGAAGCCCTGGTCGATCTGCAGGTTGAGGTGCTGAGCGTTCACATGAATAATGGCTATAAGCTGCCCGAGCGCTCCCATGTTCGTAGCGCCCATGCCTATCTTTCCGCCCCCTATGGCGTCTATCCCGCCGCCGACGGCTATCTCGCCATCGCTATGACGCCGATTTCCAAACTTGCCGATCTGCTCGGGATAGACGAGCTTGCGGCCTATCGCGATCATGAGAAAAGCTGGTTCACGGCGCGCGATGAAATCAAAGCGTTGATCGCTGCGCGCATCGCCAGCCGCAACGTTGACGACTGGCTAGCGATCCTCGAACCTGCCGACATCTGGTGCGCAAAAGTGCTGAACTGGCCGGAGCTTCTGGGCAGTGAAGGATTTCGTGTTCTCGACATGCTGCAGACGGTCGGGCGCGATGATGGCGTCAGCCTGCGTACCACCCGCTCGCCTATCCGTATCGATGGGCAGCGACCGAAATTCGAGCGTGCGGCCCCGCACGTTGGCGAGCATAATGCGGCACTCTGGGAGGAGTTCGACCTTGGCTGAAGGGGTCGAGAGGCCGCGATGGATTTAGAAGGAGTTTTCCAATGACGCGCATCACCAATCTTCGCGTTTTCGATCTGCGCTTCCCCACATCGCAGAGCCTCGACGGTTCGGATGCGATGAATCCGGATCCGGATTATTCGGCAGCCTATGTCATCCTCGACACCGACAGACCGGGCCTTGCCGGTCACGGCCTGACCTTCACCATCGGCCGTGGCAACGACATCTGCTGCATGGCGATCGAGGCGATGCGGCATCTTGTCGTCGGCACGGAGCTTGCGACGGTTCTGGAAAACCCCGGCAAATACTGGCGGCATCTGACCAGCGACAGCCAGCTGCGCTGGATCGGCCCGGAAAAGGGCGCGATGCATCTGGCGACGGGCGCGGTCGTCAATGCTGTCTGGGATCTGCTTGCCAAGGAGGCCGGCAAGCCGGTCTGGCGGCTAGTTTCGGAGATGGATGCCGAGCAGATCGCCGATATCGTCGATTATCGTTACCTGACCGATGTGCTGACCCGCGACGAGGCCGTCGCTATCCTGAAGAAGGCGGAAGCCGGCAAGGCGGACCGCATCGCCACGCTCGAGCGCGAGGGCTATGCCTGCTACACGACATCTGCTGGCTGGCTCGGCTATGACGATGCCAAGCTGCGCCGCCTGTGCCAGGAGGCGATCGACGCCGGTTTCAACCATGTGAAGATGAAGGTCGGCCGCGATCTCGAAGACGATATCCGCCGCCTGACCATTGCCCGCGAAGTGATCGGCCCCGACCGTTATCTCATGATTGACGCCAACCAGGTCTGGGAAGTCAATCAGGCGATCGACTGGGTGAAGAAGCTCGCCTTCGCCAAACCCTTCTTCATCGAAGAACCCACAAGCCCGGATGATGTTGCGGGACACCGCAAGATCCGCCAGGCCATCGGGCCGGTGAAGGTCGCGACCGGCGAGATGTGCCAGAACCGCATCATGTTCAAGCAGTTCATCGCCGAGGGCGCGATCGATATCGTGCAGATCGATTCCTGCCGCATGGGCGGTCTCAACGAAGTGCTGGCGGTGCTGCTGATCGCCGCCAAGTATGGATTGCCGGTCTGGCCGCATGCCGGCGGCGTTGGCCTGTGTGAATATGTGCAGCACCTGTCGATGATCGATTATATCGCCGTCTCGGGCACCAAGGACGGCCGCGTGATCGAGTATGTCGATCATCTGCACGAGCATTTCATCGACCCCTGCATCATCCGCGACGCAGCCTATATGCCGCCGAGCCTGCCGGGTTTCTCGATCGAGATGAAGCCGGAATCGATCGCGGAATATACGTTCAAGGGTTGAAACTGCTGGCTTGCTCGAAGCAGAAGCCCGCCATCCGGCGGGCTTTTGTCGTTTACATTCGGAAGATCCGCCTCAGGCGGATTTGTTCAACCAAGCCTGAATGACGGGCACGTCCGCATCGTCAAACTCGTGACCGCCTGGAACTGTTGCAAGCTCAACCTCGGCGCCGCCATTCCGCAGACGTTCGGCCAGCGGTTGAGTATAGGGACCATACAGATCCTTCTCTCCGGCGACCAACAGCACCTGGGCATCCGACATGTCCGCTGCAGGCGGATTTTCGAGGGCCGCCATGGAGCGCAGCAGCACCGTGCGGCGGATAAGGTGCGGGTGCAGCGACAGCATGGCGTTCAGCAGGTTGGCGCCGTTCGAATAGCCGATATAGACGATGCGGTCCGGATCAAGCCCGTAGGCATGGACCGCGCCATCAATGAAGGCGGCAAAGGCTTCGGCCTCGCTGGCGATATCGGCCTGATCGAAGGACATCGGCCCATTGCGGCGGAACCAGCGCGGGGCGCCTTCCTCGAGTGCACGGCCACGTACGCTGAGCAAGGTCGCGTCGGCATCGATCTTGTGACCGAGCGGCAGCATGGTTGTTTCGTTGGCACCCGAGCCGTGCAGCAGGACGAAGACGTTGCCGTTCGCCTGCTCGGGCGTGAAGAAACGATGGATGAAGGGCAGATCGCGATAGATGACGCGGGGCTCGCCGGGCATGGAGAACTGCGGCAGAATCACGTTCAGCTCGGCCAGAAGCTTGGGACTGTCGCCGGGGGCGAAGAGACGCGTGCCAAGCGTTGCCTCGTCTTCATCGATCAGCATGCCTGGCTCATCGGTTGCGAGTTCGAACAGGATGCGGCCGGGCTCGCGAACGTAGAGCGACCGGAAATATTTGCGGTCATGCATCGTCGTCGGCCCGGAATCGATCGCCTGGAGTGCGGTGTGGACCAACTGCAATTCGGCATCGTCCGCAGCGCGAAAGGCGACGTGATCCACCGTGCCCGTGCCCGGCGCGCTCGTCCAGAAGCCGCGGGCATCGCGGATATCGAGGATATCGCCGGGCTCCGAGACGAGCCGGCTGATCGCTCCGCTGGTGGCAAGCGGACGGTAGTCAAAGTAATCGACCAGCATGGCTCGCGTCTCCTCTGGCGTTTCGGTGAACAGCGTTGCGCCGCGGATGCGGGCAATCGCGTGCTCCTGCGGAATGGTGTCGTTCGTCCAAGGAGCTGCGGCCTGCAGCGTGTTCGTTCCCACCAGTTTGACGATGACGCCGTCCGGATCCTTCAGCCGAAGCACAGGCTCGCCGAATTCCTCTGAGGGACCCTCCGGCTTCAGACCGGCGCTTAGGGCGCGTGTCAGCCAGAAGCCGATGCTGGCCGGATCGATGGCGAGCGAGATTTCGCCGACCTGACCGACGCCGGCCCGGCCGGGAGAACCATCTTCCCAAACCAGAAAGGTGATCAGCGAGCCCGGGGAGCCCACGGCATCGCCATAGAGGAGATGAAGCTGCGTGGCATCCTCAAAACCGCCGGTGCGCTTGACGAGGCGCAGGCCGAGGAAGCCGACGTAGAAATCGACATTCGCCTGGACCTTACGTGTGATCAGCGTGATGTGGTGGATGCCGGCGACCATGGGATGCTCCAGACCGTTATTTCGTTCTGGTGGTATTTAGGCTGGCGTCATTGTTCAATGCAATGCGCCGTCCGTGGAGGCACTGTTCACAAAACAGGTTATTGCCTGGCTTGGCAGGCGGCGAGCATCAGTGCTCGCCGAGGCTGTCTTCGGGCGATCTGCGGCGGTGGCCGCTGATTTCCGAACCGGCTGTGCGCGAAAAGCTGGCGTTCCAGATGACTGCGAGAAGCGCAATGGCCGTGACGACAATGAAGGCGACGGAGAAGTCGATCATCTCGGGCTTGGCGTGGCCAAGGAACTGCGTCGAGCCATGCAGGGCAAGGGCGGCGACGCAAATGCCGAGGGACAGCATCAATTGCTGGAAGGTGGAGTAGAAACTCGTGGCAATGCTCATGCGGTCGCGCTCGATCTCGTCATAAGCGATCGTGTTGTAGGCCGTGAACTGGAACGACATGAAGAAGCCGCAGAAGAACAGGATCACGAAAATGACCGGTAGCGGCCAATCCGGCTTGAAGATGGCGCACATGCCGTAACCGAGCGTGCCGATCAGGCCGAAGATGATAAGGGCGGTGCGGAAGCCGAGCGTGCGAAGGATGCGGACCTGCAGCGGCTTCATCGCCATCGAGCCGAGCGCGGTCGCAATGGCGATCTGACCGGCTGCGGCTGCCGAAAGGCCGAAGCCGAGCTGCAGCATCAGCGGAATGAGGAAGGGATGAGCCCCCTGGCTGATACGCGTCAGCGAACCGGCGATGACGGAGGTGCGGAATGTCGGCACCTTCATCAAGGAGAAATCCATGATCGGTGAGGGGTGCTTGCGGGCATGGCGCAAATAGGCGATGCCGAAGAGCAGGCCGATGGAGATCAGGAAGACCGCGAGATAGCCTTCGCCCTCGCGGCTCGACATCTCGAAGCCGAAGAGCAGAGAGCCGAGCGAGATGCCCGAGAGGATGAAGCCCGAGAGATCGAAGCGGCCGGTGCGCGGGCCTTTCACCTCCTCGATGAACATCGTCACCAGGATGAAGCCGATAATGCCGATCGGCACGTTGATGTAGAAGATCCAGCGCCAGTCGAGATAGGTGACGAACATGCCGCCGATCGGCGGGCCGAGAATGGGGCCGACCAGCGCCGGGATCAGCAGCCAGGACATGGCGTTGACCATATCCTTGCGGGCGACGCTGCGCATCAGCACGAGGCGACCCACGGGCAGCATCATCGCGCCGCCGAGACCCTGAAGGAGGCGCGCAATCACGAGGAAGAACAGGTTCGGCGCCTGCGCGCAGAGAAGCGAGCCGACGACGAAGACGGCGATGGCGGATCGGAAGACGGTGCGCGACCCGAAGCGGTCTGCAATCGCGCCGCTGGCGGGAATGAAGATCGCGAGGCTGAGAAGGTATGAAGTGAGCGAGATGCTCATGGCCGGCGCGCTGACGCCGAAGTCTCTCGCCATGGTCGGAAGGGCTGTTGCGAGCACGGTCGCGTCAAGCTGTTCCATGAACATTGCGCTTGCTACGATAAGCGCTACTACACGAAAATTCGGTGCGGCCCGCCTGACGGGGGCGGCCTGGAATATCTGATCCGACATTGTCGGGGATCGCTCTCGATGGTGCGGTGGGGTCCTAAGACAGAACCGCAAGTCTGGTCATGGCGCGAAGGCCTATTTGAACGGCGGTTTGTATACTCCTGCTTGCACGCGATTGCTATATCAGAAATCGCAAATCCCATTCATGGGATGAAAAAAATGACGCACATGCAGGGGCAAACGGCATCAAATGAACGTGAGGTGAATGAATAGGCGCGATATCGCGCCGAAATGCTCACGCTTGGTTTGTTCGCGTAAGATAATGTGCTCGTTTGGCCGGATGCCATAAGCAAAAAGACCGGTGCCAGTTGGTGATGGCACCGATCCGAATCATCGTTTTCAGCAGGCACCGAGGCGATCAGTAGCCTTCGGCCAGCCCCGAGCCGGCGCGGCTGTCCACGGCGCCGTTGTAGCGGGCGCCACCGCCCTTGGCGATGTCGCTGAGGCTATTGCCGCCCACGAGAATGCCGGCGGCCTGGCCCCAGATCGGCCAGCTATTGTCGACCTGAACCGTATAGCCCATGGCGGTCAAAAGCTTGATCGTATCGGGCGAAAGTGCACGCGGCTCCATGTAGACTTTATCCGGCAGCCATTGGTGATGGATGCGCGGAGCGTCAATGGCTTCCTGAATGTTCATGCCGAAATCGATGACGTTGATGATCGCTTCCAGCGTGATGGTGATGATGCGCGAGCCGCCGGGGCTGCCGATCACCATGAAGGGCTTGCCGTCCTTGGTGACGATCGTCGGACTCATGGAGGAAAGCGGCGTCTTCTTCGGCTGGATGGCATTGGCCTCGCCCTGCACCAAGCCGTAAAGGTTGGGCACGCCGGGCTTGGAGGTGAAGTCGTCCATCTCGTTGTTCAAGAGGATGCCCGTGCCGGGCGCAACGACACCGGCGCCGAAGGAGCCGTTCAGCGTATAGGTGACGGCGACGGCATTGCCGTCATTGTCGATGATCGAATAATGCGTCGTCTCGTGGCTTTCACCGAGGCCTTTCGGCATCAGATCCTTGGAGACGCCGGCCTTATAGGGGGAGATGCCATCGCGGATCTTCTGGGCATAGGCCTTGTCCAGCAGCTTGCTGACGGGATTGTCGACGAAATCGGGATCGCCGAGCGCCGAGTTGCGATCGACATAGGCGTAGCGCATGGCTTCGACCATGTAATGGACCGTGTCGGCTGAGGCATAACCGGTATAGGAGAGCGGGTAGCCTTCCAGCACGTTGAGGATTTCGCAGATGATGACGCCGCCGGAGGAGGGCGGCGGCGAGGAGATGATCTCGTAGCCGCGATAATTGCACTTCACGGGCTCGAGTTCGCGGACCTTGTATTGTTCGAAATCCTGGTTTGCGAGAATGCCGCCCTTGTCCTGGCTTGCCTTGACGATGGCGTTGGCGACCGGCCCTTTATAGAAGCCATCCGGCCCCTGATCGGAAATGCCTGATAGGGCATTGGCGAGATCCGGCTGCACCAGCTTGTCGCCCGTCGCGAAGGGTTTGCCGTCCGACTTGGTAAAGATCGCGGCGGTGGCCGGATCGCGCGACAGCCACTTCTTGCCCTCATTCAGTTCGGCGGCGTCGGCCTGGTTCAGCGTAAAGCCTTCCTTGGCATAGCGAATGGCCGGCGCGATCAGATCCTGGCGGGACTTTGTGCCGTATTTCTCGCGGGCGGTCTCAAAGCCCATGACCGAGCCGGGGACGCCGACGGCGAGATAGCCATCCGTGCTGGCGCCTTTGACGATATTGCCCTTGTCGTCGAGATACATGCCTTTGGTCGCCGCCAGGGGTGCGCGTTCGCGAAAATCGAGAAAGGTCGTCTTGCCGTCGCGCATGCGGATGGTCATGAAGCCGCCGCCGCCGATGTTGCCGGCGGTCGGGTAGACCACCGCCAGCGCATAGCCGACTGCAACGGCGGCATCGACGGCGTTGCCGCCGTTCTTCAGCACCTCGACGCCGACATCGGTGGCGAGATGTTGAGCGGTGACCACCATGCCATGCTCCGCCTCGATCGGCGGCGGCGCGGCGGCTCTGGCGGTGACGGAAAAGAGAGTAAATGTGACCAGGGTTACCGACGAAATCGCCCGCTGGCGGAAGTGGCGCATGATGAGTATGCCTCCCATTATTATCTTGATGGAAAATCGCCAACGAATGACATGGTGTCACGTGTGAAAATGGCGATATCCGCTGTCACAATTTTTTAATGGAGCGGATCCCGCCATGGGCCGGAATCCGATCAGCTATGTCTTCCATGCAATACTACGGATAATTTTGGTCCTCCTGCCACGCAGAAAAACGCTTCGCACTTGCAATATTCTTTTATTAGTTGAATCTATTTTAGATTGTTGCTTGTCGAGGCGAGTGTTGCGTGGAGGGTAATCATGGCCGTGACGAAGCTCGAGCAATGGAAGAGCGAGCGCAGGATCAAGAACAGGCCATTCATCGTTGGCGAAAGGACGCATGTCGTGGAAATCGAATGCGACCATTGCAGCCGACATTTCCTTCGATGGGCATCGACGGCAGCCGCCTATTGGCGCTGTGACGATTGCACTGCGATTGTCTAAGCCATCGGTTCCGATGGTTACGCGATCAGGATAGCACGGAAGTCGTTGACGTTCGTTCCCGTGGGGCCGGGGACGAAGAGATCGCCGATGGCATTGAACGCCGTCCATGCATCATTGTTTGCCAGCATCTCGGCCGGCACCATTCCGGCTTTACGCAAACGCCTCACCGTATCCGCATCGGCAAAGGCGCCGGCATTGTCCTCGCTGCCGTCTATGCCGTCCGTATCCGCGGCCATGGCATAAATGCCGGCGTGACCGTCGATGTCGATGGCTAGCGACAACAGGAACTCCGAGTTTCGCCCGCCCTTGCCCTTGCCCTTTAAGGTCACCGTCGTTTCGCCGCCTGACAGTAGTACGACCGGCTTGGTGAAGGGGCGGTTGCGGTGAAGCACTTCGCGGGCGATGGCAGCGTGGACGTGGGCCGCTTCGCGGGCCTCGCCCTCTATGGCGTCCGAGAGAATGGCGGCTTCAATGCCAGCGGCACGCGCTACCTCGGCGGCGGCTTCCAGCGAGACGCCGGCAGATGCGATAAGATGCACTTCATTGCCGGCAAAGCGCGGATCGTCCGGGCGCGGCGCATCCGCTTCAACTTTCTCGATATGGGCGAGAACGGCCGGCGGCAGGTCGATGCGGTAGAGACGGATGAGGTCGAGTGCGTCCGCGCGCGTGCCCGCGCCCGGTACGGTCGGGCCGGAGGCCACCAGGGCAGGGTCGTCGCCGGGAATGTCCGAGACGACAAGCGAGACGACTTTGGCGGGATGGGCCGCGGCAGCCAGCCGGCCGCCCTTGATGGTCGACAGATGCTTGCGAATGACATTCATCGCAGAGATTGGTGCGCCCGAGGCAAGCAGCGCCTTGTTGACTGCGACTTCATCGGCAAGGCTCAAGCCGCCAGCGGGCGAGGGCAGCAACGCCGAGCCGCCGCCTGATATCAGAGCGATTACCAGATCGTCCTCCGTGAGGCCCTCGACAAGTTTAAGAAGCCGACGAGAAGCGATGAGGCCCGCTTCATCCGGCACAGGATGGGCTGCTTCGACGATCTCGATCTGCCGGCACGGGGCGGAAAATCCGTATCGCGTCACGACAAGACCTTCCAGTGGGCCTTGCCAGCATTGCTCCAGCGCGGCCGCCATCTGGGCAGATCCCTTGCCGGCGCCGATGACGATCATCCGGCCCTTTGGCTTAGCAGGCAGATGCGTACGGATGCCCGTCAGCGGATCGGCGGCGCGCACGGCTGCATCGAACAACGAGGTCAGGAAGGCGCGGGGATCGGAAACGGTCATGTCGAACTGCCTGTCAGCGATGTGCTTGTAACCATTTGGTGGCTTAACTGGAGGAAAGACGCAAGAGGAGGGAACCGCAATTGTGTCTTGCGCGACGAATCCCTATTTAGAAAGAAAGAGTTTCACGCTTTTTATTTCAAGGATTTTTCGATATGGCCGAATTGAAAGTGAAGACGAGGCAGACGGGCGCAACCGCTACGGTCGGCCGCACCGGTTTTCCGCATGTGACCTCGGTGACCGGCGGCGAAATCGACATCGTCACCTCGCCGTCGCAGCCCGGTTTCAATCCGCTCGATCTGCTCTACTCGTCGCTCTCGGCCTGCCTGGTCTTGAGCGCCCGCATGGCGGCAAGCAGCCTTGGCGTACTTGACAAGCTCACCGAAGTCACTGCCGTCGTCACGGGTGAGAAGGCGACCGAAGGCCTCTCTCGCGTGGAGAAGTTCAATATCGCCTTCACCATCAAGGGTGATTTCAGCCATGAAGTCCGCAACGCGATCGCGCATGCCGCCGAAGATGAGATTTGTACGGTGAGCAACACGATCCGCGGCAATCCGCAGTTTTCGACAACGATTTCGGTGTGAGTTTTAGCTCTATCCCGCCCCTGGCGGGCGGGAAAGCAAAATCAGCATTTAGCCGCAAGGCTAAGTGCTAGATTTTGCAAGGGAGGGGTAGGCAGGTGCGTACCGGCTTTCCTAGTGCAATAGCAACAAGTAACGGACCCCTGCTCTTGCGATTTCAATGGCTTAGAAATTGCGCTATCATTCTGAATATGTGTGACCTTCCGTGTCGCAATTCCTAAACCAATGAAATTGCTTTCTCGCCCGCCAAGGGCGAGATGGTTCGGTGTCCGCCGTTGCCCCTCATTCCGCCGGAAACTCAAACCCTTCAAGATAAGGCCCAAGCTCCGGATCGATATCTACCTTTACCGCATTATTGTAGATCGCCGTCGCGATCATGATGCCGGCGAAGGCGACGAGGTTGGCGAGCGTCGGCTCGTCATAGCGCGCTTTCAACCGTGCCCAAATCTCTTCGGGAATGGCGTTGGAATCCTTGACGATCGCCTTGCCGAATTCGATCAGCAGCGCCTCGTCTTCGCTCGGTACGATCGTTTCCGGCGTCAGGCCGGCATTGATCAATGCGCGCCGGAAGAAGCCGACCGGAATGATCGAGCGGCATTCGAGCGCTATGGCATGGCAGAGCAGCCAGACGGCACGATCGTCCAGCGCCGGGCGCAATTCCTCGCGCAAAGGAAACCATTCCGCATAGATGCGATGCGCCACCGGCGAGTGCAGCAATGTCCGCTTCATATTTGTCATGCGGCCGCGCAGCTGCATTTCGCGATCATGCTCGGCGCGCACGGCCTCGGAAGCGGTCTCGTAATCGATCGGCGTGATATGACTCATGTTATTCTCTTGTGATGGGCTCTCTTACTGCTCGGCTTCGGCAGCAACTTTGAAGAAGCGGTTTTCCGGGCGCGGCAGGCCGAGGTGTTCGCGCAATGTCGTGCCTTCGTAGTCGCGGCGGAAGATGCCGCGGCGCTGCAGCTCTGGAACGACGCGCGTGGTCACGTCAAGCAGGCCTTGCGGCAGGAAGGGGAAGACGACGTTGAAACCGTCCGAGCCTTCCTCGTACAGCCATTGCTCCATCTCATCGGCGATGCTCTCAGGCGTGCCGACGAAGGCAAGGCCGGCATAGCCGCCGAGGCGCTGGGCAAGCTGGCGCACCGTGAGCTTTTCGGCTTCGGCAAGCGCAATAACGCGCTCTCGGCCGCTCTTGCTGGCATTGGTTTCCGGAATCTCCGGCAACGGGCCATCGGGATCAAACTTGGAAGCGTCATGCCCGAGCGCGATCGATAGGGATGCGATGGCGCTGTCGTAATGGACGAGGCTGTCGAGCTTTGCCCGCTTGGCCTTTGCCTCCTCGATCGTGTCGCCGACGACGATGAAGGCGGCGGGCAGGATCTTCAGATGATCCGGATTGCGGCCGATCGCCTTCATCCGGCCCTTGATATCGGCGAAGATCGACTTGCCGTCGACAAGGTTTCGGGGTGCTGCGAAGACGGCCTCAGCCGTTTCGGCGGCAAGCTGGCGGCCGGCATCCGATTGCCCGGCCTGGACGATGACGGGCCAGCCCTGCGGCGGGCGGGCGATGTTGAGCGGACCACGAACGCTCAGTTCCTCGCCCTTGTGCCCGAGGACATGCATCCGCTCGGGATCGAAGAAGATGCCGCTTTCGGGATCGCGGATGAAAGCATCGTCGGCAAAACTGTCCCAGAGGCCGGTGACGACGTCGTAGAATTCGCGGGCGCGATGGTAGCGCTCGCCATGTTCCATATGCTCTTCGAGGCCGAAATTAAGGGCGGCATCGGGATTGGACGTCGTGACGATATTCCAGCCGGCGCGGCCGCCGCTGATGTGATCGAGCGAGGCGAAGCGGCGGGCGATGTGATAGGGCAGGTCGAAGGTGGTTGACGCCGTGGCGACGAGGCCGATCCTATCGGTGACGGCGGCCAGCGCCGAAAGCAGGGTGAAGGGCTCGAACGAGGTAACCGTCTGGCTGCGCTTCAAAGCCTCGATCGGCATGTTGAGGACCGCGAGGTGATCAGCCATGAAGAAGGCGTCGAATTTCGCTTTCTCCAGTTCCTGCGCGAAGCTCTTGATGTGCTGGAAGTTGAAGTTGGCGTCCGGATAGGCGCCGGGATAACGCCAGGCACCGGTATGCAGGCTGACGGGGCGCATGAATGCCCCGAGCTTCAATTGCTTCTGTTCGGTCATGGGCTCTCTCTCGAAAATCGTCAGGCCGTCATGAAGTAGTGACGGCATTGCCCGTAGGGTAATGCACTACGACGTAGGCGTGCTGGCCGCGCATTCAAAGAGCCGATTTCATTTATTTGATCGCTTTCGCGGAATATTCATCCGGCCTCGACTTCAGTGCTGTTCTGTCCGGCAAAAACCTTGACCAGCCAGTCTATGAAGACGCGAACTCGCGGCGAAAGCTGGCGGCTGCGTGGATAGAGCATCGAGACGGGCGTCCGTGTTGGTGGATAATCCTTCAGCACATGCAGCAGTTGACCTGATTGTAGGGCTTCCTCGGCGTGATAGCGCGGAACCTGGATCAGGCCGAGGCCGAGCTTTGCCGCGGCGAAATAGCTCTCGGCAGCGTTGACGGAGATGGTGGCCGGCAGGGTGATTTCGCGCACGGCGCCGTCGATCTGGAATTCCAGCGGCAGCAATCCGCCGGTTGCGGAGGAGCGGAAGCCGACCATGCGGTGGCCGGCGAGCGTCTCCGGATGGGCGGGCATGCCGAAGCGCTCAACATAGGCAGGTGCCGCAAGCGTCACTTCTTCCAGCATGGCGACGCGGCGGCCGACCATGTCGCTATCCTGCAGCGTGCCGACGCGCAGCACGCAATCGATCCCCTCGCGGATGAGATCGACGAACCGGTCGCCCTCGGTGATCTGCAATTCGATATCGGGATAGGTTTCGAGAAAGGAGGGCAGGTTCGGCAGGACGAAGTGCCGCGCGAGCGTTCCATGTACGTCGACGCGCAGGACGCCCTTCGGCTTCGCCCCGGCAAAGGCGCCTTCCGCATCCTCGATATCGGAGAGGATGCGCAGGCAGCGCTGGTAATAGGCCTCGCCATCGAGTGTCGGGCTGACATGCCTTGTCGTGCGCTGCAGCAGGCGTACGCCGAGACGCGCCTCGACCTGTTTGATCGCATCCGTCACCGTCGAGCGGGGCAGACCTGTGTCTTCGGCGGCCAGCGTGAAGCTGCGCCGTTCCACGACCCGGCAAAACACCCGCATGGCATCGAATTTGTCCATATTATTTGTTCGCTAAATTCGGATAGTGATGCCGATTATTGGCTGATTATCCGCACCATGAAAAGGGGCATCTTCTCCTCATCGAAACGCGCTGCGGCGCAAAGCAACGAAGGATGAGGAAAATGAGCAGCAATTCTAATAAGGTAGCGATCGTGACAGGCGCATCGCGCGGTATCGGCGCCGCGATCGCCGAGCGTCTGGCCGAGGATGGCTTCACCGTCGTCATCAACTATTCCGGCAGCGAGGTGGCAGCCGAGGAACTGGCCCGCAAGATCGAGGAAAAGGGTGGCAAGGCGCTGACCGCGAAAGCCGATGTCTCCGATGCCGAAGCTGTGCGCCGCATGTTCGACGCAGCCGAAGCTGCCTTCGGTGGTGTCGATGTCCTCGTCAACAATGCCGGCATCATGCAGCTTGCGAAGATCGCCGATGCGGACGACGCCCATTTCGACCGTCATATCGCTATCAACCTCAAGGGCACATTCAATACGTTGCGCGAAGCCGGCAAGCGCCTGCGTGACGGCGGCCGCATCGTCAATTTCTCGACCAGCATCGTCGGCCTAAAGCTCGAAACCTACGGCGTCTATGCCGCAAGCAAGGCCGGCGTCGAGCTTTTGACCGGCATTATGGCGAAGGAACTGCGCGGGCGCTCGATCACGGTCAATGCGGTCGCGCCCGGCCCGACGGCGACGGATCTCTTTTTGAACGGCAAGAGCGACGAGCTGATCGACCGCATGGCCAAGATGAACCCGCTGGAGCGCCTCGGCACGCCGCAGGATATCGCCGCCGCTGTTTCCTTCCTCGTCGGCCCGGATGGCGGCTGGATCAACGGTCAGACGCTGCGCGCCAATGGCGGCATGATCTGAGCCAATCAGGCGGCAGGCAATGCCTGCCGCCTGCCTCCCTCTCTCAATCAATCGTCAGCTAAAGCCAATTCAGCAAAGGAACAGGACCATGAGCAAGCAAGTCATCGTAATCACTGGCGCATCGAGCGGCTTCGGGGCTCTGACAGCACGCGCTCTCGCCAAGGCAGGCCATACTGTCTATGCCGGCATCCGCGAAACCAAGGGGCGCAATGCGCCGCAGGTCGAAGCAGCTGCGGCATTCGCTTCGGAGAACGGCGTCGATCTCAGGACCGTTGAACTGGATGTCGCCTCCGATGCTTCAGTGGAAGCCGGCATTGCCGCTGTTATCGCCGAGCAGGGCCGCATCGACACCATCATACACAATGCCGGCCATATGTCCTTCGGCCCGGCGGAAGCCTTCACGCCCGAGCAGTTTGCCGAGCTCTATGACATCAACGTGCTCAGCACCCAGCGGGTCAATCGAGCCGTGCTGCCTCATATGCGCAGGCAAGGAAAAGGACTGGTCGTTTGGGTCTCCTCGTCCAGCACGCGCGGCGGCACGCCGCCCTATCTCTCGCCCTACTTCGCAGCCAAGGCGGCGATGGATTCGCTTGCGGTTTCCTACGCGTCGGAGCTGACACGCTGGGGCATCGAGACCGCCATCATCGTGCCAGGCGCTTTTACGAAGGGCACCAACCATTTTGCCCATTCCGGTTCGCCGGCAGACAAGGCTCGCGCTGCGGAATATGACAATGGTCCTTATGCCGGCGTTCCCGATCAGGCGCTGAAGGGTCTAGCCTCGCTGGAACCGGCGGATGCCGATGCGGCTTCGGTGGCGACGGCAATCGTTGATATTGTCGACATGCCGTTTGGAACGCGGCCGTTCCGTACCCATATAGATCCTTCAGAGGATGGTGCTGAGATCGTCAATGGTGTTGCCGATCGGGTTCGCGCGGAGCTTTTCCGGCGCATCGGTCTGGAAGACCTGCTGAAGCCGCATGCAAAGGCCTAAGGCCCGCAATCATCCTTGGAACGTGTCAAATCGCCGCTTCTGTGCCACAGAAGCGGCGATCTGTTGCGTGCATCGGGGCTATTTTGCGTTGTACAGCATTCCAAGCCTTAGAGTTTCGTACTAAAGCGAATCCTTCAGAGGGTCGGGAGATATCCATGGACGCGAAGGACATTGGCGAAATTGCCAGCTGGCTCATGCAAGCCGGTCTCAAGGGAATGACGGAAGTCGATATCCTCTCGGGTTTCTGCGAGCAGTGCCGTCAGCATGGTCTCAACATCGATCGGGCCATGGCGCTGATGGATACGCTGCATCCGGTCTATGAGGGCCGCGCCTTCCGCTGGGATGGCAATCAGATCATCGAGCGCGAGTTCGAATATGGCCCGACGCAACAGGGGATCGCCTCCGAGAATTGGCAGCGTTCCGCCTTCTATCATATGCTGACGACAGGCGGAGACGAGGTGCGCCGACGTATCGGCTTCGGTGATCCGACCGATTTCTACGGGCTCGACACGCTGCTGGCCGATGGTCACACCGATTACATCGCCATGATCCACCGCTTCGAAGAGGGCGGCACGATCGGCGAAATGGATTGCTTCTATTCCAACTTCGCCACCGCCGCCGAAATGGGATTTCCGGAAGAGGATTTGCGCGTGCTGCGCAAGCTGACGCCGGCGCTTGCTCTCGCCATCAAATGCACCGGCATGAGCCGCATCGCCCGTACCATTGCCGAGGTCTATCTCGGCGAAGACGCCGCCCGGCATGTGCTTGAAGGCAAGATCACCCGAGGCAAGACGGAGCGGATTTCGGCGGCACTGTGGTTTTCCGATCTCGCCAACTACACGCGCATCTCCGATACGGCCGAGCCGGATGAAATCATCCCGATGCTGAATGCCTATGCCGATGCGGTCATCTCCTCGATCCATGAGGCGGGCGGCAACGTGCTGAAGCTGATCGGCGACGGCACGCTGGCGATCTTCAAGGCTCGCAATTCCGCTGACGCCTGCACCGCCGCGCTGATGGCGGAATCGCTGCTGCGCCAGCGGCTGCGTGACCTCAATTCGCAGCGGCAGATCGAAGGCCGGCCGGTCACGGACGTTTATCTCGGCTTGCATATCGGGGACGTGTTCTATGGCAATATAGGCAGCATGGACCGGCTGGACTTCACGGTCATCGGGCCGGCCGTCAACGAAGTCAGCCGTATCGCTTCGATGTGCCGATCGGCTGACCGTAACATCCTCATGTCGTCGAATTTCGTCGAGGCGCTGGCAGGCCAGCAAAGCAACGATCTCGTTTCCGTCGGCCGTTATGCACTGCGTGGCGTCAAGCGGCCGCAGGAATTGTTCACGCTGCTCTCTTCGGCGGCCTGACCCCTCCGCGGTGACGGCTTTCAGCGGCGGCCGGCCGCAAACATCGGGCCGCCCTTGCTTGCAGGGAAGCCATAGCCGTTGATCATCACGAGATCGATATCGCTGGCGCGGGCAGCGATGCCTTCCGCAAGCAACGCCTCGCCTTCGGTGGCCATGGCTTTCAGCAGGCGCCCGACGATCTCTTCCGCGGTGAAGCTCCTAGGTACAATGCCTTTTTCGGCGCGAGCGGCTTCGATCATGACCGCTACCTCAGGATCAACAGTCCGTTTGCCGTCGGGATAGGCATACCAGCCGCGGCCCGTCTTCTGGCCGAAGCGGCCGGCTTCGCAGAGCCGGTCGGCGATGACGACGTAGCGTTCCGAGGGATCGCGTGTTGCGGCCTGCCGCTTGCGGCGCGCCCAGGCGATTTCCAAACCTGCCATATCGAACACAGCAAAGGGCCCCATCGGAAAGCCGTAGGCTTCCAGTGCTGCGTCGATCTCCTGCGGCGACGCGCCATCCTCGACCATGTATTCCGCTTCGCGGCGATAGGCGGAAAAGATGCGGTTGCCGATGAAGCCTTCGGTGACGCCCGATACGACAGGCAGTTTGCCGAGCCGCTTTGCCAGGGCAAGGGCTGTCGCCAGCACGTCAGGCGCCGTCTGCTTGCAGTGCACGACTTCGAGGAGCCGCATGATATGGGCGGGCGAGAAGAAGTGCAGTCCCACGACGCGCTTGGGCAGCTTAGTGGCCGAAGCGATCACATCGGGATCGAGATAGCTGGTATTGGTCGCAAGGATTGCATCGGCGCGGACGATGCCATCAAGGCGTTGGAAGAGCTCGGTCTTGACGGCGAGATCATCGAAAATAGCTTCGATGACCATATCGGCTTTTGCGAGCTCTTGAATCTCCGCCGTCACGGTCAGCCGGCTGAGGCGATCTTCGCGGCCAGCTGTATCGAGGCGACCGGATTGCACGGCCTTGTCGAGTAGGCCGGCGATGCGCTCGCGCCCTTTGTCAGCCGCTTCGGCATTTTGCTCGACGCCGATGACGCGGTAGCCGCCGTTGAGAGCGGAGACCGCGATGCCCGAACCCATCAGGCCTGTGCCGACGATGCCGATGGTTTCGATCTTGCGAGCAGCGACGCCCTCCAGTCCCTCGACCTTGCCGGCGGCGCGTTCCGCGAAGAAGACATGCCGCAACGCCGTGGCCTCTTCGCTATCGCGAAGCGCAATAAAAGTGCGGCGTTCCTCGGCCAGCCCTTTGGATAAAGACACGGTCGCCGCTAGGCGCACGACGCGAATGGCTTCGACCGGTGCGCGCTGACCGCGCGCCTTCCGCAATGCGTCCGATGCCGCCTTATCGATCACATCTGTAGCTTCCGGAGGAACGGTCAGCGATCCCGTGCGGCGTAACGATGCGGCGTCGGCCGTCTTGGCGTCGGTGATAGCTTCGGCGATCAATTCACCTTTGGCCATGCCGTCCACGATACCGAGCTTGAGCGCTTCGGCGGCGGAGACGATGCGTGCATTGGCGATCATATCGATGGCGGCGGCGATGCCGGTGAGCCGCGGCAGGCGCTGCGTGCCGCCGGCGCCGGGTATAATGCCGAGCTTGACTTCCGGCAGGCCGAGCTTCGCGGTCGGCGCGGCAAGGCGGTGATGGCAGGCGAGCGCCACTTCCAGCCCGCCGCCGAGGGCCACGCCATTGATCGCGGCGACAACGGGTTTGGCAACGGTTTCGATGCGGGCGATGACATCAGGTAGGTGCGGCTCGACCGGCGGCTTGCCGAATTCCTTGATATCGGCGCCGCCGATGAAGCTGTTGCCCGCACCGGTGAGCACGATGCCGGCAATATTGCCATCCTTCTCCGCATGGTCGAATGCAGCCATCAGGCCGACCCGGACATCGGCAGAGAGCGCGTTGACGGGCGCATTGTCTATGGTGACGACGAGAATCCCGTCGGTCAGCGCCGCCGAGATGGTGTCCGAAAAGCGCAATGCCGACATGATCTTGACCGCCTATATTATTCCGGAATGACTGCCGTTGCCTGGATCTCGATCTTGGCACGATCTTCGACAAGGGCGACGACTTGCACGGCCGCCATGGCTGGAAAATGGCGCCCGATGATCTCGCGATAGGCCTGACCGATCCCCTTCAGGTTGCCGAGATATTCCTGCTTGTCGGTGAAATACCAGGTCATCGAGGTGATGTGCTTCGGCTCGGCGCCGCCTTCTGCAAGAATTGCAACGACATTCTTCAGCGTCTGGCGCACCTGCTCGACGAAATCGTCGCTTTCGAATTCGCAGGCGGCATTCCAGCCGACCTGGCCGCCGACGAACACCATGCGGCCCGTCGCCGCCATGCCATTGGCATAGCCGATCGGCTTGGCCCAGCCTTCAGGTTGCAGGATGGTGTGCATCGGTCGTCTCCAGATGAGAGGTCAGCGCGGCGCGGAGATCATCCGGCCATTCAATGGATTTATGCGTATCGAGCGAGGTGGCGACGACGCGGTGCTTGGCCGTCCACAGCACATGGCCGTTTGCCGAAACCTGGTGTTCGAGATCGAGCGAGGAACGGCCGACACCACGGACTGCAAGGACGAATTCGAGATCGTCACCCTGCAGGCCCGGCTTGATGAAGGTCAGATCGAGCCGCACGGTGGGGACACCGATGCGGCGGTCGTCGATCAACTTTCGCCAGGAGAAGCTGATCGAGGCGAAATAGTCTTCCAGCACCCCGACAAGGATGTTCAGATAGGATGGGAAATAGGCGATCCCGGAGGGATCGCAATCTCCGAAGCGCAGAGGTCTGGTGATCTTGAATGCCAAGGCGGGCCTCAGTTCGAAAAGGCGGCGATGCCGGTGATGGCGCGGCCGAGAATGAGGGCGTGGATGTCGTGCGTGCCCTCATAGGTGTTGACCACTTCGAGGTTGACGAGATGGCGCGCAATGCCGAACTCATCCGAAATGCCGTTACCCCCCAGCATGTCGCGGGCAGCGCGGGCGATATCCAGCGCCTTGCCGCAGCTGTTGCGCTTGAGGATGGAGGTCAGCTCGACCGGCGGATGGCCTTCTTCCTTCATGCGGCCGAGACGCAGGCAGCCCTGCAGGCCGAGCGTGATCTCAGTCACCATGTCGGCAAGCTTCTTCTGGATCAGCTGGTTGGCAGCAAGGGGGCGGCCGAACTGTTTGCGGTCGAGTACATATTGGCGTGCCCTAGCATAGCAATCCTCGGCGGCGCCGAGCGCACCCCAGGCGATGCCGAAGCGTGCTGAATTGAGGCAGGTGAAGGGACCCTTGAGGCCGGATACATTCGGCATCAGGTTTTCCTCGGGCACGAAGACATTATCCATGACGACTTCGCCCGTTATGGAGGCGCGCAGGCCCACCTTGCCGTGGATCGCGGGGGCTGACAGGCCCTTCCAGCCCTTTTCGAGGATGAAGCCGCGGATAAGACCGTCCTCGGTCTTCGCCCAGACGACGAAGACATCGGCGATCGGCGCGTTCGAAATCCAGGTCTTGGCGCCGGTCAGGCTATAGCCGCCATCGACCTTCTTTGCGCGTGTGACCATCGAGCCCGGATCGGAGCCATGGTTCGGCTCGGTGAGTCCGAAGCAACCGATCCATTCGCCGGCCGCCAGCTTCGGCAGGTATTTCTGCTTCTGCGCTTCCGAACCAAAGGTCTCGATCGGCACCATGACGAGCGAAGACTGAACGCTCATCATTGAGCGATATCCGCTGTCGACGCGCTCGACCTCGCGAGCAATCAGGCCGTAGGCGACATAGCTGAGGCCGGCGCCGCCATATTCGGGAGAAATCGTCGGGCCAAGCAGGCCGAGCTCGCCCATTTCGCGGAAGATCGCCGGATCGGTCTTTTCATGGCGAAAGGCTTCGAGGACGCGGGGCGCGAGCTTTTCCTGCGCGTAGGAATGCGCGGTATCAAGCACCATGCGTTCGTCGTCGCTCAGCTGCTCCGTCAGCCGGAACGGATCGGCCCAGTCGAAAATCTCGCGGCTCATGCTGGTATCTCCCATTAATTGGTCTTCAAAAGTTCGCGCGCGACGATGAGTTTCTGAACTTCTGTTGCACCTTCATAGATGCGAAGCGCGCGGATCTCCCGATAGAGTTTTTCCGTTATCTCGCCCGATTTCACGCCGCGCCCGCCAAAAAGCTGGACGGCGCGGTCGATGACATTTTGCGCGGTTTCCGTCGCCGTCATCTTGGCCATGGCGGCTTCGCGCGTCGTCGGCAAGCGCTGCACGTCGCGGCGCCAGGCCGCCCGGTAGGTAAGCAGTGCCGCCGCGTCGATGCCGGTGGCCATATCGCCGAGGGCGGCCTGCGTCAACTGAAGGTCGGCCAACGCCGCGCCGAACATCGGACGTGACCGCGCATGGGCAAGCGATTCATCGAGCGCGCGGCGGGCAAAACCGAGGCCGGCAGCGGCGACCGAGGCGCGGAAGATATCGAGCGTGCGCATGGCGATCTTGAAACCTTCGCCCGGTGCGCCGAGAAGGCGGGACGCGGGAATGCGGCAATTGTCGAAACGGATCGTCGCCAGTGGATGCGGCGCGATCACTTCGATGCGTTCGGCAATCGAGAAGCCGGGATCGTCGGCAAAGACGACGAAGGCCGAGATGCCGCGGGTTCCCGGCGCTTCGCCGGTGCGCGCGAAGACGGTGTAGACGTCGGCAATGCCACCATTGGAAATCCAGGTCTTCTCGCCGTCGAGGACATAGTGGTCGCCATCGGGGCGGGCAGCGCAGCTCATCGCGGCTACATCGGAGCCGGCATCCTTTTCCGACAGCGCAAAGGCGGCGAGCCATTCGCCGGAGCGCACCTTGGGCAGGACGGTCGAGCGCAATTCGTGCGAGCCGGAAAGGCCGATGGCGCCGGTGCCGAGCCCCTGCATGGCAAAGGCGAAATCGGCAAGGCCATCATGCCAGGCGAGCGTTTCGCGGGCGAGGCAGACCATGCGGGAATCGATCAGCGGTTCGCTATCGGACGCGCCTGTCGCGGCAGCTAGAAGCCCGGCTTCGCCCATCGCCTTGACCAGCGTGCGGCATGCGTCGTCGACATCGGCGTGATCGATGGAAGCCATGATGCCCGACCTCGCGAAGGCGTCGACCTCGGCGGCAAAACGGTGATGGCGCTCCTCGAAGAAGGGCCAATCCAGATGATCGCGGGTCGGGCCGGGGAGGCTGCTTGCCGTGGACATCAGCTCAATCCCCCTGGAATTCAGGCCGGCGCTTGGCCGCGAAGGCTTCGAAAGCGCGGCGGAAATCTTGCGTCGCCATGCAGATCGCCTGCGCCTGCGCTTCGGATTCGATCATTTCGTCAATGCCCATCGCCCATTCCTGGTTCAGCATGGTCTTGGTCATGCCGTGCGCGAACCATGGGCCGTCGGCCAGCGAGCGGGCGAGTTTGAGCGCTTCGTTTTCGAGCTCGGCGCTAGCGTGCAGGCTGTTATAGAAGCCCCAGGCTTGTCCTTCCGCAGATGTCATCGAGCGGCCGGTGAAGAGAAGCTCGGCGGCGCGGCCCTGGCCGATGATGCGGGGTAGGATGCCGCAAGCGCCCATATCGGCACCGGCAAGGCCGACGCGGGTGAAGAGGAAGGCAGTCTTGGCTTCCGGCGTCGCGAGCCTCAGATCAGAGGCCATGGCGAGGATAGCGCCGGCGCCGGCGCAGATGCCGTCGACTGCCGAGATGATCGGCTGCGGGCATTTGCGCATCGCTTTGACGAGATCGCCGGTCATACGTGTGAAGGCCAGAAGCTCGGGCATCGCCATGCGCGTCAGCGGCTCGATGATCTCGAAGACGTCGCCGCCGGAGGAGAAATTGCCACCCGCGCCCGTCAGCACGATGGCGCGGATATCCGAAGCGTAAACGAGGTCGCGGAACAGATCGCGCAGTTCGGCATAGCTATCAAAGGTCAGCGGGTTCTTACGTTCCGGACGGTTCAGGCGGATGGTGGCGACGCGGCCATCTTCGCTGACATTCCAGAGGAAGTGCTCAGGCTTGTAATCCTTGAAGGGCTTCAGATGCCCCTTCATCGTCATGTCCCGATCGCTCATACCTCAAACCTCCCCACCAGCAACCGCAATTGCCTGACCATTGATCGATGCCGCAGCGGGTGAGGCCAGCCAGAGCACGGTATCGGCAACTTCTTCCGTCGTGACGAGCCGTCCCTGCGGATTGGATTTCGTGAATTCGGCAAGCGCCTGTTCGGCCGTTCGACCGGTCTTGGCGACGATGGTTTCGATCGAGCGCTGGATGATCGGCGTGTCGGTGAAACCGGGGCAGACGGCATTGACCGTGATGCCGGTCTTCGCCAGTTCCAGTGCGAGCGAGCGCGTCAGGCCGACGACACCGTGCTTGGCGGCGACGTAAGCCGAGACGTACCCATATCCCTTCAAGCCGGCCGTCGAGGCGATGTTGATGATGCGCGCGCCGGAACCGTAAGCCTTCAGGTCGGGAAGGGCAGCCTGCGTCACCACGAAGACGCCTGTCAGGTCAACCGAGAGGACGTGGTTCCAGGCCTCGAGGCTCGTCTTCTCGAAGGCTGCGCTCGGTGCCTCGCCGGCATTGTTGACAAGGATATCGACTGGGCCAAATTTTTCGCGGGTTTTGGCAAGGCCCTGGGAGACGGCTTCAGGGCTGGTGACATCGAAGCCATCGACCACGAATGTCTGGGTGCCGATTTCGGCGGCAACCGCTTGCAGCGGCTCGCGGCGGCGACCCGCGAGGCTGACGTGCGCGCCCTCGGCGGCAAGCGCCTTGGCGATCGCTGCACCGATGCCACTGCCGGCCCCGGTGACAAGTGCGTGACGGCCGGCGAGTTTGCCCGAAGTCGTCATTTCATCCTCATTTCGCCGGTGCTGCCGTGGCCGCACGGGCAAGGTTGGTTTCATACTGCGTCTTGCCGGAAAGATATTGCTTCGGCCAGGGAATGGAAGTCAGGCCGATCTTGGCGGCTTCATGCAGCGCCCAGGCGGGGTCCGCCAGATGCGGGCGGGCAACGGCGCAGAGATCGGCGCGGCCTGCGGCGATGATCGAATTGGCGTGGTCAGCTTCCGAGATCGCGCCGACGGCGATCGTCGGGATGCCGATCTCGTTGCGGATCTTGTCGGAGAAGGGTGTCTGGAACAGGCGGCCATAGACGGGCTTTTCCTGCTTCGACACCTGGCCCGAAGAGCAGTCGATGAGGTCAGCGCCGGCCTCCTTGAACATTCGGGCAAAGATAGCCGCATCTTCCGGCGTGTTGCCTCCGTCAGTCCAGTCGTGGCAGGAGAGACGAACGGAGATCGGCTTGTCCGCTGGCCAGATGGCGCGCATTGCCCTAAAGACCTCCAGGGGATAGCGGGCGCGGTTTTCGTGACTGCCGCCATATTCGTCGTCGCGCAGATTGGTGAGCGGCGACAGGAAGCTCGAGAGCAGATAGCCGTGGGCGCAATGCAGTTCCAGCCAGTCGGCGCCGGTCTCAATGGCGAGCTCGGTCGAGCGGATGAAGTCGGCCTTGACGCGCTCCATATCGGCGCGGTCCATGGCCTTCGGCACTTGGCTGTTCTTGAGGTAGGGGATTGCTGATGCCGAGATCAGCGGCCAGTCGCCTTCGGGGAGCGGCTGGTCGATGCCTTCCCAGGCAAGCTTCGTCGCGCCCTTGCGGCCGGCGTGGCCGAGCTGGATGCCGACTTTGGCGGCGCTGTTCGTGTGAACGAAATCGACGAGGCGCTTCCATTGCGCGACCTGTTCCTCGTTCCAAAGGCCAAGGCAGCCGGGCGTGATGCGGGCGTCCGGTGTCACGCAGGTCATTTCCGCGAAGATCAGCCCTGCGCCTCCAAGCGCGCGAGAGCCGAGATGGACCATGTGGAAATCGTTCATCACGCCATTGTCAGCTGAGTACATCGCCATAGGAGACATGACGATGCGGTTGATAAGTTGGACATCGCGCAGTCGGTAGGGCGTGAACATCGGCGGCAGGCAGCGATCGTTGCCGACGTCGAGGCCGGATTTTTCGGCGAACCAGCGCTCATAGCCTTCGAGCCAGGTCTTGTCGCGCAGCCGCAGATTTTCATGGCTGATGCGCTGCGAGCGAGTCAGCATCGAATACATGAACTGCGGCGGCTCGAGCGTATCGGCATAGCGGCGGCCGACGACTTCGAACCATTCCATCGCATTGCGCGCGGCGTTCTGAATGCGGGCGACATCGACGCGGCGGATTTCCTCGTAGGTTTCGAGAACGGCTGGTATCTTGTCCTTCTCGTGCCCGCGGTTCTGGAATTGCCGCGTCAGCTCGATCGCGTCATCGATGGCAAGCTTGGTGCCGGAGCCGATGGCGAAATGCGCGGTGTGGGCGGCGTCGCCCATCAGCACGACATGGGAATTGCCGTTGAAATGACTCCACTTGCCGCAGATCAGGCGGTTGAAATTCAGCCAGGCCGAGCCGCGGATGTGGCGGGCATTGGTCATCAGCGAAGCGCCTTCGAGCACTTCGGAGAATAGGTTTTCGCAGAAGGCGATGGAGCCGTCCTGGTCCATCTTGTCGAGGCCATGGGCGAGATAGGCTTCTTCCGTCGTCTCAACGATGAAGGTCGAGGTCTTGTCGTCAAACTTGTAGATATGCGCCTGGAACCAGCCGTGATCGGTGCGGCGGAAATCGAAGGTGAAGGCGTCGAAAAGCTTGTTGGTGCCGAGCCAGATATAGCGGTTCGGCCGGGTGATCATGTCAGGCTGGAAGACTTCCGGATAATGATTGCGGATCTTGGAATTGAGGCCGTCCGAGCCGATGATCAGATCGGCGTCGGGATAGTCGAGGTCGGAATTGACCTCCGTCTCGAAGATCAGCTCGACGCCGAGTGCTTCGCAGCGGCGTTGCAGAATGTTCAAGAGCTTCTTGCGGCCGATGCCGACGAAGCCGTGGCCCGTGGTGCGCTGGCGCGTGCCCTTGAACAGGACTTCGATATCGTCCCAATGGTTGAAGGCATCCTCGATTTCGGTGGCGCTTTCCGGATCCCATTCGCGCATGGACACCATGGTCGCATCGGAGAAAACGACGCCCCAGCCGAAGGTGTCATAGGGACGGTTGCGCTCGACGACGCGGATGGAGTGTTCAGGATGGAGCTTCTTCATTAGAAGCGCGAAGTAGAGCCCTGCGGGGCCGCCGCCGATACAGACGATGCGCATCGCTTTCCCTCCTTATTCGGCTGGAGCCGACCTCAAAATAATTTAAGTTTAAAATATCTTGTTGGAGCCATTCGTCAAGGCTTTTCCTGCTCCAATATGCAGCCTGTAGGCACTCATAATAGCAGGAAAATCGAAAATAGCCTTTTTGAATCAATCAGAAGCCAAAAATATTTTAGGCTTAAAATTTCTTGCTTGAACATTGCAGCCTTCGGTGCGATCTTTTTTAGCAATGCCACATGCGCCGAGGGGAAACGGCTGTCGTGGCGATCGATCGATAAGAATGTGGGAGCAAGGCAATGCTGGGACCGACCGGTCATACCGATACATTCACGCGAGACAATCTGCCCCCTTTCGACCAATGGCCGGAACTGCGGATGGAGGGTTTCGATTATCCGGAATGGCTGAATGCCGGCTTCGAACTCAGTGACCGGATGGTCGAAAAGGGTTTCGCCGATCACGTGGCCCTGATCGGTAATGGCCGTCGTCGCACCTACAAGGAACTGGCGGACTGGACCAATCGCATCGCCCACGCGCTTGTCGAGGATTTCGGCGTCAGGCCGGGCAATCGCGTTCTCATCCGCTCCGGCAACAACCCAGCCATGATTGCTTGCTGGCTGGCGGTGACGAAGGTCGGTGCCGTCGCCGTCAATACCATGCCGATGCTGCGGGCCGGAGAGCTTTCGAAGATCATCGACAAGGCGGAGATCTCCTTTGCGCTTTGCGATACGAGGCTACTGGAGGAACTCGTCACAGCCGCCAAAGACAGTCGGTTCCTGAAGCAGGTCGTCGGTTTCGACGGCACCGCCAACCATGATGCCGAACTCGACCGCATCGCGCTCAACAAGCCCGTTCGCTTCGAGCCGGTCAAAACCGGGCGTGACGATGTGGCGCTGCTCGGCTTCACCTCGGGCTCGACGGGTGTGCCGAAGGCCACCATGCACTTTCATCGAGATATCCTGATCATTGCCGACGCTTATGCCAAGGAAGTCCTGCAGGTGACGCCGGATGATGTCTTCATCGGCTCGCCGCCGATCGCCTTCACCTTCGGGCTCGGCGGTCTGGTCGTCTTCCCCTTGCGCTTCGGCGCATCGACGGCGCTGCTCGAAAACGCCTCGCCGAAGAACATGGTCGAGATCATTCAGGAGTACGGCGCGACCATCAGCTTCACGGCGCCGACGGCCTATCGCGCCATGCTGGCAGCGATGGAAGAGGGGGCGGATCTGTCTTCACTTCGTATCGCCGTTTCGGCCGGCGAGACGCTGCCAGGCCCGATTTTCGAGGAATGGACGCGCAAGACCGGCAAGCCCATCCTCGACGGCATCGGCTCGACCGAGATGCTGCATATCTTCATTTCCAACCGCCTGTCCGACGCCAAGCCGAACTGCACGGGCAAGCCGCTGACGGGCTATGAGGCCCGCGTTGTCGATGACGATATGAACGAGGTTCCGCGTGGGGTTATCGGCAAACTCGTCGTTCGCGGGCCGATCGGCTGCCGTTATCTCGCCGACCACAGACAGGCCGACTACGTGCGAGATGGCTGGAATCTGACGGGCGACAGCTTCATTCAGGATGAGGACGGCTATTTCCATTTTGCCGCCCGTTCCGACGACATCATTCTTTCGGCCGGTTACAATATTGCCGGACCGGAAGTAGAAGCAGCCCTTCTTTCGCATGCCGATGTGCTGGAATGTGCCGTCGTCGGCAAGCCCGACGAGGAAAGGGGCCATATCGTGCAGGCGCATGTGGTGCTGGCACCAGGCATTGCTGCCTCGGATCTGCAGGTTCGCAAGCTGCAGGATCATGTGAAGGCGGTCATCGCGCCCTACAAATATCCGCGTTCCATTATCTTCGTCGAAGCTCTGCCGAAGACGGAATCGGGCAAGATACAGCGTTTCCGCCTGCGCAACTGAACGTCCGAGTGCTTATCAGGCAGCGTTTTCCTGGCCCGTCTCGCGACCGAGCCAATGCGGATCGATTTCCGGCAGGGGAATGGCGTCGAGCAGCATTCGCGTATAGGCCGAAGCCGGCGCCGTGAAGACGCGCTCGCAATCGCCTTCCTCCTCGACACGGCCATGGCGCAGGACATAGACGCGGTCGCAGACGGCGCGGATGACGGAGAGATCGTGGCTGATGAAGGCCATTGAGAGGCCGAGATCGCGCGAAAGTTCCTTCAGCAGATTCAGAACCTGGGCCTGGGTCGACACGTCGAGGCCGGAGACGATCTCGTCGGCGAGCACAAAATCCGGCTTCAGCAGCGCGGCACGCGCGATGCCGATGCGCTGGCGCTGGCCGCCCGAGAGTTCATGCGGATTGCGGTCGAGGCATGCCTGAGGCAGCGTCACGCGTTCGAGAATTGCGGCAACCTGCCGCTCCGCTTCTTTCCGGTCCGAAGCCAGCCGATGTAGCAGTAACGGCTCGACGAGGATGCGGCGGATCGTGTGGCGCGGATTGAGCGAGGCCATCGGGTCCTGAAAGATCATCTGCATGCGACGACGCAGCGGTCGCATATCGGCATCAGGCAGACGGGTAATGTCTCGGTCGTCGAAATGGATGCTGCCCGCATTTACGTCGATCAGCCGCAGCAGGGCGCGGCCGAGTGTCGTCTTGCCTGAGCCGCTTTCGCCAACGATGCCCACGGTTTCGCCGCGGTTGATATCGATGTCGACGCCGTGCAGCACCTTGATGCCCAAGCCCGGCGGCCCGAAAAGGTGCCGCTTGGCGCCATAGGTGACCTCGATGCCTCTGGCCGAAAGGAGAGTATCGGAAACGCTCATCGGCTTCCCTCCGGAATGCCGATCTCGCGGCGCAATTGTTCGAAAACGGCTTGCGGCACCGGCGTCAGCCCGGCATCCGGCCGGTCGTAGCGCGGCCCGGCCGATAGCAATGATTTCGTGTAGATATGCTTGGGATGCGTCAGCACGTCGCTCGTGCGCCCGTCTTCGATCACCTTGCCTGCGTAGAGCAGCGTCACGCTGTCGCAGATCTGGGCGACGACGCCGAGATCGTGGGTGACGAAGATGACGGCAGTGCCATGCGCTTCCTGCAGGCCGCGGATCAGCCGCAGGATCTGCTTCTGCACGGTGACGTCGAGCGCGGTGGTCGGCTCGTCGGCGACCACCAGTTTCGGCTCCAGCGCGAAGGCGGCGGCGATCAGGATGCGCTGCCGCATCCCTCCGGACAATTCGTGGGGATAGGCGCGCAGTACACGCTCGGGATCGCGGATATGCACTTCTTCCAGCAACTTCAGTGCCCGCCGTCGGGCGTCGCCTGATGACAGGCGCCGTTTCAACCGCAGGCCGTCGGTCAGTTGCGCTTCGATGCGCCGGCCGGGATTGAGGGCCGTTTGCGGGTCCTGAGGGATCAGCGAGATTTCGCTGCCCATGATGTCTCGCAATTCCCTGGCGGAGAGTGTGAGCAGGTCGCGGTTCTCGAACAATATCGAGCCGTTTGTGATGCGGACGCTGCGCGGCAGGATGCCGAGCAAGGCCTTGGCGATAGTGGATTTTCCGGCGCCGCTTTCGCCGACAAGACCGCGCACTTCGCCACGCGTGAGCGTCAGGGAAACTTCGCGCAGGATCGATGCGCCGCCGTCGCGGTCGGATATGGCGCTGAGGCCCGTCATGGAGAGAAGTGGAGATGTCATCGGCGCATCACCGGATCGAGGGCGCGGCGCAGACCGTCACCGAGTTGATTGAAGGCAAGCACCGTCGCGAAGAGCGCGATCAGCGGTACGACCAGTACCCACCAGCCCTGATAGATCATCTGCCGCCCCTCGGCGATCATGCCGCCCCAGGTCGGCGTATCGGAGGCGACCGACAGGCCGACGAAGGACAGGATAGCTTCGACGATGACGGCAATGCCCATTTCCAGGTTGACGAGGGCGATCAGCACCGGCGTCACATTGGGCAGGATTTCGCTGAAGAGGATTCTGGCCCGCGAAAAGCCGATCGTGTGGGCGGCGGTCACATAATCCATCCGCGCCTGCGCCTGCGTTTCCGAGCGCACGACACGGCAGAAGCGCGTCCAGTCGATGATGACGATGGCCGCGATGACCGAGTGCACGCCGGAACCGAAGACCGCAACCAGCAGAATCGACAGCAGCACCGGCGGGAAGGCCATCCAGATATCGACGAGGCGGGAGATCGCCTTGTCGATCCAGCCGCCATACCAGCCGGCGAGAAGGCCGAGCAGCGTGCCGATCAGGGCCGCAAGCCCAGCCGCGACGAAGGCGACCGTGAGAGCGATGCGTGTGCCGAAGATGGCGCGCGACAGCACGTCGCGGCCGAGATCGTCGGTGCCGAATAGGAAGCCTGGATCGGAACCCTCGATCCATGCCGGCGGTAAGGTGCCGGACATCAGATCCTGCTCCAACGGGTCCTTCGGTGCGATATAGGGAGCAAAAATCGCGAGGATGAGGAGGATGAGGATGAAGCCGCCACCAAAGATCACCTTTGGCTCGGCGAGCAGCGCGCGCAAACGTTTCGCCATTCTGGAGGGTGATTGCGGCATCGCGGGCGAGGTAACGTCAGCCATGAGCGAGCCTCGGATTGAAGGCCGCGACCAGCAGATCGACCGCCAGATTGACGAGAATGAAGAGGGCGCCGAAGACCAGCACCAGCCCCTGGATCAGCGGCAGGTCGCGGTTGATGACGGCATCGATCGCCATGTTGCCGATGCCGGGATAGGCGAAGATGCGCTCGACGATGACGGTGCCGCCGATCAGGAAGGTGAATTGCACGCCGGTCAGCGCGATCGTCGGGCCGACGGCATTGCGCAGCGCCTCCTGCAGCACCAGCCGCAGCTCAGACATGCCTTTCAGCTTGGCGAGCAGAATATAGTCCTGCACCATGGCCTCGGAGAGCGCTGCCTTCAGCACGCGGGCGATGATGGCCGCCAGCGGCAGGCCGAGCGCCAGGACCGGCATGACCACATGGGCGCAGATGTCGGCGAAGATCGCAAAGCGAAACGTTACGAGGCTTTCGATGAGATAGAAGGGCGTTGCGAATTGCGCGTCGATGCCCGGATCGATGCGTCCGGAGAGCGGGAAAAGCGGAAAAAGAACGCCGAGGACAAGGACCAACGCCAGCGCCCAGACAAAATCCGGAACAGCCAGCAAAAGGCCGTTCAGGCTGTCGATCACGGG
Organism: Rhizobium sp. AG207R; assembly: GCF_027109195.1. Lineage (NCBI taxonomy): Bacteria > Pseudomonadati > Pseudomonadota > Alphaproteobacteria > Hyphomicrobiales > Rhizobiaceae > Rhizobium > Rhizobium sp. AG207R. Next base: position 287,745 of record NZ_JAEPVT010000007.1, read on the forward strand.
TTCGAAAATCGTGCGGCGGGCGAGCGTGCCGACAATGGCAACCGCGCCGCCGAGAAGAACCGCCAGGACCAGCGCGGCAAAGGCAAGCTCCAGCGTTGCGGGAAGGCGCTCGCGGAGCAGGGAGAGCACATCGCGTTTCAGGGAGATCGATGTCCCGAAATCGCCCGTCAGAACCGCTTTCAGCCAAAGCCAGAATTGCGTGGTCAGGCTCGCATCGAGCCCGTAATGGGCGCGCAGCGCGGCGATGTCGGCAGGGCTTGCGCCCGGCGAGATCATCATCGCGATCGGATCGCCCGGCACGACGCGCAGCAGGACGAAGACGATCACCGCCACTCCGAGGAGGGTGATCGCGGCCATGATCAGCCGGTTGAGAATGGAGACTGCTATCATGCGTTATGAGTTCCGATGGCACGGCTGTGGCGCTGAAGAGTCCTAAGCCCCTCATCCGCCCTCCTGAGCCTGTCGAAGGGCGGGCACCTTCTCCCCGTTTTGACGGGGAGAAGGGGAAAGAGGCACCTGCAGCCTACCCCTAACAACGTGCTCCGGCGAGGATACAAAGGTCGTCCCCTCTCCCCGCCTCTTCGACAAGCTCAGGACGGGGAGAGGGCTAGGGTGTGGGGCAAGGCTGCACGATCAAAGCTCGACGCATCAAGCCTTCGACACCAGCGTCGGCTGCAGGGCGCCGGAAACGTTCGGCGTAACCTTCAGGCTCGATTTATAAACGATCGGCTGGGCATATTGCAGCAACGGGATCACGTAGCCCTGCTCGGCGATATATTTGATCGCCGCTTTCCAGCCGGCGATGCGCTTGGACTCGTCCTTTTCCACCCAGAGCGGCCCCAGCATGTCGTCGACATCCTTGGTTTTCCAGGCTGAGTGCGGCGAGGGGCCGAACATGGCGAAGCCGGTCGAGGTCGTCGGATCGCCGATGGCGTTGCCCCAGTTGTAGAAGGCGGCTGGGCCGAGTTGATGGGCGGCGCGCAGCTCATAATGCTTGGCGATTTCGTAAACTTCGATCTCAGCCTCGATACCGACCTTGCGCCACATGCCGACGATCGCCTGGATCATCTCGTAATCCTTCGGCTTGAAGCCGCGGGTCGTCTTGATGGTGAATTTCACCGGCTTGTCCGGCGAATAGCCGCTGGCGGCCAGGAGCTTTTTGGCCTGTTCCGGATCGTAAGGGATTTTGACTGACGCGTCGTAGGCTTCGTACTCCGGCGCCTCCAGTGTCGATAGCGGCTTGCCGTAGCCGCGCAGCAGCCGCTTGATGATCGCTTCCTTGTCGATCGCCATATTCGCGGCGAGGCGGACATTCTTGTCGAGCATCGGATCGACATTGCTGATGAAGATCATGCCGATATCGGAGATTGGGGTGGCGACGCCCGCAAGACCGGATTTCTTCTTCAGCCGGTCGAAATCCTCATAGGGGATTTCCAGCGTCACGTCGGACGAACCGGACTCGATTTCGGCGACACGGCTCGTCGTGTCCGGCACGAACTTGAAGATGACGGTATCGAAGGCGGGCTTGCCGCCGAAATAGTTCGGGTTTGCCTTCAGGCGCAGATAGGAATTGCCCTCATAGGCATCGACCATATAGGGGCCCGTGCCGATCGGCTTCTTTTCGAAGCCCTGCGCGCCCGCCTTGGTGTAATAGTCCTTGGGCAGGACATAGCCGGTGAGAAAGGCCATCCATTTGAAATAGGTCGGCTCGAAACGGACGACATCGCCGGTGATGCGGTTGCCTTCCACCTTGTAATTGTTGGCGGTCGACCAGATGAACTGGATCGGGTTGCCGGTGTCCTGCTTGGCGGCGCGCTCCAGCGACCAGACGACGTCATCCGGTGTAAACTTGGAGCCGTCGTGCCAGGTCACACCTTCGCGAACGTCCATCCAGACTTTTGTCTTGTCATCGTTCCAGCCCCAGGCCGTCAAAAGGCCCGGCTGGAACTTCAGGTCCGGTCCCTGGCCGATATACTGGTCGAAGATCGAGCGATAGATCGCCTGGATCGTCGGATTAACGGCCGACGGGCCTGTCGTCGGATCGAAAGAGGGCAAATTGACGTTGAAAGCGATGGTCAGTGTGCCGGCTTCCGCTGCTTCCACAGGCGTTCTGCCGGCTAAAATCCCAGTCATGAATGCGGCTGCGCCGAGGCTCAGGGCCTCGCGCCGAGTAAGCGTTGTCATGGTCACTCCGTTCCCCTGTTAAGCGACAGAAAAGCATGACGCCCAACTGCCGCTGGCGATTTATTGTCGGAATGTTTTAATCTTAAAATACATATTTTGGAGCGGCAAGCGCTTTCTCTGGTGCTTCCGTAAAATCCCGGTCCGCAATTCTTACTCGGCTTCACATGTTCGCATAAATTTTATGCATACGCATACATTTGAGTGCAACGGAGATATCCGAGTCAACAATAACGGCTGGCGTCAGCATATTGCTGCCCAGCCGATGTCGCAAAATGATGCGGCGATATCGCATAATTGTTCGTTGACAGTTCAAGGAAGTTCAAAATATGATTTTGCAAATGATTTAAAACAAGCCCGCAAGGGCAAAGGGATAACGTCATGGCCGAGCGATCGTTTGCGCGCGAGGTCGAGGATCTGAAGCTCGGGGAAGGCGATATCTTCCGCGGCGAGGGTATTCTCGCGATCACCAAGGCACTTCTGCAATCCGGTGTCTCCTATGTCGGCGGCTATCAGGGCTCGCCGATTTCCCATCTTATGGACGTGCTGGCCGACGCCAAGGACGTGATGCAGGATCTGGGCGTCCATTTCGAGACATCGGCTTCGGAAGCGGCCGCAGCCGCCATGCTGTCCGCCTCCGTCATGTATCCGGTGCGCGGCGCCGTCACCTGGAAATCAACGGCCGGCACCAATGTCGCCTCCGACGCGCTTTCCAACTTGTCTTCAGGCGGGGTGACGGGCGGCGCGCTCATCATCATCGGCGAGGATTACGGCGAGGGTTCCTCGATCATGCAGGAGCGCAGCCATGCCTATGCAATGAAATCGCAGATGTGGCTGCTCAATCCGCGTCCGAACCTGCCGTCGATCGTGCAGGCGGTGGAAGAGGGCTTCGAGCTTTCGGAAGTGTCGAACACGCCCGTCATGCTGCAGGTCGGGATCCGTAGCTGTCATGTCCATGGCCAGTTCGTCGCCAAGGACAACAAGCGGCCGGCCTATACGCTGAAGCAGGCGCTGGAAAATCCGGTTCGCGACGTCAACCGTATCGTCCTGCCGCCGGCCTCCTTCCTGCATGAGAAGGAAAAGCTGGAGAAGCGCTGGCCGGCTGCCGTTGACTTCATCAAGAAACGCCAGCTCAACGAGTATTTCGGCCCCTCGGAGGGCGATGTCGGCATCATCCTGCTTGGCGGCATGTATAATGGCGTGCTGCGCGCGCTGCAGCAGCTCGGCCTTGCCGATGTCTACGGCAACTCCGCCGTGCCGCTTTATGTCTTGAATGTCGCCTATCCGCTTGTGGATGACCAGATCGCTGAGTTCTGCGCCAGCAAGAAGGCGGTGCTGATGGTGGAGGAGGGGGCGCCCGAATATATCGAGCAATCCCTAAATACCATCCTGCGCCGCCGCGATATCCAGACCAAGGTCGCTGGCAAGGACGTGCTGCCGATGGGCGGCGAATATACCGCGCCGGTGCTGATGAAGGGCATCAAGAACTTTCTGGAAGTTCACCAGCGTGTGCTGCTCGGCAACCAGCCACCGCTGCCGGATCCGACGCCTGTTCTCAACGACCCGAAGATCAAGGCGCTAGCCGAAGTCGTGCCGCCGCGGCCGCCCGGTTTCTGCATCGGCTGTCCGGAGCGGCCGATCTTCGCTGCCATGAAGATGGTCGAGGGCGAACTCGGCCAGCATCATATCTCCGGCGACATCGGCTGCCACCTCTTCTCGATCCTGCCGCCCTTCAATATCGGCAGCACGACCATGGGTTACGGGCTGGGACCGGCCGCGGCCTCAGCCTTCAATGTCGAAGCCGACAAGCGCGTGATCTCCGTCATGGGCGACGGAGGCTTCTGGCACAACGGGCTTGCGACCTCGGTCGGCAATGCCGTCTTCAACAAGCAGGATGGCGTCATCCTCGTCGTCGACAACTATTACTCGGCGGCGACCGGCGGGCAGGACATACCCTCTTCGCGCGCTCTCAATCCGCGCCGCAAGACCAATAATTCCATCGTCAATGCCGTCAAGGGCATCGGCGCGACCTGGGTGCGTCAGATCGATCGGACCTATGATGTCGCCAAGATGCGCGATACGCTGCGCGAGGCTCTGACCTCGAAGGAGCCGGGGCCGAAGATCATCGTTGCCTCCTCGGAATGCATGCTCAACAAGCAGCGTCGCGTGAAGCCGCAATTCGCAAAGGCTGTCAAGGACGGCAGGCGCATGGTCAAGGAGCGCTTCGGTGTGGACGAGGATGTCTGCACCGGCGATCACGCCTGCATCCGCCTTTCCGGCTGTCCATCGCTGTCGGTCAAGCATACCGACGATCCGCTGAAGGACGATCCGGTGGCGGCGATCGACAATAATTGCGTGGGATGCGGCAATTGCGGCGAGGTCTCGGAGGCGGCGGTGCTCTGTCCCTCCTTCTATCGGGCCGACATCATCCATAATCCGACGGGTTGGGATCGCTTCGTCGCCCGCATGCGTTCCGGCATCATCGGCTGGCTGCAGGCGCGTCGCCGCGCCGGCCGCATCGTCTTTTCAGATTGAGAGGGCGAGATGAACGAACATGTGGGCATGAGTGATCTCGGCGCCGCCAGACTTTCTACGGATAAGCCGCTGTCGCTCGCCATTCTCGCCATGGGCGGGCAGGGTGGCGGTGTCCTGGCCGACTGGATCGTCGGCCTTGCCGAAGCCGAAGGCTGGATGGCGCAGACGACCTCTGTGCCCGGCGTTGCCCAGCGGACGGGCGCGACGATCTATTATATTGAAATGCTGCCGGCGAAGGATGGCCACGCGCCGATCTTCTCTCTGATGCCGACGCCGGGCGATGTCGATGTCGTCATGGCGGCCGAGTTGATGGAAGCCGGCCGCTCCGTGCTGCGCGGCTTAGTCACGCCGGAAAAGACGCTACTGATCGCCTCGACGCATCGCTCCTTTGCGGTTGCCGAAAAGGAAAAGCCGGGCGATGGCATCGGCAATGCCGAGGTGGTGGTCGATGCCACGGATTTCGCCGCCAAGCGCACCATCGCCTTCGATATGGAAACGATGGCTGTCAGGAACGGCAGCGTGATTTCCGCTTCCATGTTCGGCGCATTGGCCGGCTCCGGTGCATTGCCGTTCGGCAAGCAGGCTTTCGAGGCGATGATCCGCGCCGGCGGCAAGGGCATCGAGCCCAGCCTCAAGGCGTTCAATGCCGCCTTCGACCGGGTCAAGGAGAAGCCGCGCGATGCGGTTTCCGCAACGCCGCAGAAGCATTTCGGTGCGCTGCCTGAAACCGCCGGTCATCCGGCCCTAGATCGCCTCGTCAATCGCATCCGCGCCGAATTTCCCGAAGTTGCCTGGCCGCTGCTCTTTGCCGGGGTCAAGAAGCTGACCGATTATCAGGATCCGGCCTATGCCGATGAGTATCTGAGCCGCGTCGCGGCACTCCAAGCGCTGGATCGCAAGGCCGGCGGCGCGACCAAGGACTTCGCCTTCACCGTACAGGCGGCGAAATATGTGGCCGTTGCCATGGCTTATGACGACGTCATACGCGTTGCCGATCTGAAGGTGCGTGGCTCGCGCTTCGAGCGCGTGCGCAAGGAAGTCGGCGCCAAGGACGACCAGATCGTCTACATGACCGAATACATGCATCCGCGCATGGATGAGGTCTGCGGCACGATGCCGAAGGGTATGGGACTCTGGATTGAAAGCCGTCCGCGCCTGTTTGCCCGGTTCGACCGCTTCATCAACAAGGGACGCCGGGTTCAGACCGCTACGCTGTTTTGGTTCCTCGGCCTCTACTTGGTCTCGGCGCTGCGGCGCTTCCGTCGCAGCACGCTGCGGCATGCGCGCGAGGTGGAGCATCGCGAGGCCTGGCTGGCAGCCGCATCCAATCTGCTGGCTGCGAATTACGATCTTGCCGTCGAGGTGCTCGGCAATCGCCGCCTCGTCAAAGGCTATTCCGATACGCATGCACGCGGTCTTTCCAAGTTCGATCGCGTCATGTCGGCGCTGCCGCTCCTGCGCGAGCGCGAGGATGGAGCCGCGTGGATGCGACGGCTGCGGCAGGCTGCACTTCTGGACGAAAAGGGTACGGCGCTCGACGGAGCGCTCAAAACGGTCGGGACGCTCTGACACGACCACGCCGGACGCAAATAATATCGGCCAAGACCGACAATTCCAAAAGGGAACAGTCGCATGGACACTCTTCGAAATGGCGCTGCGAAGGACCTTTCAAGTCCTCGCGGCGGTGAGATCTCGCATGCCAGAAGCCTCGTCGTCGTGCTCATCTGCTGGCTGGCGATCTTTGCGGAGGGCTACGATGTCGGCGTTCTCGGCGCCATTCTGCCGGCGCTGTCCACCGACAATGTTTGGCACCTCACGCCGCTCCAGCTCGGGGCCATGGGCAGCTACACCGTCTTCGGCATGCTTGTCGGTGGCATTGTCGTCGGTACGCTGAGCGATCTCTACGGCCGCAAGCCGATGTTTCTCGCCTGCCTTTCGCTATTCGCCGTCTGCACGGCTGTCACCGCATGGTCACCGACGCCGACATGGTTCGGTGTCAGCCGTTTTGCCGCCGGTCTTGGCCTCGGCGGCATCATTCCGTTGGCGGCGGCGCTAACCATCGAATATTCGCCGACCGCGAAGAAGAATCTCAATTACGGCATCATGTATTCCGGCTATTCGCTGGGCCTGTTTGCCGCTGCGCTCGTCGGTAGATGGTTATTGCCGGATTATGGATGGCGGCCGGTCGTTCTTATCGGCGCGCTCCCGGTATTGTTCGTGCCTATTATGGCATGGTTGCTGCCCGAGTCGCTTGATTTCCTCGTTGCGAAGGGGCGAGGCGAGAATGCGAGGCGGCTTGCTGCCCGGCTTGGCGTTCCCGTCCCTGCGGGAAGCGCGCCCAGGGAAACCGGCCTCGGCTGGCGCGCAGTGTTGGGCGAGATCTTTTCGCCGAGAAACGCCTTCGCCACCGCCTGCTTCTGGATCGCACTGTTCATGGGGTTGCTCCTCGTCTACGGGCTGGCCCAGTGGCTGCCGCAGATCATGCGCAAGAGTGGTTATGATCTCGGCGACAGCCTGCTCTTCCTCGCCGTCTTCAGCTTCACCTCCGCGATCGGCGGCATCGTGCTTGGCCAATGGGCGGATCGTTTTGGCGTGCGGTTGACCGTGACGCTATCCTATCTGCTTGGTGCCGTCGGTATAGCGCTTCTCGCTTTCAAGGGATCCATCTGGCTGAACTACACGGTCGTCGCCATTGCCGGTTTCGGCACGGTTTCGGCATCGCTGATCCTCACCGGCTATCTTGCCGCTTATCTGCAGCCTTTCGTGCGGGCAGCCGGCACCGGCTGGGCGCTGAGCTTTTCGCGCATCGGCGCGCTTTCCGGCCCCTTGATGGGTGGATACATCGCCAGCCTGAATGTCGGCCCGGAATGGAATTTCTATATTTTCGCCATTGTTGCGGCCATCGCGGCATTGGCAACGGCGCTGATACCGAACAGGCGGTGATCCGAACCGGAGCGGAATCTATCAGGCCGCTCAGATCTCGTGCTTCCTGATATTGTGCAGCACCTTATGCAGGGTCGAGATGAAGGTGCGGTATTCTGCTTCATCGACGCCGTCGAACATCTGCAGGAAGAGGTCGTACATGGTCGGCCACACCTTCTCGAAGGCGGCGCGGCCCTCCTCGGTGATGGAGACATCGCGGATGCGCATGTCTTCGGCGCGCGGCTGGCGGCGGATGTAGCCCTGCTGCTCGAGGGAATCCAAAGTGCGGCTCATCGTCGATTGTTCGGTCACCGCAAAGACGGAGAGCTCGTTGATGGTGACGCTGGACGAGACGCTGAGAACGGCAAGCGCGCGCATCTTGGCGGTCGTCATATCGTATTCACGCAGCTCTTCCGAAAGATTGGCGTTCCAGCGCGCCATCAGCCGGTTCATGAGATAAGGCGCGAAGTGATTGAGGCCGATTTCGCCCATGGTCGGGCGCTTCGCGTTCTCATCCCGCTTGCGCCTCAAAATGGTGCCTGAAAACCGTTCCTCCATCGACGAAACTCCTCCTCCGGAAACGTGTTACTTCAGCGATGATGCAAGCAGGAAGCCGGAGCCCCCACCAAGGCCCGCACCGGGATGCGCCGAAGCGCCGATGTGGTAGAGGCCCGATATGTGGGTGCGGTGGTTAACAGATGACTTGAAAGGACGCCAGATGAAAAGCTGGTCGATGCCGCAATAGCCGCCGTAGGGATCGCCGCCGACAAGGTTCATGTTCATCGCCTCCAGATCGCCAGGAGAATAGGCGCGGCGCGCGAGTTTTATGCCGGAGAAGTTCTCGATATGGCTGGATAGAAGCGCCTCAATACGGTCGGCATAGCGCTCGCGCACCTCTTCCGTCCAGCGGCCGTCCCCTGGTGTTTCGATCTCGCCGGCGGCATCTCCCTTGATGTGGCGCGGCGCTTCGGGAAGCTGCAGCCAGAGGATCGACTTTCCTTCCGGTGCGCGGCTGGGATCGAGCGCGACAGGCTGCCCGACGCAGACCGTAGGTTCGGCCGGCAGAAGCCCGCGCTCACATTCGTTGGCGGCGCGCGAGACGCCGTCGAGGCCGGGGGTGAGGTGCAGCAGTGCCACCTTGCCGAGTTCGGCATTGGCCTTCCAGCGCGGCGGCTCGGAAAGCGCATAGTGGATCTGCATATCGCCCTTGCCGTAGCGGTAGCTGGCAACGCCTGATTTGATCTCCGGCGGCAGCGGATCCGGCCAATCCTTCATCAGCCGCTCATAAAGCTGATTGGGTGTGACCGAGCAGATTACGCCGGCCTTTGCTCTCAAGGTTTCGCCGTTCGCAAGACGTATGCCATCGGCACTGCGATTGGCGTCCGGAATGATGGCCTCGACATCGGCACTCACGCGAATCTCGCCGCCATTGTCGGTGATCAACCGTTCGAAGGCCGTCAGCAGTTTTTCGGCGCCACCCTTGACGATCGGCGCGCCGCCCAATTCCAATGCGAAGCCGATCACCTTCAGCATTTCGGCGGAATAGGAGCTTTCGGGCCCAAGGCCGCAATGAAGCACCCACGGCGCCCAGAGCGCATGGATATCCTCGGACCTGTAGCTGGTTTCGAGATAGCCGCGTGCCGGCGTCAAAGCATCGCCAAACCAGGCAGCGAGCTTGCGCAGGCCACGGTTCCAGCCCTGCTTGCCGATGGTCTTGAGCATCGATCCCGACCACAATGCACCGCCCAGCAGCGAAAACAGGAATGGCGCATCTGCGGCCAGCGCATCCATTTCGCGCGCGAAGGTTTGCCCATCGCCGAGCGACAGTTCATCGAAGGTGGCGATATTGCGCCGCCGGTCCTTGGAAAAGATCACATGCGAACCGCCAGGTCTCAGCACGCCCGTGGGGAGGTCGGCATGGACGAATTCCAGGCCTCGTGCCTCGAGATCCTTGCCGATGGCGCCATAGGCCGGCGAAGTGAGGAAAAGCACCATGGTCGTTGCCATGACGTCGTGGATGAAGCCGGGCTCGGTGATCTCCTCGGTGCGCAGGCAGCCGCCGATGCGGTCGTTGCGCTCAAGGACAAGAACCTTGTGCCCCTTTTTGCCGAGCATGGCGGCTGCGACGAGCGCATTTATGCCGCTGCCGACGATGATGTAGTCATGATCGCCCATTGCTGCCGCCCCTCACTGGCAAGATGAACAGAAAGGAGGAGCCTGCCCCAGGCTCCTGCCTCTCCAGCCTATCATGCAATCAATGCCAGTGCGCGAACCGGCGAGCCGGTGCCCTTGACGAACTTCAACGGCGCAGCGATGAGAACAGCGCCCTTGGCCGGAAGCTGGTCGAGGTTCGAGAGGCTGGCGAGGCCATAGCGATTGGCCTTGTGCATGAGGTTGTGCGCCGGGAAAGGCGGGTTCATGCCGCCGGCGGAACCGGCATCGGTGCCGATGGTCTCCTGGCCCCAACCGATAATGCCCTTGGTGAGCAGATATTCGATCGCTTCGGCCGTCGGGCCGGGGGAATGCGGGCCGTTTTCATCGGCATTCAGGAAGGTCTCGGTCGAGCCGTTACGCTTGTACCAGTCGGTACGCAGCAGTACCCAGCTGCCGGCTTCGATCGCGCCGTTCTGGGCTTCCCATTCCTTGATGCTGTCGACCGTCAGCAAATAATCGGGGTTGGCGGCGGCTTCCTTGGAGCGGTCGATGACGTTGACCGGCGCCACAAAATTCTGCGGCGGAATGGTGTCCGTCGTGTTGTTCGGATGGTCCTTGCCGGTGATCCAGTGACAGGGCGCGTCGAAATGCGTGCCGGTATGCTCGCCGAGCTCCAGCCAGTTCCAGGCCCAGAAGGGGCCGTCCTGATTGTATTCCGAGATCGTATGGACCTTGACGTTCGGCGTGTTCTTGCCGAACTGTGGCGGCAGGTAGAGCACCGGAGTATCCGGACCGAGCGGCGCGGTGAGATCGACGACCTTGACGGAGCCCGAAAGAAGGGCCGAGGCGAGGCTGGCGAGTGTGGTGGCTGTCATATTTTGCGTTCCCCTTGTTGTTGCATGATCCATGCAAAGAGCCTTTTTGTGGGTCTTTTGTTCAGGATCAGGCATGAAGTTGGTATCGCCAGGCGTGGGGTGCCTTTCCTCCTGGCACCGGCTCCGCGCGGCGGCGGAATAAGGGGAGCCTATGTCACAATATATGATATTGCAAGCATTCCGCTGGGGTTCGCGGAGCCAATTTTGGCCTGAGATCAGCGGCCGTCATGAGTTTGTAAACTGCTGAAGTAAAACGGAATTCTTCTAGGTAATTCGGCAAAACACCATCATTGGTTGCTTTTGCCTCTTGTGACTCGCGCCAACAGATACTTGAAGCTTAAAACTCAAAATGTATGCATGTGATAATAATAATCACAAACCAAAAAGGGGCAGATGATGAGCTACGATGCGATCATAGTCGGGGCCGGCCACAATGGCCTGGCGGCGGCGGTGCATTTGGCCGCCAAGGGCTGGAAGGTTGCCGTCATCGAGGGAAATGCAGAGCCCGGCGGGGCGGTCAAGACTCGTGAGGTGACGCTGCCCGGCTTCCGGCATGATCTTTGTGCCATGAATCTCTCCATGTTCGCCGGCTCGGCCTTCTTTGCGCAATATAAGAACGAGCTTTCGGCCGAAGGGCTGGACTTCATACCTGCAGCGGATTGTTTCGCTAGCGTGTTTCGCGACAACACCTATCTCGGCGTCAGCACCGATCTGGAAAAGACCGCGGGAGCCATCGCCGATATCTCACCGCAGGATGCTGCAGCCTGGCGCAATATGCTCTCTACGTTCGGTGCGGATGCCCCGCATATTTTCGGCCTGCTCGGCTCGCCCATGCCATCCCTGGCCGCCGCCAGGGTTGTCTGGAAGGCTTGGCGCGAAAAGGGAATGGGCTGGATTTATGACACCGCGCGTATGCTCTTTGCCTCGCCGCGCGATTTTCTCGATGCCCGTTTCCAGAATACCAAGCTCAAGACGATGATGGCCGCCTGGGGTCTGCATCTCGACTTTGCGCCCGATGTCGCCGGCGGTGCGCTGTTTCCCTATCTCGAATCCATGGCCAATCAGGCCTTCGGCATGGTGATCGGCAAGGGCGGAGCCGATACGATCATCAAGGCGATGGCGGCCGTGCTGACGAGCAAGGGCGGCGAGTTGATGCTGGGTACGCGCGTCGACAAGATCGTCACGTCAGGTGGAAAGGCGACGGGTGTCGTGCTAGCCGATGGGCGCCGCTACGAGGCGAAGCGGGCCGTTATCGCCAATGTCCATCCGCAGATCTTGTTCGGTAAGCTTCTGGACCAGGACCCGTCACGCCGGGAGTTCGACGGCAAGGTGTCCCGCTTCCGGGCCGGACCCGGCACGATGATGATCCATCTGGCGCTGTCTGGCCTTCCGGATTGGACGGCAGGCCAGGCGCTGCAGAATTTCGCCTATGTGCATATCGCGCCGGATCTCGAAATGATGTCGCGCGTCTATGCCGAGGCAATGGGCGGGCTTCTGCCGGCGGAGCCTGCGCTCGTGGTCGGCCAGCCGACGGCCATCGACCCGTCGCGCGCGCCGGCCGGACAGCATGTGCTCTGGATACAGGTGCGTGTCCTGCCGGCGGAATTCCGCGGTGATGCCGCCGGCGAGATCACCGGCACAAGCTGGGACGAGATCAAGGATGCCTATGCCGAGCGTGTCCTCGATATCATCGAGCGCTATGCCCCAGGCTTGCGTGGCAAGATACTGGGCCGTTCGGTCTTTTCGCCCGTCGATCTCGAACGCGAGAACCCGAACCTCGTCGGCGGCGACAATCTCTCGGGCAGCCATCATCTCGACCAGAATTTCCTGTTCCGCCCCGTTGCCGGCTATTCGCGATACAGGACGCCGGTGGCATCGCTTTACATGTGCGGGGCTTCGACATGGCCGGGCGCCGGAACGGGTGCCGGCTCCGGCTTCATGCTGGGGAAAATGCTGGCAAAGTGACAGTTATGCGACTTGACGGCCAAACCTTTGACATTTCAAATATCGTCCCCTAGATCGCTTAGATCGATGATGCGGAATGATAGGCCGAGGCGACGTCATGACAGAGTCCGAGAGTGCAACCGTTGACCTGGAGATCATTGTTCAGGGAGCGCAGGAAGGCAAAAAACTGGAGCTGCGGCTCTGGCTGCGCATGCTTTCGACGACGAAGCTGATCTCGCAGGAAATTCGTCGCCGGCTGCGCAACGAGTTCGGCGCGACCTTGCCGCAATTCGACCTGATGGCGCAGCTTTATCGCGAGCGGGAGGGTCTGCGGCTCGGGGAGCTTTCGAAGCGCACCATGGTCACCAACGGCAATGTCACCGGACTGGTCGAACGGCTGGAAGCGGATGGCCTCGTGCAGCGCGTGACGCCCGATGGCGACCGGCGCGTGACGGTCGCCAAGCTCACGGCGAAGGGCGAGACCCAATTCAGCGCCATGGCCGCCGCTCATGAAGGCTGGCTGCGCGACATGATGGCAGATGTGGAGCCCGCAATCGTTAGCGAGCTGTGGCGGGATATCGGTGCGGTGAAATCATCCGTCAGCAATCATCTTTCAGGTGTCGATTTCGATTGATGCTGGCCCTTATCTGGCACGTTCGCTCTTGAACTTCTTTTCAAGCACGCTGACGAGGCGGACCATCGGCCAGAGCAGGATGATGTAGATCAGCGCGGCCATGATCAGCGGCGATGGGTTGGCGTAGAAGCCTTGGGCGTTCTGCCCTTCTTTCAGCAGTTCCGGCAAAGCCACGGTCGAAGCAAGCGACGTATCCTTGAACATCGACACGCAATTGCTCGTCGTCGGTGGGATGACGATGCGGACCGCTTGCGGCAGCACGACCTTGTAGAGCGTGATCAGGAAGGGAATGCCGAGAGCGGCGGCCGCCTCGAACTGGCCGCGCGGCACGCTTTCGATTCCTGAGCGGAAGACTTCGGCCGAGTAGGCGGCCAGCACGATCGAGAAGCCGAGGATCGCCGACCACCATGCGGAAAAGCTGATGCCGACGAAGGGTAGCGCGTAATAGATCAGGATCAGCACGACCAGCATCGGCATGGCGCGCATGATGTCGATATAGGCGATCATCAGGAGCTGCAGCGGCTTGGGGGCATAGAGGCGCACCAGGCTGACGACGAGGCCGCCGCTGACGCCGATCAGGATGCTGACCACGCCGAGGGCGATGGTCATCCAAAGCCCGCGTAGCAGCTGCGGGAAGGCCGAGATCATGACGTCGGAATTGAAGAAGGTATCGACGAAAGACATTGGCACTCCCGCGTGCGAAACGAAGACGAGGTTTCCTGTATCCACGCCGGTCGTCGCGACCGGCGCAGTCTCATTTCAATAATGATTTTTTGATCACGCTTTGGGGATCGGCAGTTCGGTTACGGTGGAGGAGCCCGCAGGCGCTTTGCTGCCGAACCACTTCTCGTGGATCTTATCCAGCGTGCCGTCCTTCTTCATCGCGGTGATCGCATCGTTGATCTTGGCGACGAGTGGCGAATCCTTGGTCATCATCAGGCCGTATTGTTCGCCGGTCTTGATGCGATCCTTGATGGCGAAGCCCTTGGTCTTGACGAAGAGATACTGCATGCCCGGGATGTCGCTGACGACGGCGTCGATGCGGCCTGCGCCGAGATCAAGGAACATGTCCTGCTGCGAGTTGTAGCCCTTGACGTCGGCAAAACCCTGCGCGGCCTTGTTGTCGTTGGCCCATTTTTCACCCGTGGAATCCGAAAGTACGCCGATAGTTTTGCCCTTGAGATCGGCAAGCGCCTTGATCGCGCTGCCATCCTTGGCGGCGACGCCCATATCGGAGTCGTAATAGGGCTGGGTGAAGGACTGCGACTTCAGGCGTTCCGGCGTAATCGTGATGGACGAGATCGCCACGTCGATGCGCTTGGAACTGGTTGCCGCAAACAGGGCCTGAAAGCCGTAGTCGGCGATATTAGTGGTCATGCCGGCGCGCTTGGCCGCTTCGTTGACGATGTCGACCTCGAAGCCTTCGAAGCCGCCATTCGCGGTCTTGTATTCGAAGGGCGGGTTGTTGGGATAGGAGCCGACGTTCAGCACATCGGCGGCATAGGCGAAGTGGCTTCCGCCGGCCAGGCCGACGGCGGTCGCAAGGACCAGCAGACTGCGACGAGTCATGGACATTCTTTAGTCTCCCTCTGGTTATGGCCGCCGGCTTTTCCTCTCACCCGCGGTATTCCCCGTCCGCCCGATTGGCGGCCGTCTTATGTCATCGCGTTGACCATGCGGTCGAGCGCGATACGCATCTGTTCGGTTTCGCGGAATGTGCACATGCGCAGGAATGCGCGTGATGCCTCGCCGAAGTGATATCCAGGCGCCAGGCCGACGCGGGCGGTTTCAAGAATGCGCTCGCAAAGTGCCGTTGCGTCGGGCTCGCCCTGCAGCGCGAAGAAGGCATACATGCCGCCGCGCGGCTTTTCCGGCAGGATGATGCCGGGTATTTTCGGCAGCTTCTCATAGGCGAGGTCGAGCCCTGCCTTGATCCGGCCCCGGATTTCTGAAACCAGCGGCTCGCCTTCACGAAGGGCGGCGGCGGCACCGGCCTGAACCATGGCCGAGGTGCCGCTGTTGATATACTGCGTCATGGCGCCAAGCTGGTCGGCAACGGCAGATGGGTGTGTCAGCCAGCCGACGCGCCAGCCGGTCATCGCCCAGGCTTTCGAGAAGCTGTTGATCGCGATGACGCGATCGCCATCCTCGGCCACTTGCAGGATCGAAGGGGCAATGTCGCCATCGAAATAGAGGCGGGCATAGACCTCATCGGAAATGATCCAGATGCCGGTGCGGCGGCTGAAATCCAGCAGTGCCTGCATTTCCTCGCGCGACGCTGTCCAGCCCGTGGGGTTGGAGGGCGTCGACAGGAAGATGGCGCGGGTGCGGGCATCGCAGCGGGCAAAAAGCTTGTCGAGATCGAGGCGCCAATCGGTATCGAAATCGAGTGACACAGCGCGGGGCTCGCCGCCGATCAGATGGATGGCGTTGTGGATGTTCGGCCATTGCGGCGCGACATAGACGACATTGGTGCCGACATCGACGAGCAGTTCAAGCGCCATGTAGAGCGCCTGCATGCCGCCGGGGGCGACCGTCGTGCGTTCGATCGGGATGGGGCGGCCGTGCCAATGCGTCTGATAGTCGGATAAGGCTTCGTTCAGCGTCGCCAACCCGCGCATATTCGGAACGTAGAAAGTTGCGCCGTCGTCGAGCGCTTTCTTCGCAGCATCGCGGATGAACTCCGGCGTCACGATATCGCCTTCGCCGAACCAGAGCGGAATGACGCCACCGAGTTCGCGGGCGCGCTTGGCGAGCACGGCGATATTGTCGGTGCGCATGTCGCGGATCTGGGCGCGAATGCCTTCAAGAGCATCGCGGCCCGTCATCGCGTTCGGCAGGTTATGCTGCGGTAGAGACAAGAAATTTCCCCTGGGAATTCTGTATTGGAGGGTTCAAACGGCTGCGGCAGCTTTCACTTGAGCAACCCCTCAATTTCGAATGGTTATCCAAAAGCCGTCGTATTTCAAGGACAAATTTTAAGCTTAAAAAGTCTGGCCTCTTGCTCGATTTTCTATTGCCCCTCGAAGTGGTAACACTCTGAAAGAGATCATCTTTCTTTCGTCTCCTTCACATGCTTGACTTGCTTCGCGGCATCGACACCGGCGGCCAGACTGGCGCCGAGAAACATCGCGTCGCTCGCGAGAATGAAGAAGCTGATACCGGCCTCGGACCATGCGCCGATATCATCGGGCGAGGGGCGGAAGATGCCGACTGAGCGGCCGGCGGCCAAAGCGGTTTCGGTGATGGTTCTGATTGCCGCATCGAGCCTGTCCTTGCCGGTTGGTCCCATGGCATCGATCGAAACGGAGAGATCGCCAGGGCCGATGAAGAGGAGATCGACGCCATCGACGGCGGCGATCTCGGCGATGTTGGTAAGCCCCTCGGCCGTCTCGACTTGGATGGCGAGCAGCAATTCATCATTCGCCTTGGCGAGGTAATCCGGGATACGGTAGCCATAGGCTGCGGCGCGGCCGGGGCCGACGCCACGGGCACCGAGCGGGGGATAGCGGGTGGCCTTGACGGCGGCGCGCGCCTGTTCCGCCGTCGAAACGCGCGGCACGAGAACGCCTGCGGCACCGGCATCCAGCACAGCCGCGATATCCTCCGCCGCATGGCCGGGCACGCGCACCATGGCGGGAACGTGATGGACATCGGCGGCGCGGATCAGATCCTCGATGCGTTCGCGGCTGATCTGCGAATGCTCCCAGTCGATGCAGAGGAAATCGACGCCGGAGGCTGCCGTGACTTCGATGGCGACGGGGTGTGGAATCGCCGCGAATGTACCGATAAGCAGCTTCTGCTCGATACAGTTTTGGCGGAAATCGCTCATCATCATCCTCATTTTAGCGGTCTCCCGACGAGGGATAGACCGAAAGATACAACTGCGAAACGGCAATCTGTTCTACGTTCAGAACAGCTTTTCGTGCCATCAAGCAGCGGCACGGAAGCATTGCGGTGGCGGAGTTGTTCGGGCGCCGCCACCGCTCTGAGGCACGGCTTACTTGCGCCGCGCCATGATCTCGGTCAGCACAGCGTCGAACCGCGCGATCTCCTCGACTTTGTTATAATGCACCAGCGACACGCGGATGGCACCCGTTTCCATGGACAAGCCAAGGCGCTTCATCAGGCGTGGTGCGAACATGTGGCCGTCACGCAGGCCGATGCGCTGCTTGCCCATCTCGTCTGCGAATTCTTGTGGCGTGATGCCTGGCATGTTGAAGCAGATCGTGGGAACGCGTTGCTCCAGGCGGTTCTCGTCGGAGATGCCGTAGATGGTGGCACCGTGGCGCTTCAACACGGTAATCATCTCGCGCGACAGCATCTGTTCGTATTGGCGGATTGCGCCCATGGCGGCGGCGAGCGCCTCGCGGCGGCTATGGTCACCGGTCAGCAGGAAGCGGCGGCCAAGGCCTTCCAGATATTTAACCGCGGCATTCATGCCGGCGACGTTCTCATAGGTAAAGGTGCCGACTTCGATCTTGTAGGGCGGGACGTCTGGAATGAAGTCTTCCTTGAATGTGGGAAGCTTGACCAGCGCGTCGTAGCGGCCCCAGAGGAAGCCCATATGCGGCGAGAAATTCTTGTAGCCGGAGCAGACGAGATAGTCGCAACCCCAAGCCTGCACGTCGATCAGGCCATGCGGGCCGTAATGGACGCAATCGAGAAAGGTTTCGGCGCCGGCAGCTTGTGTCAGTTTGCAGACGGCTGCGACATCGACGATCGTGCCGATGGAATGCGCGGTGACGGTGCAGGCAACGAGGCGGGTCTTGTCGTTCAGCAGCGGCTTCAGATCTTCCACATGCAGCGTGCCGTCCTCGCGCATGCGCCACCAGACGATCTTGGCGCCATCGGCTTCCAGGGCCATCCAAGTGGCGATGTTGGCATCGTGATCCATGTCGGTGACGACGATCTCGTTGCGTTCGCCGAGCAGCTTGGCAATGCCGAGGCTGACAAGCCGGATGAAGGAGGTGGCGTTCTGGCCGAAGGAGATTTCTTCCGGGCGATAGGCGTTGACCAGCATGGCGACGCTTTCGCGGGCTTCTTCCAGATTGCGGTCGACGCCCTGGCTGTGCTGGTATTTCGCCATGCGCTGCACGTTGAAATCGATGAGATGATTGGCAACAGCATCGACGACCGTCTGCGGCACCTGCGCGCCGCCCGCATTATCGAGAAAGACGAAATCGCCCGCCTTCCGGATGGCGGGGAACATGGCACGAACCTCGTCGACCGGGAAGCTGTTGTGAGCGGCGAATTGCGATGCGGAAGCGGCGGAGCTCATGGGATCTCGCTCTGGATGTTGGGATTGGAACCTCAATTTTGATCATTTGATCACAAAATACTTTAAGGTTCAACCAAATTTCTGATTCTCTTCTAGCAAGCTTAGCGGCGGCCGGAGCCTTTGCGCGGCTCGTCCTGCGTGGTCGGGCAATAATCCTGCAGGATTTCGTGGGTGCGTCTAATATCGGCGACGACGCCGTCGCGAGCTGCGGCGAAGTCTCCCGCCTTCAACGCCTTGACGATGGCAACATGCTCGCCGGCAGGGTCAAGCTCGCCGCTGCGCATCAAAGGTTCGACGGAGGCTGAGAGCATGCGCATATAGGGGCCGAAACGCAGCCATAAGGTCTCGATCAGCTGCAGCAGTACCTCGGAGCCAGAGGCGCGGTAGATGGTGAAGTGGAACTGCTGGTTCTTGGCCATCAGGTCGTAGATGTTGGCGCCGAGGCCGATCACATGCTGCTCGCCGGCGATGCGTTCCAGTGCGGCGATATCTGTAGGGGTCAGGTTCGGGATGCCGAGCTCGGCGGCGAGCCCTTCCACGGCGATGCGGGCGCGGCAGAGATCGTCCAGGCGGGCAAGCGTGACGATAGGGATGCGGGCCGAGCCATTGGCGGCAATCTCAAGCGCATTTTCGGCCGCCAGCCGGCGCAGGGCTTCGCGCACCGGCATATTGCTGGTGCCGAAGGTTTCGGCGAGCGAGGCGATGGTCAGCGTCTGGCCGGGATCGAAATTGCCTGCCATCAGCGCGTTTCGCAGCTGCTGATAGACGCTCTCCTGGATCGTCGTTCTGGAGGACACCGGTTCCAGGGCTATGCGCACGCTTGTTTCCTCTCCGTCTTTCGGGACTCGTTCATGGTAGAACGAAGGGTGGGCGGAAGGAAAGGGTTCTCTGAGCGGCGGTCAGGCTTCCTCGGTCTCCCAGCCTTCGTCATCGGCCGGGCCATTCTTCGTCCGAGGCTTGTGTAAGCCGAGCCCAACGCCGATGAGGGCGAGTGCCCCGCCGATAGCGTGATAGGAATACAGTTGTTCTCCAAGCAGCGCCCAGGCCAGCACTGCAACGACGATTGGCAGGAGATTGATCAGCAGCGACGTCCGGCCTGCTCCGAGCCTCTGAATGCCGATCATCCAGCAAAGGGGCGCGAGGAGAGAGGTCGGGATCGCGGCATAGAGGATCAGCGGCAGGTTGGCCGTGGTGATCGGCGAGATATCGCCCATCAGGAAGATCGGGATCAGCAACAGGGTTGAAAAGCCGATCTGCCAGAAAAGCTGCTGCCACATCGGAAACGGCATCGCCCACCGTCTCAGCATCACGCCATAAAGCGCATTCGAAAGGACGGCAACGATCATCAGGCCATCGCCGATATGGAATCCGCCATTCGCAAGACGCATCGGATCGCCCTGCGATGTCAAATAGACGAGTCCGATCAATGAAATGCTGCCGCCCATAAGGCTTGTCGCAGTCAGTTTTTCAGCGGCCAGCAGGCTTGCGAAAAACGTCGACAGCAACGGCATCAGAGCAACAATGACGCCCATGTTGACGGCGGAAGTCGTCTTAGCTGCCTCATAGGCAAGGCTCTGGTAGATCACCATGCCGAGTGCGCCGAGAACGGCAAGCTTTAGCCAGTACTCGCGTATCAGCGCGCGGTTGCGCCATGCCGCCCGGCCGACGAAGGGCAGGAGGACGATGAATGCGAGCAGCCAGCGGTAGAAAGAGATGGAACCTGGAGATATCACGCCGGCGGATGCCTTGGTGACAACGGTATTGCCGGACCAGATGAGCACCGTCAGCAGGGGCGCGAGCCCGGCGGTGCTTATTATGGATGCGGAAGCATTCTGCTCGGTGCTCATATGAATAGTCTCTGCGTCTTCTGGCTTCTGGCGAAACAAAGGAAGGCGGATAGGGCTCGCCGTCCCGAAGGTCTTGTACCGCTTGTCCGAATTCCGGTATATAACGAGATTAAGACAAGTGGTAGTGAAATGAGGACATGTCCAGCAGGCCTCCACGCATCGAGGGCGATCCGCCGAACCCGGTTTCCTTCCGAACCGAGAACTATCGGGCGGGTACGGTCTTTCCAAAAAAGAGCCAGCCCTGGGGCGAGCTCAATTATGCGCTTATCGGCGTCTGCGACTTCGATATTCAAGGCAGACGCTATTTGTCGCCGCCACATTATGCCATCTGGCTGCCGCCGGATACGATGCACGGTGCTTATAACCAGCACGATCTGCGCTATGTGACCGTCTATATCGAACGCGCCCTTTGCGCCGACCTGCCGGACAAACCTTCCACGCTCAGCATCAGCTCGCTGTTGAAGGCGATTCTGGCGGATTTCGCGGCCCGCGAGGTCACCATACCGGAAACGGCCGAAGATCTCAGGCTTGCACAGGTTCTGGTCGATCAGATTCGCCTGGCGCCGCGCTGCGAGAGCTATCTGCCGCTTTCCGACGATCCGCTGCTCGGTCCAGTCCTGAGCGCATTGCAGGCCGATCCCGGCGACCGGCATTCCCTGACGGAATGGGCGCGCCGGATGGGGACGACCGAGCGTACGCTGTCGCGCCGGTGCCAGGTGGATCTAGGCCTTTCCTTCAACGAGTGGCGGCAGCGATTGAAGCTCGTTGCCGCGCTGTCGATGATCGAGGCCGGTGAGCCCGTGTATCGGATTGCAGCGCAGTTGGGTTACGGCAATGCGTCGGCCTTCATCGCCATGTTTCGCAGACTGACTGGCACAAGCCCGACACAGATGCGCTAATTTCAGGTTTCAATCAAAACGATCTCCAGCTTGCGCAGTTCTTCCGGATCGGCCATCGCGTCGATGACGGTAATCATGCCATCTGCATTGAAGGTGCAACGAAGAGCGATGCGCAGCTGTCCGTCGATGACAACGATGGCACCCACCGCGCCGTTGATGACCGCCAGCCGCGCTCCCCGCGCACGGCCCTGGAAGGTCTTGGCGACATCCACGCGCCCGCGGATTTCGCCGGCCGCCCCCATGCGGGCGGCAACCACATCCGGCCTGAAGATGGCTTGGTGATCGAGGACGGCGAGCAGCGCCTGCAGGTCGCCGTCACGCGAGGCTGTGAAGAAGGCATCGACGACGTGGCGCTGGCGGGTAAGGTCAGCCTCCGTTGTTGATGGCGTATTCTGCACACGGCGGCGGGCGCGGCTCGCAAGCTGGCGTGTCGCGACCGTCGTGCGCCCCAGAATCGGGGCAATGTCATCGAAAGGGACGTCGAACATATCGTGCAGGACGAAGGCGAGCCGCTCGGCCGGGTTCAGTTTTTCCAAGACGACCAGAAGAGCGAGGCCGACGGAGTCTGCCAGCAAGGCATCCTGTTCCGGGTCGATGCCGTTTCCTGCCTCAGGCGCCACCATCGGCTCGGGAGCATGGATCGTCAGCTGCTCCTCGCGGCGGGATTTGCGAGCTCGCAGCAGATCGAGGCAGATACGCGCCGTGACTGTTGTCAGCCAGCCGCTCAGATTTTCGACGTCAGACCTATCGCTCCTCATCAGGCGCAGCCATGCTTCCTGCACTGCATCTTCGGCCTCCGTGCGCGAGCCGAGCATGCGGTAAGCGACGGCGCGCAGATGCGGCCGGTTCGCTTCGAATTTTTCGGCCTGCCACTTTTTTTCGTCCATCGGTCACATCTCCTCATTCTGCTCCGTCAAACCCATGACGAACGAAATCCCGCCGGTGTGACATCGTATCGGCGGGAAAATGCATCGTCGGAAGATGAGCCGCAACAGGGCTCTCACAATCAGAGGAAAGAATTATGCAAGCTCGTATGAAGAACCCAGTCCTCGTTCTGCCCGAAACCTTGCAGGCGCTCTTGGCCGTCAGCAATTCGATTAAAGATCGCGGCTTGTCGGAAAACATCATGGATCTCGTGCATCTGCGGGTCAGCCAGATCAATGGCTGCAGCGTCTGCACCGACATGGGCTTTCGCAAGCTGCAGAAAGATGGCGAGACCATGGAGCGCATCGTCGGTGTCTCCGCGTGGCGCGAAATGCCTTATTTTTCCGATGCCGAACGCGCGGCTCTGGCGCTCGGAGAAGCGGTCACCCGGCTTGCCGACCGGCCGGATGCCGTCACCGATGAAATCTGGAACGAGGCCGCAAGACACTACGACGAAAAGGCGCTCTCTGCCCTCATCGTCGCGATTGCGATCGACAACGTCTGGAATCGCTTGAACTCAACGGTCCGCCAGCAGGCTGGTGCTTCCTGGAACTGATTGTTCGCAATCGGCGCCACCTTCTTCCGACAGAGAGAAGAAGGTGGTCTGCCTCTCAAGCTTCGCCGACCCGCGAGGTTGCCAGCAGCTTCGCCAGCCAGTCGACGAAAACGCGCACCTTGTTGCTCAGATGCCGGTTGGGCGGATAAACGATGTGCATGGGCAATGTCGGCCGGGTCCAGCCGGAGAGGACCGGCACGAGGTCGCCCTTGGCAAGGGCGTCCCGCGCCATGAAGCTTGGAACCTGCGCAATGCCGAGACCGGTCATGGCTGCTTGCAAATAGCTGCGGCTGTCATTGACCGAGAGGATGTAGCGCGGAGTGATTTCCAACGACTCATTGCCGCGCTCAAAGAGGAAAGGAATCGTGCGGCCGGTTTGCGCACGGAAATAGCTGACCGCGTAGTGACTGGTTTCCAACTCCTCCGGCCGTTCCGGGATGCCGTGCTTCTCGATGTAAAGCGGAGCGGCGCAGGTGACGAGATGGATCTCGCCGACACGACGGGCGATCAGCGACTGGTCGCTCGGCATGCCGGCTCGCAATGCGCAATCGACATTCTCGGCCAGATAGTCGACCAATCGGTCGCCGACTCCGAGGTCTATATGAATATCCGGATATCGCTGGTGGAAATCGCAAAGCGCCGGCATGACGATCTTTTCGGCGAAGGCGCCGGCCATTTCCACGCGCAGGCGGCCGCTTGGCAGGCTCTGCGAATTGCTGATGCTGCCGTCCAGCTCCTCAATCTCGGAGAGGATCTGGATGGCGCGCTCGTAATAGAGTGCGCCATCCGTCGTCACCATGACGCGTCGGGTCGTACGGTTGAGGAGTTTCGCGTGCAAATGCGCCTCCAGCGACTGGATGAGCGTCGTCACCGTCGCTTTCGGCATGGAGAGGGCGGCTGCGGCGCGGGTAAAATTGCCCGTCTCCACCACACGCGCGAATGCCCGCATTGCTGATAACTGGTCCATTCCATGATGTCCCTCGACCCGATGAAAAAGAGGTCGATTGTTTGTAATGGTGAATAGTCTGATCGAATATAGGCTACTTATTCTCGAAGCGGAATAACAATATGTTGTTTCGTAAGTTGTTGCAATGCGGCATGGGGGCGCCAAAGACCGCATTTCGAGAATATGGTCGCAAAGCGTGGTAAACCGCTTTTTGGATTGGAACATATTCGCTCGAGCAGACAGGGATTTGGGTCGATGAGTGCGCCGTGGAAAGATGTTGTGCTGGAAAACGTGCCAACGGGGCCGGTGGAAGCGCGGATCTACAACGGTGAAGGTTTGAAGAAGGCGGCACCCCTTGTGCTCTATCTGCACGGCGGCGCTTTTCTTGATACCTGTCACGCGACCAACAGGCCGGTGGCGGCAAGCCTCGCTGAGGCTGGGGCCATCGTGGTTGCGGCGGATTATACCAGCTGCAATCAGAATGCTTTTCCGAAGGTGCTGGAATGCGCCTACGGGCTTCTCGCCTATCTCAGCAACAAGCGGAACATGCTTGCGCTGGGCGGGGCGAAAAAATCGCTGCTGTTTGTCGCCGGAGAGGAATCGGGTGGCAATGTTGCAGCGGGCGTCGCTTTAAAGGCGCGCGATCAAATACCCGGTTCGTTGGACGGACAGGTTTTGATATCGCCTTTGCTTGATCCCTTCATGGGGTCGAAATCTTTCCTCCAGGCGGAGGAAAGCGGCATGCGCGAGCGCTGGACGGAGGGTTGGAACCGTTACCTGGGTTTCCTGGGCGGTGTCTGTCACCCCTATGCAGCGCCTCGATACTGTTCGCGGCTTTCGGGCCTCGCGCCGGCATTGGTGCTCACGGCCGAGGACGACCCGCTCCGCGACGAGAGCATGGAATACGGCAGTCGGCTGAAAGCGGCTGGCGTCCGTGTTCGCCAGCAAGTCCTTCCCGCCGGGACAGGCTGGCCCACTCTCTATGGCGGGCAGTCGAAGGACAAGCCTTCATGGCAGCAGGATATCTGCTGTTGTTTCAAGGGTTTTGTCGAAGACGTGCAGGCTTGATCGACTAGGGTATGCGGTCCGCGAGGGATGAGCGCGGATTGGACTGATGTCGAAGGCATGAGACCGGAGCGATGGTCACGCGGATGCGCGGTGCTTCGGCCCCCTGATTTTATTGAGACGATAGGAATTTGTGGTCCCGTGTCCCAAGCCGGGGCCAAAGGAGAGACTAACATGAAGTCCAACGGTAAGAGCTGGGCCCTGTGGGGCGCCGGCATGGGTGTCGCTGCGGCTGTTGCAGGCGCAGCCTTCTATCTGGAGCTGCCGCGCGGCGCTCAGGCAACCGAGGCGGCGAGCCAGGCGGCACCGCCGGCTATCCCCGTTACGGTTGCTGTTGTCGAGCCGCGCGACGTTACATCCTGGCAGGAATTCTCCGGCCGGCTCGAAGCCATTGACCGCGTCGAGATCCGGCCGCGCGTGGCTGGCGCGATCCAGTCCGTGCATTTCCGCGAGGGCGCCTTGGTCAAGCAGGGTGACCTGCTTGTCACGATCGATCCCGCACCTTATGAGGCGGCCGTCGCCCAGGCTCAGGCGCAGGTCGGCGCGGCGAAAGCCACTCTCAACCTGACGAAAGTCGAGGTCGACCGTGGCCAGAAGCTCTTCGACAACAAGACGATCTCGCAGAGCGATATGGACACGCGCGCCAGCAACTATGCTGCGGCGGAAGCCAATCTGAAGGCCGCGCAAGCAACCTTGCAGACAGCGCAGCTCAATCTCGACTACACGCAGGTCCGCGCCCCGATCGCTGGCCGCGTCGGCAAGATCGCCGTCACCGTCGGCAACCTCGTTGCAGCCGGCGCGTCCTCTTCAGTACTGACGACGCTCGTTTCCGTCGACCCGATCTATGCGAGCTTTAGTGCCAACGAACAGACCGTGACCCAGGCGCTGTCCGAACTGCCGGCTGCCGGCGGCATCGTTCCGCCAGTCGAGCAGATCCCGGTTCAGATTGGCACGGCAAGCGACAATGGCACGCCGATCAAGGGCAAGTTGCAGTTGATCGACAACGAGGTCGATGCGGCGAGCGGCACCGTCAGCGTTCGAGCCGTCTTCGACAATCCGGGCGGCCGTCTCATCCCCGGCCAGTTCGTGCGGGTTCGCATGGGCCAACCGAAGGCCGAGAATAAGATCGTCATCGACGACCGTGCAGTCGGCACCGACCAGGATAAGAAGTTCGTCTTCGTCGTGGATGGCGAGAACAAGGTCAATTACCGGCAGGTCCAGCTCGGATCGGTTGTCGACGGTCAGCGAGTGATCGAGAACGGCCTGAAAGCCGGCGAAAAGATCGTCGTCAACGGGCTGCAGCGCATCCGTCCCGGTGCGGTCGTCGCGCCGCAGTTGGCAGAGAAGGTCGCGACCGCTCAGTAAGACTTCGCCTTCTGCCCGTGGGCAGAAGGCCGACATTCCAAAATCACATGATCCACCGGCGGCTCTCAAATCGTCGGACGGGAATTTTGCATCCGTTCTTACCCCAGAGGGGGCTTTGATATGAACATCTCCAGATTCTTTGTCGACCGTCCGGTCTTTGCCGGTGTTCTTTCGGTCCTCATCGTGGTCGCCGGCCTGATCGGCCTCAGGGCGCTGCCGATCTCCGAATATCCAGAGGTCGTGCCCCCGTCGATTGTCGTGCGCGCCACCTATCCCGGTGCTAACCCGACCGTCATCGCCGAAACGGTGGCGACGCCGCTTGAAGAGCAGATCAACGGCGTCGAGGGCATGCTCTACATGTCCAGCCAGGCGACATCGGACGGCGTTCTTAACGTGACTGTCACCTTCAAGCTCGGCACCGATCCGGACAAGGCGCAGCAGCTCGTGCAGAATCGCGTTTCGCAGGCCGAGCCGCGCCTACCCACGGAAGTCCGTGCCCTCGGCATCACGACCGTCAAGAGCTCGCCCGACTTCATCATGGTCGTCAACCTCGTCTCGGACGGGGCCGATCACGACATCACCTATCTGCGAAATTATGCGACCCTGAACATCAAGGATCGGCTCGCCCGGATCGAGGGCGTCGGGCAGGTGCAGGTCTTCGGCGCCGGCGATTATTCCATGCGCGTGTGGATCGATCCGCAGAAGGCGGCCGAGCATAATCTTGCCGCCGGCGACATCAGCAATGCGATCAGCTCCCAGAACGTCCAGGCTGCGGCCGGCATCATCGGTGCCTCACCCAGCCGGCCGGGCGTGGATCTGCAGCTCAACGTCAATGCCCAGGGCCGCCTGCGCACGCCCGAGGAGTTCGGCAACATCATCGTCAAGACGGGCACCAATGGCGAGATCACCCGCCTTCGCGACGTCGCTCGCGTCGAGCTGGGTGCGGAAGACTATACGCTACGCTCGCTGCTCGACGGCAAGCCGGCGGTCGCCGTAGCGGTTCTCCAGGCGCCCGGTTCGAACGCGATCGAGATCGCGAACAACGTGCGCTCGACCATGGACGTGCTGCAGCAGGCCATGCCGGCGGGCGTCAAGTATGAGATCGTCTACGACACGACGAAATTCGTCCGCGCCTCGATCGAGAAGGTTATCGACACGCTGCTCGAAGCTATCGCGCTCGTTGTCCTGGTCGTCATTCTGTTCCTGCAGACATGGCGCGCCTCGATCATCCCGCTGATCGCCGTTCCGGTGTCGATCATCGGCACCTTTGCCGTGATGTATGTCTTCGGTTTCTCGATCAACGCGCTCAGCCTCTTCGGCCTGGTGCTGGCGATCGGTATCGTCGTGGACGACGCGATCGTGGTGGTGGAGAACGTCGAACGCAATATCGAGGCCGGGCTCAATCCGCGAGACGCCACCTACAAGGCCATGAAGGAAGTCTCCGGTCCGATCATCGCGATCGCGCTGGTCCTCGTCGCGGTTTTCGTGCCGCTCGCCTTCATCTCCGGCCTGTCCGGCCAGTTCTATCGCCAGTTCGCGCTGACGATCGCCATCTCGACCGTCATCTCGGCCTTCAATTCGCTCACCCTGTCTCCTGCGCTGGCATCCCTGCTCCTGAAGGGCCACCATGCGCCGAAGGATCGGTTGACGCGGATCATGGACGCGGTCTTCGGCTGGTTCTTCCGCGGCTTCAACCGGGCGTTCGGAGCCGGTTCGAAATATTACGGCAAGGGCGTCGGCCGCCTGGTGTCGCGCAAGAGCATCGTCATGGTGGTCTATCTCGCGCTGGTGGGCGCGACCTATAGCCTGTTCACAACGGTTCCAGGCGGTTTCGTGCCGTCGCAGGATAAGCAGTATCTGATCGGCTTTGCACAGTTGCCGGATGCTGCAAGCCTTGACCGTACGGAAAGCGTGATTAAGCGCATGACGGATATCGCGTTGAAGCAGCCTGGCGTTGCCAATGCGATCGCCTTCCCGGGTCTGTCGATCAACGGCTTCACCAATTCCTCGAATGCGGGCATCGTTTTCGTAACGCTGAAGGACTTCGACGAGCGCAAGACGCCGGACCTTTCGGGCGGAGCGATCGCCATGGCACTGAACCACAAGTTCGGCGCCATCCAGGATGCCTTCATCGCCATGTTCCCGCCTCCGCCGGTGAACGGCCTCGGTACGACAGGCGGCTTCAAGCTGCAGATCGAAGATCGCGCCGGCCTCGGCAACCAGGTGCTCGATCAGGCGGCCAAGGCAGTGATCGCCAAAGCCTACCAGACACCGGAACTGACAGGTATCTTCTCGAGCTTCCAGATCAACGTGCCGCAGCTCTTTGCTGATCTCGACCGCGCCAAGGCCGAGCAGCTCGGGGTCTCCGTCACCGACGTCTTCCAGGCACTGCAGATTTATCTCGGCTCGCTCTATGTGAACGACTTCAACGCCTTCGGCCGCACCTACAGCGTCCGTGTGCAGGCCGATGCCAAGTTCCGCGCACAGCCGGAAGATATCGGCCAGTTGAAGGTTCGTTCGGCATCGGGTCAGATGATCCCGCTTTCAGCCCTGCTGAAGGTGGATGCCACGACCGGTCCGGAACGCACGAACCGCTATAACGGCTTCCTGGCGGCTGACATCAATGGCGGCCCGGCGCCCGGTTTCTCGTCGGGCCAGGCACAGGCGGCGATCGAGAAGATCCTGCACGAGACGCTGCCGCCCGGCATCGACTTCGAATGGACTGATTTGACCTACCAGCAGATCCTGGCGGGCAATTCCAGCGTCGTCGTCTTCCCGCTGGCGCTGCTCCTGGTCTTCCTCGTATTGGCTGCCCAATATGAGAGCCTGACCTTGCCGCTCGCCATCATCATGATCGTGCCGATGGGCGTCTTGGCGGCGCTGACCGGCGTCTGGCTCACGGGTGGAGACAACAATATCTTCACCCAGATCGGCCTGGTGGTGCTGGTCGGCCTGTCGGCAAAGAACGCCATCCTGATCGTGGAATTCGCCCGCGAGCTGGAATTCGAGGGCCGCACGCCGGTCCAGGCCGCAATCGAAGCCAGCCGCCTGCGCCTTCGCCCGATCCTGATGACCTCCATGGCCTTCATCATGGGTGTCGTGCCGCTGGTCACCTCGACCGGTGCCGGTGCCGAAATGCGCGCTGCCATGGGTGTCGCGGTGTTTGCCGGCATGATCGGCGTGACCTTCTTCGGCATCTTCATGACGCCCGTGTTCTACGTGCTGACCCGCCGGCTGACGGGCAACCGTCCGCTGAAGCAGCATCCGCACAATGACAACGAGCATTCGGCGGAGGTACTCCCGATCGCCGCCGAATAGGGGCCGTGCCGAACCGACCTCCAGTCCTCGACAGGCCAGGGGCGGGACCATAAGGTCCCGCCTTTTCTTATCTGCCGGCCTATTACGAATTCAGCGTCGAAGAATTTTCGGCCAGGCCACCGATTTTCTTTGCATGCTGGCACCATAGGTTTATCAAGCTCTTGGATGATTTGATTGACGTACATCGGGCATGAGGAGTGGCCCGTTGGCGCAAGGACCCAAAGGGCGATAGCATATAGTCTCGGGGCTGGTGCGCCGCATTCGGAGGATAGTTTATGGGCGGCAGGAAGATCGCTTTTCTCGGCACGGGATTGATGGGTGCGCCGATGGCGCGGCGTCTGCTGGCGGCCGGGTTTGCCGTGACCGTCTGGAATCGCGATCGCAGCAAGGCGGAACCTCTGGCTGCCGACGGTGCAACCGTCGCAGATACGGCGGTGGAGGCGGCGCGAGGCGCCGCGGTGCTTTTCACAATGCTGACGAATGGCGGAGCTGTCGGCGAAGTCCTGTTCGGCAGCGGCGTGGCCGATGTGCTGGAGGCTGGCGCGATCGTTATCGACAACAGCTCGATATCGCCGGCCGTTGCCCGCGAACATGCCTTCAAACTCGCCGAGCGCGGTATCCGACACATCGATGCGCCGGTCTCCGGTGGCGTGGTCGGGGCGGCCGCCGGAACGCTCGCGATCATGGCTGGTGGCGATGCCGGCGTCATCGACAGCGTGCGCGATATCATGGCGCCTCTCGGGCGCGTAACCCGTGTCGGTCCGAGCGGGACAGGCCAGCTCGCAAAACTCGGCAATCAGCAGATCGTTGCCGTGACCATCGGGGCCGTCGCGGAAGCGATGCTACTGGTCGAGGCCGGCGGCGGTTCGCGCGAGGCGTTTCGTGACGCTATTCGCGGCGGGTTCGCCGAAAGCCGGATTCTGGAGCTGCATGGCCAGCGCATGATCGAGCGCAACTTCGAGCCCGGCGGCACCGCCCGCAACCAGCTGAAGGACCTCGATACGGTGCTGGCGGCGGCGCAGAACCTGTCGCTTCATCTGCCGCTGACCGAAGCCGTTCGAGCGGAGTTTGCCGAATTCGTCGAAAACGGCGGTGGCGAGCAGGATCACAGCGGCCTGCTGCAGCATCTGGAAGACAAGAATGCCCGAGGAAAGGCTTGAGGAAGAGATGAGCGATAAGGGTGCATCCAAGCGTCGTCTGCGTTCGCAGGACTGGTTCGACAATCCGGATCATATCGATATGACGGCGCTCTATCTCGAGCGCTTCATGAATTACGGCATCACGCCGGAGGAATTGCGGTCCGGCAAGCCGATCATCGGCATTGCTCAGAGCGGCAGCGATCTCACGCCCTGCAACCGCCATCATCTCGATCTCGCCAAGCGCGTGCGCGACGGCATTCGTGACGCCGGTGGCATCCCAATCGAATTTCCGACCCATCCGATCTTCGAGAACTGCAAGCGGCCGACGGCTGCGCTCGACCGCAATCTCGCCTATCTCGGCCTTGTCGAAGTGCTCTATGGCTATCCGCTCGATGGCGTCGTGCTGACGACCGGCTGCGACAAGACCACGCCATCGGCATTGATGGCGGCCTCGACAGTCAATATTCCGGCGATCGTTCTCTCCGGCGGTCCGATGCTCGATGGCTGGCATGAGGGTGAACTTACCGGCTCCGGCACGGTGATCTGGCGTTCGCGCCGCAAACTGGCGGCAGGCGAGATCAACGAGGAGGAATTCATGGAAGCCTCGCTCGCCTCGGCGCCCTCGATCGGCCATTGCAACACCATGGGGACTGCCTCGACCATGAACGCCATGGCGGAAGCGCTTGGCATGTCGCTGACCGGCTGTGCCGCCATTCCCGGCGCCTATCGCGAGCGCGGCCAGATGGCCTATCGCACAGGCCGGCGGGCGGTCGAGCTGGTGCTGGAGGATATCAAGCCTTCGGACGTGCTGACGCGTGAGGCTTTCCTCAATGCCATAAGGGTCAATTCAGCCATCGGCGGCTCGACCAATGCGCAGCCGCATCTCGCCGCTATGGCCAAGCATGCCGGCGTCGAGCTTTACCCCGACGACTGGCAGGTGCACGGCTTCGACATTCCGCTGCTCGCCAATGTCCAGCCGGCGGGCGCCTATCTCGGCGAGCGCTTCCATCGCGCCGGCGGTGTTCCGGCCATCATGTGGGAGCTGCTGCAGGCCGGCAAGCTGGATGGAAGCTGTCCGACAGTGACAGGCCGGACGATGGCGGAGAATTTGAAGGGCCGGGAGGCGACGGATCGCGAGGTCATCCGTCCCTTCGGCGAGCCGCTGAAGGAGCGCGCCGGCTTCCTGGTGCTCAAAGGCAATCTGTTCGATTTCGCCATCATGAAGATGAGCGTCGTCTCAGAGGAGTTCCGCAGCCGCTATTTGCAGGAGCCTGGCCACGAAGGCGTGTTCGAGGGCAGGGCAGTCGTTTTCGACGGCTCCGAGGATTATCACAAGCGCATCAACGATCCCGCTCTCGGCATCGACGAAAAGACCATTCTCGTCATTCGCGGCGCCGGGCCGATCGGCTGGCCGGGATCGGCCGAAGTTGTCAACATGCAGCCACCGGATCATCTTCTTAAAAGGGGCATCAAGAGCTTGCCGACGATCGGCGACGGGCGTCAATCTGGCACGGCCGACAGCCCCTCCATTTTGAATGCCTCGCCGGAAAGTGCGGCCGGTGGCGGGCTTGCCTGGCTCAGGACCGGCGATATCATCCGCATCGATTTCAATCAGGGGCGCTGCGACATGCAGGTGGACGAGGCGGAGATTGCGCGTCGTAAAGGCGATGGCATTCCAGTGGTGCCGCCGGATGCGACGCCGTGGCAGCGCATCTATCGTCGTTCGGTCACGCAGCTTTCCGACGGAGCCGTGCTGGATGGCGCCGCCGATTTTCGCGACATCGCTGCCAATCCGCCGCGGCATAACCATTGACAGGCGCCGGCCGCTGGCAAGGATTGCAGTGCTGCTGTTAATTTGGGTAGCTTGCGCAGCCATTAAAGTTCGCGAAAGGGAGTAGTGCAACTATAATTGGCTGCGGTTAGTTAGTCTCTTCAGTTTCCGAACGGGGTGGTGCTCTTTGGCAGAGACGACATCAGGACGAAGCGAAGAAGAGTTCCAGGACCTTTTAAGGAGGCTGGAGCTGGCGCTCGAGGCGTCTCAAATCGGTGTCTGGCAGCATAATGTCAACGAGCAGGAACTGCTCTGGGATTCGCAGATGCACAAGCTCTACGGGACCGGACTTCACGAGCATAGGGTTTCCTCCGACGTCTGGATGAACGCGCTGCATCCGGAGGATATCGAAGGGGCCGTCCACGACTTCGATGTCGCGCTGGCCAGGAAGGGTTTCTATAATTCTCAGTTCCGCATCATCCTGCCCGGAGGCGAGGTGCGTCATCTGCGCTCGCGCGCGCATTATTATGAGGATGCCGAAGGGGCGCCTTCTTTCATCGGCGCGGAATGGGACGTCACCGCCGACGTCCTGCTCAATCGCGAGCTGAGCGGTCAAAAAGCTATCGCCGAAGCGCGTGCCGTTGCATTGGAGCACAGCCGGGCGCGAATAGAACATGCCGCCGATCACGATTATCTCACGGGCCTTCCGAACCGCCGGTATTTCGACCGGCGTCTGGCCGAATTGCGCAGCGATGCGTCTATCGGCACTCTTGCAATCCTCCATATCGATCTCGATGGATTCAAGGAGATCAACGACAAATGGGGCCATGCGGCCGGTGATGCCACATTGCAAAGCGCCGCCGCCCGCATTTCCGGAGCGATAACTGCCAACGACATTGTTGCCCGCATCGGCGGTGACGAGTTCGTGGCCGTGCTGGTCAATATCGCCAGTGTCGAAAGGCTTCAGGCGATCGCCGGCGATATTCTATCGCGATTGCGCCGCGAAGTGCGTTTCGGCAACGAGATGCTGAAGATCGGCGCGTCCATCGGCGTGGCGATGGGCCAGACGAGTGGCGCAGGCAATCTTCTGGCAGAATCCGATGTCGCCCTTTTTCAAGCCAAGAAACTCGGCCGCAACCGGGTGGAGTTCTTCACGCCACAGCTCCAGTCCGATCTGCATGCAGAACGCCGCCTGGCCGATGAGTTGCGATTGGCGCCGGTGCTGCGGCAGATCGAGCCCTTCTATCAGATTCAAGTGGATGCGCAGAGCCGCCGCATCGTCGGATTGGAGGCGCTGGCACGCTGGCGGCATCCGGGAAGGGGATTGCTAAGCCCAGTAGCCTTCCTCAAGGTCGCCGATGAATATGGATTTACCGCGGAGATCGATGCGGCCGTGCTGAAGCGCGCACTGGCGGATCGGGCAGCCTGGGTTTCGCAGGGTCTTTCACCGCCGCGCATCGCTGTCAATATCTCCGGTCGCCGGCTTGCCGATCCCGACCTGATCGACGGATTGAGGGCGCTCAGAATACCGCGCCACGCCATCGCCTTCGAGCTGGTGGAGACCATTTTCCTGGATGAACCCGACGAGGCGGTGCTTGCCAATATCGCCGGCATCAAGGAGATGGGAATCGATATCGAGATCGACGATTTCGGTTCCGGTCATGCCTCGCTGATTGGCCTCGTCAAACTCAAACCGAAGCGGCTCAAGATAGATCGGCAATTGGTGACTGCGGTTACGGTGTCCGAGGAGCAGCGTCGTCTTGTCGGCTCTATCATCGAAATCGCACGCACATTGAATGTCGAGGTGGTCGCCGAAGGGGTCGAGACCGAGGATCACGCGCTCGTTCTGGCCGAGGTCGGCTGCGATGAACTTCAGGGCTATGCTATCGGCTATCCTTCTTCCGAAAGCGAGACTGCAGCATTGCTGAAATCGGCCGAGGCGTCGAGCTCGGGGCGGTCTTCAGTCAGCGTTGCCGCACATGCTACTGAAGCTGCAGGGCGAGGATCAGACCATAGCTGATGGCGCCCAGCGTCAACAGCGATAGTGTCGCTGCCGCGATCACCCGGCCG
This sequence comes from Rhizobium sp. AG207R, assembly GCF_027109195.1. Taxonomy (NCBI): domain Bacteria; kingdom Pseudomonadati; phylum Pseudomonadota; class Alphaproteobacteria; order Hyphomicrobiales; family Rhizobiaceae; genus Rhizobium; species Rhizobium sp. AG207R. Next base: position 322,171 of record NZ_JAEPVT010000007.1, read on the forward strand.
CCGGCATGGGCGACGGAGCGGATGCTAACCGACAGGCCGAGCGCTGTCATGGCGATGACGGTCAGAATACCGGAAACAGTTTCCATCGGTGTCACCAGCATATCCGGGATCAGCCCGAAGGAGCGTAGCGTCATCAATCCCAGGAAGCCGCAGATGAACCAGGGGACCAGAGAATGGTGATGGCCGCTGCTTTCATCGCTGCCTGAGGCTTCAGCCTTGGTGAGGATGCCGAGCAGGAAGATAACCGGGCCGAGCATCAGGACACGGACGAGCTTGACGAGCGTGCCGGTCTGGACAGCGAGCAGGCCGACGGGCGCGGTCGCCGCCAATACCTGCGGCACGGCATAAACCGTCAGTCCAGCAAGTGTCCCGTATTGCGGTACGCTCATGCCGAAGTGGAAATAGAAAAGCGGCAGCAGGAACACGGCGACAATGCCGAGGACGGCGGTGAAGGCAAGTGCTGCGGCAATCTCCTGCGAGTCGGCCTCGATCACGGGCGCAACGGCCACGATCGCCGAATTGCCGCAGATCGAGTTGCCGCAGGCGATCAAGGTTGCGAGCTTCGGCGGCAGGCCGAGCGCCCGACCGATGAGATAGGTGGCGGCGATCGACAGCACGACGACGATGGCGATGCCGGCGATCAGCCAGACGCCGGCGCCGCGGATCGCCGAAAGGCTGATGGATGCGCCGAGAAGGACGATGGCGATTTCCAGAAGGAACTTGGCGCTGAAATCGACACCCGGCTTCATGGCCGGCTTCAGCGGCTTGATCGTGCAGACGGCGATGCCGAAGGCGATAGCAAGCACCAGGCTTTCGATCCACCGTCCGCCGAGGAGGCCCACTTCAACATGTTCCGCAGCATAGGCCGCAAGGGCTACGGCCGAGGTGAGGGCCAGGCCGGGAAGGATCTCGTTTGCGCGTTGAGCGATGGACATGGGTGCTGTCATTCGTTTCTTGTGATTTGGTGACGGCTGGAAAGTCTCATCTGTCGATGTCGACATCCATCGAATATTATCCTATGTTTTATTCGATAAATTAGAATGATTTCCCATGACCTTCGAACAGCTCGCCATTTTCGTCGCCGTCGCGGAGCGAGAGCATCTGACCAATGCCGCCGAAGCGATCCATTTGACGCCATCCGCCGTCAGCTCCGCGATCAAGAATCTTGAAGCCTATTACGGCGTCGAACTTTTTCATCGCGTCGGGCGGCGGATCGAGCTGACGGAAACCGGCCGTTCCTTCCTGGGAGAAGCAAGAGCGACACTCGCACGCGTGCGCTCGGCCGAACTCATGCTGTCCGAACTTGGGGGGTTGCAGCGCGGGCGGCTCAGCCTCTGCGCAAGCCAGACCATCGCCAGCTACTGGTTGCCGCCGCTGCTGATGCACTTTCACCGCGATTATCCCGGCATCGAGCTGGATCTGACGATAGGCAATACCCGGACCGTCACCGAGGCGGTTATCGATGGTGCGGCCGAGCTCGGTTTCATCGAGGGGGAAGTGGATGCGCCGGCATTGTCGATGAAGATCGTTGCGCAGGATGCGCTTGTTATCGTCGTGCCGCCACACCATCCCTGGGGGGACGGGCGACAGCTCACCGCCGCCGACCTAGTAAGCGGCACGTCCTGGGTGATGCGGGAGGAGGGGTCGGGCACGCGTTCCGAGTTCGAGAATGCGATCGTCAAGCTTGGTGCTTCGCCGCGTGAGCTCGATGTCGCGCTCGTCCTCCCTTCGAATGAGGCCGTGCTATCGGCAGTCTGCGCGGGGCAAAGTGCTGCTGCCATTTCCAGTGCCGCAGCGAGAGCCTATCTCGGGCAAGGGCTGCTGGTTCAGGCAAAGTTCGATCTGCCGGCCCGCAGTTTCCGGCTGCTGCGTCACAAGGAGCGCCACGCGAGCAAAGCCGCGCAGACGCTGGAGGCGATGTGTAAGGGCTGAACGGCGAAATCTATATATTCGATTCGACTAATAAGTGGGTTGGGTGCTATCGTGATAGTCGGTAACTGATAGGCGCCTTTGCGGCTTATGCAGGTGGCGTCATGATCCGAGGGATATCAATGGCAACCTTCACCTGGACCGGCAGCGCCTCCAACAACGCTTGGGGCGATCCCGACAACTGGTCGCCGAATGCCGTTCCCGGCAACGGGGATTCCATCATCATCAACAATGGCGACAATGTCCTTTGTTACCAGGGAGCGGGTGTTTCGACGGTTCTTGGCAGCGTCTTTGTTTCGTCGACAAGCACGCTGTCCGCTTATGGCGGCATCCACGCAACCTTCTTGACGATAGATGGGACGATATCCGGAGGTGGCACGCTCTATATCGGCCCTCTATCCACACTTGAAGCCGGCAGTGGGGTAAGCTCCGCTGATGGTGCGGTTGTTGTCTTCGGAACCTATCAATGGGGAGGAGCCGGTTCTTCTCAATCGGTCACGCTGAATGCTGGCGCACATTTCAATTTTTCCACGCAATTCGACGGGACAATTGATGAGCGTGGCACCGATGCGACAACCATCGCATATAATGGCGCGGGAGTGGTCTCGAATATCACGATCGACGGTCAGACGGCGACATTCGTAACGTCCGCGGGCAACTATGCGCTCAACTTCGCCGCCGATCTCGACCCTTCGGCATTTGTACTGGACGCCGCCACAGGAACGATCGTCGTTTGTCTTGTTACAGGGACGCTCGTCCGCACGACACGAGGAGATATCCCGGTCGAGGATCTGCGGATCGGCGATGTTGCGGTTACGGCATCATCGCAGCTTCGCCCCATCCGATGGATCGGAAGCACCGAGCTTGAGTGCGGCAAAGCGGCCAATCCTCGGAAGTGCTGGCCGATCCGTATTGCCGCCGGGGCTATGGGGCCGGATAAACCCTCGCATGACCTCATCGTCTCTCCGGCTCATGGAATTTGCGTCACTGTCGTAACCGATGTTCTGATGCCTGCTTCAGTGCTCGTGAATGGAGCAACGATCGACCATGTCGAATGCGCAAAAGTCACATACTGGCATGTCGAGCTGGACGAGCACGACATCCTCGTGACGAACGGATTGCCGACTGAAAGCTACGTCGATCATGGCAATCGAAGCTTCTTTTCTCAAACGATGGGCGCTTCGATCCAGCTGGTGAACGATCACGAACAAAGATGCCTGACCTATGTCTCAGATGGACCGCTGATCGAGGCTGTGCGAATGCAAATCCATGCACGCGCTCTGGATATGGGCTGGACCTTGAGTGACGATCCTTTCGCCGACATACATCTCATTGCCGACGGGCAACGCATTGATCCCATGATCGACGAGGGCAGGGCAGAGTTCCGCGTCCGGTCGTCAGTATCGGAACTATGGCTTGCCTCGGAATGGGGGGCGCCAAATCTCGTCAGTTCTTCAGGCGATGGCCGCCGGCTCGGCGTCTGCTTTTCGAGATTGGTCATTGAGGATGGCGTAGCGGAGCCCAGGCATATTTTCGCTGACGACAATAGGCTGAATGATGGTTTCCATTATGTCGAGGATGGCCGTCGGCGCTGGACTGCCGGCCGCGCGCACCTGCCTTCTTCGTTATGGGAAGGTTACGGTGGGATTCTTCGGCTAACTTTCGAATTTGCAGGTCCGGCGGTGCCGCGTTGGATCCCACCACAGTCTTCCGAAGAACCTGCAATCGAGCGAGACCAAGAGCAAGCTGCCTGATCGTTCATGCTAGGATCGATTAGGAGGCTCCTCCTCTTGCCTGACTGAAGCCTTATCGATGCAGTCGCGTCAGGATTACCTCAGAAAACTGATGCATCTCAGTTCAACGTCGTTCATCCCGTTGCCGGTTGGCGATGACGAGTTCGATCTCGTTGCGCTCCAGCATGGCGCGAATGTCTGCCGGCGGCTGTTCGTCCGTAACCAGAACGTTGAAGTTTTCCGGTTCACTCAGAACGATCGGCGCGCTGCGGCCGAACTTGGCACTGTCGGCAACGACGATGCGGTTTTCGGCGCGGCTAGCCGCCTCCCGCGAATATTCCGCTTCTTCCAGATCGTGCAGCATGAAGCCCGAGGCCGCGTTGATGGCGCCTACCGAAAGGATGGCGTGGCGCACATTGAAGCGCCGCAGGAAATTGGCCGCTTCCATGCCGAAGGCGCCGCCATCATGGCCGCGCAGTTCGCCACCGGCGAAGAAGACGCGATTGCCGTTGCGGGTCGCGAGCGCATGGGCGACAGCGACCGCATTGGTGACGACGAAGAGGTTCTGATGCTTCTGCAGCGCGACGGCGATGAAGGCGGTGGTCGAGCCGACATCGAGGAAGAGCGCATCACCATCCTCGATCATCGCGGCGACCGAGGCGGCTATCATCCGCTTGGCTTCGGCATTCTCGTTCATGCGCAGATGCAGCGGCGGCTCGATCATCGAGTCCTTGATATGGACCCCGCCATGCACCTTAGTCACAAGGCCGTTGGCCTCCAGGCTGCGAATGTTGCGGCGGATGGTTTCCTCTGAAACGCCGAGCCGTTCGGCCAAAAACTGGATGCGGCTTGCGCCTCCTGCCAGACGCAGCTCTTCCAGTATTTCGCGCTCGCGATGATTGGAGTGAAGCGGTGGCTGGGATATGCCCGACATGGTTCCTGATCCTGTTATGGGTATTGATCCCAAACTTGCGTGGCTTTCGACTGGCCGGTTCCGTTGCCGCCGGAGGCGTTAATGCACGCAACCTCAATCTGGTTGCTTCGCGCCTGAGTTTTTAAGACAAATCTCACCTACGGTGAAGCGCAGTCTTTGGGATATCCATAGCTCATCCGATTGGAGATGGAGCCTCAATTCCACAAAAAGCCAAATATTCGTTTCATTTTGTGGGGAAGTTCTTGACAGCTTTACGTTTGTGAGGAACTTTTCAGATCGGAAAGATGCTCAGCAGCAGGACCGGAGGGGGAATGACTGCGACGGCGGAAGACAGGATACATTCTCTCAGCATCTGGCGCGGGCCGATCGACATCGAACCGCTGGTGGGCGGCATTACCAATCGCAACTATCTGGTTGGCGATAATGGTCGCCGCTTCGTCGTGCGGCTTGGATCGGACATTCCGGTTCATCACATCAGCCGCACCAACGAGGTGGCCGCAAGCAGGGCGGCCCATGCAGCCGGTCTTTCGCCGGCTGTGGTCCATCACGAGCCCGGCATATTGGTGCTGGACTATATCGATGCAAAACCGCTGTCAGCCGATGATGTAAGAAATCCAGCCATGATAAGCCGGGTCGTGCCGCTCGTCCGGTCCTGTCATCGGGACGTCGCCAGGCATTTTCGCGGACCGGCGGCGATCTTCTGGGTCTTCCATGTGGTCAGAGACTATGCAGCCGTTCTGGAGACGGGCGGTAGTCGTCACAAACCGTTGCTGCATTCCTTTCTTGAGATTGCGGAGCGGCTCGAGCGTGAAGCAGGTCCTTTCGAGATTGCCTTCGGTCACAATGATCTGCTGGCGGCGAATTTCCTCGACGACGGCAAGCGGCTCTGGCTGATCGATTGGGATTATGCCGGCTTCAACACACCGCTTTTCGATCTTGGCGGGCTTGCCTCCAACAATGAATTTTCCGAGGCGCAGGAAGAGGCGATGCTGGAGGCCTATTTCGAGGCTTCTGTCAGCGATGATCTGCGCCAGCGCTATCAGGCGATGAAATGCGCCTCACTCCTGCGCGAGACGATGTGGAGCATGGTTTCGGAAATCCATTCCGACATCGAATTCGATTATTCTTCCTATACAGCTGAAAACCTGCGGCGGTTCGAGAGCGCCTGGCAGGATTTTCGCAACTCCTGAGGTGACATGATGAAGGAACTGCCGGCTACAGCAAAGACCATCGTCATCGGCGGCGGCATCATCGGCTGCTCGACCGCCTACCATCTCGGCAAGCTCGGCTTCACCGATACCGTACTGCTGGAGCGCAAGAAGCTGACCTCGGGCACGACCTTCCACGCCGCCGGCCTCGTCGGCCAGCTGCGCACCAGCGCCAATATCACGCAGATGCTCGGCTATTCCGTCGATCTCTACAAGAAGCTCGAGGCGGAGACGGGGCTTGCCACCGGCTGGAAGATGAATGGCGGGTTGCGGCTTGCCTGCAATGAGGAGCGCTGGACGGAGGTGAAGCGGCAGGCGACGACGGCGCAATCCTTCGGCCTGCAGATGCACCTGCTGACGCCGCAGGAAGCGCGCGATCTCTGGCCGCTGATGGATGTCGACGATCTCGTCGGCGCCGCCTTCCTGCCGACGGACGGACAGGCCAATCCTTCCGATATCACCCAGGCGCTGGCAAAGGGCGCCCGCATGAGCGGCGTGTCGATCTTCGAGGATACCGAAGTTCTCGATCTGGAGATCGACAAGGGCCGGATCCGTGCCGTCATCACCGAGAAAGGCCGTATCGAATGCGAGCGCGTCGTCGTCTGCGCCGGGCAATGGACTCGGACCTTTGCCGGCCGCTTCGGCGTCAACGTGCCGCTGGTCTCCGTCGAACATCAATATCTCATCACCGAATCCTTCGGCGTGCCCTCCAACCTGCCGACGCTGCGCGATCCGGACCGGCTGACCTATTACAAGGAGGAGGTCGGCGGGCTTGTCATGGGCGGCTATGAGCCTAATCCCATCCCCTGGGCGCTCGACGGCATCCCGAAAGATTTCCACTACACGCTGCTCGACAGCAATTTCGACCATTTCGAGCAGATCATGGAGCAGGCGCTGGTGCGCGTGCCGGCGCTGCAGACGGCCGGCGTCAAGCAGCTGCTTTGTGGGCCGGAGAGCTTTACGCCCGATGGCAATTTCATTCTCGGCGAGGCGCCGGAACTGAAGAATTTCTTCGTCGGTGCCGGCTTCAACGCCTTCGGCATCGCCTCTGCCGGCGGGGCGGGCATGGCGCTCGCCGAATGGGTCGCCAAGGGCGAGCCGCCTTACGACCTCTGGCCGGTCGATATCAGACGCTTCGGTCGCCCGCATTTCGATACGGACTGGGTGCGAACCCGCACGCTGGAAGCCTATGGCAAGCACTACACCATGGCATGGCCTTTCGAGGAGCATTCGAGCGGCCGCCCCTGCCGCAAGTCGCCGCTCTACGATCGGCTGAAGGCGCAGGGTGCCTGCTTCGGCGAAAAGCTCGGCTGGGAGCGGCCGAACTGGTTTGCCGATCTCTTTGCCGGCGAGGAGCCGAAGGACGAGTACACGTATGGACGGCAGAACTGGTTCGATGCGGTCGGCCGCGAACATAAGGCTGCGCGCGAAGCGGCCGTGATCTTCGACCAGACCTCCTTCGCCAAATTCGTGCTGAAGGGCAGGGATGCCGAGGCGGCGATCTCATGGATCGCTTCCAATGATGTCGCCAAGCCTGTCGGCGCCCTGACCTACACCCAGATGCTCAATGATCGCGGCGGCATCGAATGCGATGTCACCGTTGCCCGCATTGCCGAGAACGAATTCTACATCACCACCGGCACCGGCTTCGCCACGCACGACTTCGATTGGATCGCCCGCAATATTCCATCCGAGATGCATGCGGAGCTGGTGGATGTCACCTCCGCCTATTCAGTGCTGTCGCTGATGGGGCCGAAGTCGCGCGAGATATTGCAGGCCGTGACCTCGGCCGACGTTTCGAACGCCGCGTTCCCCTTCGGCAAGGTGAAGACCGTCGGCATCGCCGGCTGCCCCGTCCGGGCGCTGCGCATCACCTATGTCGGCGAACTCGGCTATGAGCTGCATGTGCCGGTGGAATATGCCACGACCGTTTATGACGTGCTGATGGCCGCCGGCCGCGAGCACGGCCTCGTCAATGCCGGCTATCGCGCCATCGAGAGCTGCAGGCTGGAGAAGGGCTATCGCGCCTGGGGCTCGGATATTGGGCCGGATCACACGCCCGTTGAAGCCGGGCTTGCCTGGGCGGTGAAGACGAAGAAGGACATCGCATTCCGTGGGCGCGAGGCGATCGAGCGGCAGTTAGCCTCTGGCGTCAAGAAGATGCTTGCCTGCTTCGTACCCGACGATCCCGAAATCGTGCTTCTCGGCCGCGAGACGATCTATCGCGACGGCCGGCGCGTCGGCTGGCTATCGAGCGGCGGCTACGGCTACACGATCGGAAAGGCAATCGGCTACGGCTATGTCCGCGACCCCGGCGGCGTAACGGAGGATTTCGTGCTTTCAGGGCGTTACGAGCTGGATGTCGCGCAGCAGCGCGTCTTGTGCCAGGTGTCGCTGAAGCCGCTTTATGATCCGCAGATGGCGCGGATTAAGGGGTGATTGATATGAGGTCTATCGCCTGCTCGGCAGATCCCACGCCTGATAAAGGTTATTCAGAGCCTCCGCCGTATGGCATTCTACCGTTGGCAACCCGGATTCCTGGAGGATTTTTGCGTATTTGGCGCCGCTGTTGCGGGTCTTCACGAGTATCCAATGAATCATCTCCCATTTAACGCTGTCCTTGGCGCCTTCGAGATGCCCTGCTCGATCTGAGCGGTTGATCAGGGTCCGCTTGAGATAGCGGGAAAAGCGCAGCCAATGATTGGAGGTGATGAGGATGGCGCCGGTAGCGCGGGCCAAACGTTGCGGCATCAGACGCGTATAATTGCCTTCCATGATCCATTGTTCGCCCAGAATGGCCGCGTCGTGAAGCGCGGCAAATTCCGCTTCAGGGCGCTGTTGCCAATCGGTATGGGGCAGGTGATGAAGCTGATCGAGATGTACAGCCGGAAACCCCAACTTTTTGGAAAGGGCGACCGCCAGGGTTGATTTGCCGGCATTGGAGGGGCCGAGCACGACGATGCGCTCGCCAAGGGAATGCAAGGGAAGCATGAGACACCGGTCGGAAAATTGGGATGGCTTCCATTGGCGGAAGTGAGCGGCCTTGTCAACGCTTGCGTGTCCTGCTGCTATTATACGTCATTTACGAGATAAGCCCGGAAGCAGGCTGCGCTATCTCCAAAACCTGTGATCTCTCCACCGCGGCGTCCGCCATTTTCTTGACACGCCTGCTCTTTCATCCTCAATCGACATGCTGACAACAGACGGAGGCCGGAAACGATGGCTGAGGCGAACATCAAGCTTGAGGAGAGCTGGAAAGAGGCGCTGTCTTCGGAGTTTGAAAGCCCTTACATGCAGCAGCTCAAGGCTTTTCTTGTCGAGGAAAAGCAGCGCGGCAAGGTGATCTTTCCCCGCGGCAGCGAGTATTTCCGGGCGCTGGATCTGACTCCGCTTGACGAGGTGCAGGTGGTCATTCTCGGGCAGGATCCCTATCATGGTTTCGGCCAGGCGCATGGGCTCTGCTTCAGTGTGCGCCCCGGCGTGCGCATTCCGCCGTCGCTGGTCAACATCTACAAGGAACTGGAAACCGATCTCGGCATTCCGCCGGCCCGCCATGGCTTTCTGGAAAGCTGGGCGAAGCAGGGCGTGCTGCTGCTGAACAGCGTACTGACGGTGGAGGAATCGCAGGCCGCCTCACATCAAGGCAAGGGGTGGGAGCGCTTCACCGATGCGGTCATCCGCAGAGTCAACGACGAATGCGATGGCGTCGTCTTCATGCTTTGGGGTTCCTACGCGCAGAAGAAGGCTGCTTTTGTCGATACCGAGCGCCATCTGGTGCTGAAGGCGGCACATCCGTCGCCGCTCTCGGCTCATAACGGCTTCCTCGGCTGCCGGCATTTCTCCAAGGCCAATGCCTATCTGGTCGCGCATGGCCGGGATCCGATCGATTGGGCGCTGCCAACCAAACCGGATGCTCAGTAAGGCGCTGCTTTCTGGACCGCTACATCAGTGAACGATCGGAATTTATCGTTCACTCATTGAGGACAATCCGTTTGGCTATTGAGGGCTATCGAAACGCGGCCGACAAGATCATCTTCTGCCCATGAGAACGCCTGCTGGTGCAGGCGAGACAAGGGGTTTAAGATGCTTAACCAGATCAAAGGTCTTCACCACGTTACCTCGATGGCGGAAGACGCCCGGACTAACAACAAGTTCTTCACCGATACGCTCGGCCTTCGCCGCGTTAAGAAGACCGTGAATTTCGACGCTCCCGATGTCTATCACCTCTACTATGGTGACGAGATTGGCACGCCCGGCACGATCATGACCTACTTCCCGTTCCCGAAGATGGCGCGCGGTCGCCCGGGTACCGGCGAAGTCGGGAATACGGTCTATTCCATTCCCGAAGGTTCCATCGGCTACTGGACCGAACGGCTTAGCCAGCGCGGTGTCGAGGGCCTGAAGACCGACGAATCCTTCGGCCAGAAGCGCCTGCATTTTGCCGGTCCAGATGGCGATGGCTTCGCGCTTGTCGAGGTCAAGGACGATAAGCGTCAGCCCTGGACGCATGGTGGCGTCGATGCCGAGCATGCCATCAGAGGCTTCCACTCCGTGGCCATGCGGCTCAGGGACGAAGGCGCGACGGCCGAGTTGTTGAAGTACATGGGTTACGAGGTGGTCGATACGCATGACGGCATCAAGCGGCTTGCCATTCCCGGCGGCAACGGTGCCGATTATGTCGACCTCGAAACTATGCCGAACATCAACCGGGCGCTGCCGGGCGCCGGCTCCGTCCACCATGTCGCCTTCGCGGTCGAAAACCGCGCAAAGCAGCTCGAAGTACGCAAGGCGCTGATGGATACGGGTTATCAGGTGACGCCGGTCATCGACCGTGACTACTTCTGGGCGATCTATTTCCGCACACCGGGCGGCGTGCTGTTCGAAGTCGCCACCAATGAACCTGGCTTCGATCGTGACGAGGATACGGCCCATCTCGGCGAAGCGCTGAAGCTGCCGGAACAGCATGCGCATCTGCGTGGGCTGATCGAACAGCATCTCGAACCGCTGGAAGGCTAAGCCAGGAGAGATATCATGACCGATACGACTTATGTGCACCGGCTGAAGGCCGGTGCACCCGGAAAGCCTATCTTCTTTACCTTCCATGGTACCGGCGGCGACGAGAACCAGTTCTTCGATTTCGCCACCCGCCTATTGCCGGACGCTACCATCGTCTCGCCACGCGGCGATGTCTCGGAATATGGCGCAGCGCGCTTCTTTCGCCGAACGGGCGAGGGCGTCTATGACATGGCCGATCTTGCCCGCGCCACGGAAAAAATGGTCGCCTATGTCTCGGAGCTGGCGGCGGAATACGGAGCATCGCAGGTACTTGGTCTGGGCTTTTCCAACGGTGCGAACATCCTTGCCAATGTGCTGATCGAGCATGGCGATCTCTTCGATGCGGCCGTGCTGATGCATCCGCTGATCCCGTTCCAGCCGCAGGACAATGCAAGGCTGGAGGGCAAGCGCGTGCTGATTACGGCAGGCGAGCGCGATCCGATCGCACCCGCTCCAGTCACCAAGGCACTCGCCGATTACTTTACGCGGCAGAATGCCGAGGTCACTCTGGATTGGCATCCAGGCGGCCACGATATCAGGCCCAACGAAATCGAGGCAATCCGCAGTTTCCTAGCGCCCTACGCTTAGGGCCTGCGCAAAACACCGGTTGCGCGGCAGAGATTTTGCTGCGCAGCCTGCTATTTGCCGATCAGGCGCATCATCGCCTTCGCTTGAGAGGCTGCCGCGAGTTTTCCCTTCTGGTCAATATAGTCCGTTCCGCAGAAGCGGTTGAGATTGGCAAAATCCATACTGTCCGGTAGCGCATGCCTTGTCTCGACAATGACCATGCGCCAGGCGCAGCCGAGCATCCTGTCGGGTTGGATTGCCTGATCGCAGCCTGTGCTCAGGCATAAAGCGACATGTTTCTGCGCTCGATACCCGCCCGCTATGGCTTCCTCGTAATCGGCCTTCCAGCTATCGCGTGTATGTTCGCAGCGGGAGGGATTGCTGCTCTGGCTGCATTGCACCGTCTTGTCGACATAGGTTTGCGCCGGCGGCCATAGCGGACCGTCGACCAGGCTGACGCAGCCGCACGCAAACAAGGTGGCCGACAGCAGGCGCAATTGATTCTCCTTCGACGCGGACCGCCAGAACCGTAGAGCGATCACAAATATGTTCAAGATCAATATGATCCAGCCAATACCAATGGGTAGGTAGGCGTCTCCTGGTTGCCAGCGGGAAGGGGCGTGGCCTTCCTGCAACCCTTGCCATCTTCCGGCGTCCGCGACACGCAGCGACGCAAGCTTTGCTTGTGGGGATCCTTGCCGCCCGCTAATGCTCTGCCGCTATAGGGCGGAGGATTTCATCGTGACGCTGGCGGAACAGCAGCAATACAGGCTGGGCGTGGCCTATGTGGCGCTTTCGGCGCTCGCCTGGTCGACCTCCGGCCTGTTCGTGCGGGCGATCCATGCCGATCTGATGACCATTCTGTTCTGCCGTGGCATCGTCTCTGGCCTCGGCGTCTTCGCGCTGTTTTTCTATATCGAGCGCCGCAACGCTTTTCGCATCCTGCGTTCCATGGGTGGTCCTTCGCTGGCGGCGACGATCTTTTCCACCGCATCCATGATCAGCGGCATCGGCTCGATCTATTACACGTCGGTCGCCGATGCCATGGTCATCTATGCAACCGTGCCCTTTGTAACCGCGGGCGTCGCCTTCCTCTTCATCCGCGAGCGTCCAAATTTGCGGACGCTGATTGCGAGTGGCATTGCTTTTATCGGCGTGCTCGTCATGCTTTCCGGCCATGCGAGCGATGGCGGCAGCTGGCTCGGCAAGGGGCTTGCTGCCATCATGACGCTGACCGTCGCCTGCCTTGCCGTCGTCATGCGCCAGCATCGCGATGTGCCGATGCTACCGGCCATGGCGCTTTCCGCCTGGCTGTGTTCCTCCATTACCTTCTGGTTCGCCTCGCCGCTTTCGATCTCCGGCCAGGATCTTGGCCTGATCATCGCCTTCGGCATCATCCAGAACGCCATGGGTCTCAGCCTCTACACCTTCGGCTCGCGGCTGGTGCCGGCCTCGGATGCGGCGCTGCTGACGGCGCTCGAAGTGCCGCTGACGCCACTTTGGGTCTGGATGGTGTTCGCCGAGCGTCCTTCGACGGCGACACTCATCGGCGGGCCGATCGTGCTTGCCGCATTGTTCGGACATATCCTGTTGGAAATACGGCGAAATCGGGTGGTGACATCAACACGGACGCACTGACCGTCTTGCCCCTTTCGTCTCAAAATGCTGAAATCGGTTCAGTCATCAGGAGTCGGAATCGATGAAAAAGGTCTTCAACCCCGCATCCGTCCGCCGCCCTTTCGGCAATTACAATCACGGCCTGCTGGTGCCGCCAGGCGCCAGCCTGCTGGTCACATCCGGCCAGCTCGGCATCGGTGCCGACGATCGCATTCCGCCTGACGTCACCGGTCAGGCCGAGCTGTGTTTCAAGGCGATTGGCGCTATCCTCGAGGAGGCGGGCATGGGGTTTGCCGACGTCATCCGCGTCGGTGGTTTCGTGACCACGCGCGAGGATTTTCCCGCCTACATGGCCGTGCGTGATCGCTATGTCCAAAATCCCGCGCCGGTCTCTACGCTGCTGATCGTCGGCGGATTTACGCGGTCCGAGTTCCTGGTCGAGGTCGAGGTCACGGCAGCCAAGGTGATGTGATGACGATCGGTCATCTCGAGCATTCGGCCGATCCATCAATCCCCCGCATTCTGGGACTTTACGAGACGCATCTAACGGTTGCCGATCTCCAGCGCTCCATCGCCTTCTATCGCGACGTTCTGAAGCTGGAGGTCGGGACCGTCATCGAGAGCAGGAATGTCGCCTTCCTTTGGATCGACGATAAACGCATGGGCATGTTGGGCCTTTGGGAAACGGGCTGCTCCCCGCTCAAGATGCGCCTTCATATTGCCTTCAGAACCTCTCTCGCCGATGTACTCGGCTCCGCAGCCGCATTGAAGGCTCGTGGCATTCAGCCGAAGGGGTTCAATGGCGAGCCGCTCGATGAACCCGTTGTTCTAGGTTGGATGCCGGCCGTCTCGCAATATTTTTCGGATCCCGACGGGCATTCGATCGAATTCATCCATGTGCTTGAGGAGGCCGCCGAACCAGATTTCGGTGTAAAGCCCTATTCGGAATGGTTGTCGCGACCGAAACCGTTAGCATGACAGGCGCTGAACGAGGCTTCCTCATCATCGGCTTCTGCCGGCTCCCTTGTTGTCTATGTGAAGAAATGCCATCGATATTGCCGATCCAATGCATGTTGCGGAGAGGCATGGAAGACAAATATGACACAAAATATCTACGACGATCCGGGCTTCTTCGAGGGCTATAGCCGCCTTCAGCGTTCCATCAACGGGTTGGCGGGTGCGGCCGAATGGCCGGCGATCCGTGCCTTGATGCCGGACATGAAGGGCCTCGACGTCGTGGATCTCGGCTGTGGTTTCGGATGGTTCTGCCGTTGGACGGCCGAGCAGGGAGCGGCCAGCGTATTGGGGCTCGACGTCTCGGAAAAAATGCTGGAACGCGCGCGAACGGAAACGGCGGATGCGCGGGTTCGCTACGATCGGGCCGATCTTGAAAGGCTAGAGCTTCCCAAGGCGAGCTTCGATCTGGTCTACAGCTCGCTCGCCTTCCACTATATCGAGGATTTCGCCGGCCTTTTGGCGACCATCCGCCAAGCACTCAAACCGGACGGGCGTCTGATCTTTTCGATCGAGCATCCAATCTATATGGCGCCGCGACGGCCGGAATGGCTCGATGATGCCGAGGGTGGCAAGATCTGGCCGCTCAATGCCTATCAGATCGAGGGACCGCGGGTGACGAACTGGCTCGCCGAGGGCGTCATCAAGCAGCATCGCACGATGGGCACGACGCTTAACCTCCTGATCAAGTCCGGTTTCATCATCGCCCATGTCGAAGAGTGGTCGCCGAGTGATGACGACCTCGCCGCGCATCCCGATTGGGCAATCGAGCGCGAGCGGCCGATGTTTCTCCTGATCTCCACCCGGACCTGAGGCATGCTTCAGCATGCCGTGACGGCCTAGAAGGCTGAGCCGATCTATTTTTCTTTTTGTTGATAGATTTTATAGAAAATTAATTGCTCGCAGAGGACTGCTTCCGCAAAATGTCGTTTCTTGAGGCGCATCCTCCCCATCGATAATGTGAGGCTGTCGGCGCGATTTAGGGAAGAGTGCGATGAACATGAAAACGTCCGTGGCAATCGAGAAGGCGGTGCCTGTCGCCGATCCCGACATTGCGCGCACCGAGTTTCGCAATGCCATGGCGCGGATGGCGGCGGCAGTGAACATCGTCACGACCAATGGTCCGGCCGGGCTTGCCGGCTTTGCGGCGACCGCCGTCTGCAGCGTCACGGACAGCCCGCCGACCTTGCTCGTCTGCCTCAATCGCGGCGCTTCCGTTCATCCCGCTGTCACGCAAAACGGCGTGCTCTGTGTCAATGTCCTGTCGGAAGCACATCAGGATCTGTCGCGGCTTTTCGGCGGCAAGACCCCGGTTGCCGAGCGCTTTGCTGCGGCCGCATGGTCGGAACTCTCGACCGGCGCTCCGGTGCTGGAAGATGCTCTTGTCTCGTTCGATTGTCGCATCGTCCGTCAGGCCGATGGCGGCACGCATGACATCCTGCTCTGCGAAGTCGATGCTATTCGTCAACGTGACGAGGGACAGGGGCTTATCTATTTCGACCGGGCCTATCATCCTGCGGGTCAGGCTGAATAGGCTAGTTGTTCAAGCCTCTTCCGAAATTATCCATGCTGCCAAGGTCTTCGTCGTCTTGCGGCGAACAGGTCCGTTCACGCCAGAAAGTCTTCGATCGCCTTTAACACCAGAGCAGGATGCTCTCGGTGCGGCACATGCCCAGTATCCGGCATGATATAGACCGGACCACGCCCGGCGGCGATCCGGCGCGGATGGGCTTCGGAGCCATATTCGTCGCGGTCTCCATGAATGGCGAGCACCGGACAATGAAGCTTTTCAAGTGCCGGATCGAGCGACCAGCCGGCGCGTTCGGGAGCGAGCCAGGTGTCGATCCAGGCGTGCAGCACCCACTCGGCCTTGCTGCCGTGATATTTGGCAAGCCGGGCGAAGGTTTCGGCCGATTTGAATTCCTGCTGCGCGGTCCGGATGCCCTGAAGGGTCTTTTCCTCCACGAAAGCCTGGGCGGCAATGGTGATCACGGCGTGGCAGCTTTCGCCAAATCTTGCCCCCGTCTCCACCGCCATGCCGCCCCCGACGCTGTGCCCACAGGCGACGAAGTCCCGAATGGACAACTGCTCGCAAAGAAGCGGTACGAAACGCTCGGCTTCCGATGCAATAAAATCCTGCGTCAGAAGATCGTCGCGAGCATCGGACCGGCCAAAGCCTAGCCGATCATAAGCGATGACCCGGCGACCAAGGGAATGGGCGAGTTGTTCCGGGAAATCCCGCCAGAGCGTGATGCATCCGAGTGAATCGTGAAACAGGATGATCGGTTGCTGCGATCTCAGGACGGTTGGCGTCCATGATTTGGCGTAGAGGCGCCCGCCGGAACTCTCGATCCAATGGCCCGTTTCAGCGATCTCTGCCATTTGGTCAGTAATTTTCCTGATACCACTCGACGAAGCGCTTTACGCCTTCATCGACTTCGATCTGCGGCTTGAATCCCGTCAGCGCCACCAGGAGATCCGGCACGGCATAGGTGTTGTGGACGTCTCCGGGCTGCATGGGCAGCATCTTGCGGATCGCCTTCTTGCTGAGCATCGTCTCGATCGTCTCGACGAATGTCATCAGCCCGACGGGCTGGCCGCCGCCGATATTGACGATCCGGAAAGGGGCATTCTTCGACAGGGTGTCGATGACCGTTTCCGACACGATCCGGTTTTCCTCTGACGGCACGACACCGATGAGACGCACGATGCCTTCGACGAGATCGTCGATATAGGTGAAATCGCGACTCATCTTGCCTTCGCCGTAGATCTCGATCGGCCTGTCGTTCCTGATGGCATCGACGAACTTGAACAGCGCCATGTCCGGGCGACCCCAGGGGCCGTAGACAGTGAAGAAGCGGAACGCTGTCGTCGGTATGTTGAAGAGATGGGCGTAGCTGTGCGCCATCAGCTCCATGCTCTTCTTGGTCGCCGCATAGATCGTCATCTGCTCGTCGGCCTTGTCGCTTTCGGCAAAGGGGATCTTCTCGTTGGCGCCGTAGACGGAAGAGGTCGATGCCAACAGCAGGTGCTTCGGCTGCAGGTTTCTTGCCAGTTCCAGAATGTTGAACGAACCGACAAGGTTGGAATCGACGTAGGAACGCGGATTTTCGAGGCTGTAGCGGACACCTGCCTGGGCGGCGAGGTGGACGATCACGTCGGGCTCGGCGAGTTCGGCGGCATGATCCAGCGCTGCCTTGTCCTCCAGCATGCCTGTCACGGCCTTGAAACCATTGGAACGCGCGAGGATGGCGGTGCGCTTCTCCTTGAGCCGAACATCGTAATAGGGCGTCATCCCGTCGAAGCCGACGACAAAATGGCCCTCGTCGAGCAGGCGCTTGGCAAGGTGGAATCCGATGAAGCCGGCAGTGCCGGTGATGAGATAACGCATAATCCCGCCCTTACTTACAATGTTGCGTCACTGGAGGGTCTGCCGACGCTCGTATAGGCAAAGCCGTGCTTTGTGACCTCGTCATGGCGGTAGATGTTTCTGAGGTCGACGAGAACAGGCGCCTTCATGACGGATTTGAGCCGGGCAAAATCCAGCGCGCGGAACTGGTTCCATTCCGTCACGATGACGAGCGCGTCGGCATCGCGCGCGGCGCTGTAGGCATCCTCGGCATAGGCAATGTTGTCGATGACCAGGCGTGCATTGTCCATGCCTTCGGGATCGTAGCCCGTCACGGTGGCGCCGGCATCCTGCAGTGTCTGGATGATCGAGATCGCCGGGCTGTCGCGCATATCGTCGGTGTTCGGCTTGAAGGTCAGGCCGAGGACCGCGATCGCTTTGCCTCTGATATCGCCGCCCATGGCCGCGATTACCTTGCGGCCCATGGCGCGCTTGCGGTTGTCGTTGATCGACACGGTGGTTTCGATCAGGCGCACGGGGCTATCGTAATCCTGGGCCGTCTTGGCAAGCGCCAGCGTATCCTTCGGGAAGCACGAGCCGCCGTAACCCGGTCCGGCGTGCAGGAACTTCGAGCCGATGCGGCCGTCGAGGCCGATGCCGCGCGAGACTTCCTGTACATTGGCGCCGACCTTTTCGCAGAGATCGGCCATCTCGTTGATGAAGGTGATCTTCATGGCGAGGAAGGCGTTGGCCGCGTATTTGATCAGCTCGGACGTGCGGCGGGAGGTGAAGAGCAGCGGCGCCTGGTTGAGGTAGAGCGGCCGGTAGACTTCGGTCATGACGCCGCGGGCGCGCTCGTCATTGAGGCCGATGACAATGCGGTCGGGACGCTTGAAGTCCTCGATGGCGGCACCTTCGCGCAGAAATTCCGGATTGGAGACAATGGCGACATCTGCTTGCGGATTGGTTTCGCGCACGATGCGCTCCACTTCGTCGCCGGTGCCGACCGGTACGGTCGATTTGGTGACGATGACCGTGAAGCCCTTCACGTGCTCGGCGATCTCGCGGGCGGCAGCGTAGACGTAGGAGAGGTCGGCATGGCCGTCGCCGCGCCGCGAAGGGGTGCCAACCGCGATGAAGACGACGTCGCTTGCAGCAACGCTCGCCTCCACTTCCGTCGTGAAGGAGAGGCGTCCGGCGCGGACATTGTCTGCCACCAGCTGCTCCAGGCCCGGCTCGAAGATCGGTATTTCGCCGCGCCGCAGTGCCTCGATCTTGCTCGTGTCCTTGTCGACGCAAATGACATCATGGCCGAAATCGGCAAAGCAAACACCTGACACAAGCCCCACATAACCCGAGCCGATCATCGTGATGCGCATGAAATTTCAATCCTTTTACTGGCGCCGGGCTTCGCATGAAAACGCAAAGGTGGCATGGGCGATTGTCTGCGCTTATACACAGGATCGCAGGTGACGCCTATATGCGATGCTGGGTTTAGGAGGATTGCGACAGAAGTATCACAAAAGCTTGGTTGATTTCCCGCCGTCTTATTCGCGTAATCGCCTTGTTTTCCAAATGAAACGAAGCCTTTGCACTTTAAGCTTATCCTCCCATTGCTTGTGATTGGCAGCATGTTGTCACATGATGAATTTGGGCGCGGTCGTTCCACAGGGGCGGCGGTGTAGTGGGCGGTTCGGGACTATTGCATGAAATCGACTTTTGCCGTGCGGACAATGCGGGCTGGCGAGCTGGAGCTTGCTCTGGAATGGGCACGGCAAGAAGGCTGGAATCCCGGTATTGACGATGCGCTCGCTTTCTGGGAGGCAGACCCTGCCGGTTTTCTGATCGGCGCCATCGGCGAGGTGCCTGTCGGTTGTATATCGGTCGTTCGTTATGGTGAGGCCTTCGCTTTTCTTGGTCTTTACATACTGCATCCGGAGTTGCGTGGGCGGGGATACGGCAAGCAGCTCTGGAACAAGGGCATGATGCTTGCCGGCAATCGCATTGTCGGGCTGGATGGGGTCGTCGCGCAGCAGGAAAACTACCGGCGGCACGGTTTCGAGACGGCCTATCGGACACTGAGGTATGGCGGCATCCCCAAAGTGCCTGAGGTGGACGAACAGCAGGCAAGGCAGGTGATGCCGGTCGTGGACGGCAAGCTTGAAGCGCTGGTGCACTATGATGCGGAAATCTTCCCCGGCCTGCGTCATTCTTTCATCCGGGCCTGGTGCGGTGCTCCCGAAAGGCGTGCATCCTTCATCGTCGGTGGTGGCAGCAGGGTTCGGGGCTACGGCACGATCCGCCGCTGTTTCGAGGGTTACAAGATCGGTCCGCTTTTCGCCAATAAGCCGGAGGTTGCGCTTGCGTTGATGAGCAAGCTGCTTGCCAAGACCAATGGGCAGCCTGTGTATCTTGATGTGCCGGTCGATAATGCCCAGGCGATCATGCTTGCGGAAGATTGCGGTCTTTCTCCGGTGTTCGAGACGGCGCGCATGTATCGCGGCAAGGCACCGGAAATCCCGCTCGATCGCGTGTTCGGTGTCACCACGCTCGAGCTCGGCTAGAGCTGGCTCGTCCGACTGCTGGGAGCAGGCGGCAACATTAACGTTAACAAACGAATAACGGTCCCGCCGGAGGTTTAATCAACCTTAACGGCTGCTTCTTCGACCCAGCCGCTATATAAGTCCTGCGGGGGCGCCAAGGGGAAGTTGAACAATGATTGTTCATTTTCTGTTGGAGTCGGCTATGCATGTCATGGAAAGTATTAACCGGCAGACCTGGCGTAATCCCTGGGCCTTGCGCGACTATCGCCGCAGCAGCGGCTATCTCAACGAAGGCGAGCGTGCCGCCTTTGCTATAGCTGCCCCGCAGACGGGCAGGGGACGCATTCTTGATATCGGTGTCGGCGGGGGCCGCACCGCGCAGCTCTTGCGAGATGTCGCCAGCGACTACATAGGCATCGATTACACGCCGGAGATGGTCGCGCTCTGCCGAAAGAACCATCCAGACCTTCGGTTCGAGCATAGGGATGCACGCGATCTCTCGGCATTCCGAGATGCCAGTTTCGATATGGTCGTCTTCAGCTATAACGGCATCGATTCCGTCGATGCGGCAGGGAGGCTAGCCATCCTGAACGAGGTGGCGCGCGTTCTTGTTTCCGGCGGTGCTTTCGTCTTTTCGACGTTCCATCGCGGCTGGGGTGGCTTCGATCATCGCATCGACTATCGCCGGCTGGAATGGACATCCAATCCGGTGCGGCTCGGTTTGCGAACCCTGCGCTATGTCGAGGGCCGCATTTCCGGCACGCTGCGCCAGCGTCGGCTCAGACCGCTCGAAGAGCGAGATGGCGAACATGCGATCCTGCTGCATGGCGCCCATGATTTCGGTGTCATGGTCTATGCGACGACGCCGGCGCAGGTCCAGTCGCAATTGGCAGAGGCCGGTTTTGCCATACCGGTGCTGCTCCTCGATCTCGATGGCAAACCGATCGGTGCGGTGGCGTCGTCAGAGCATGAATATTTCCATGTCGTCGCTCACAAGCCGGGCCTTTGACAGGCAAGGCAATCGGCCAGATAAGGGTAATCTGGAGGCCCTGTCTGGCCGATGGCCGGGAAAATTCCTGTTGGAGGCGCTGATTCGTCATGCAAAAAGCCGAATCTCCTGAGACAACAGGGTCGCTTTCCCAAAAACAAAGCTTTATAGATGCGCGGGTTTGAGCAAGGCGCGCCGCCGCGCGCAGGAAGCGGGAATGGATAAATGACGAATGTTGTAGTGATCGGCTCGCAATGGGGTGACGAAGGCAAGGGCAAGATTGTCGACTGGCTTTCGGAACGCGCCGATGTGATTGTACGCTTTCAGGGCGGCCATAATGCCGGTCATACGCTTGTCGTCGATGGCGTCAGCTACAAGCTCGCGCTTTTGCCTTCCGGCCTCGTGCGCGGCAAGCTCAGCGTCATCGGCAACGGCGTCGTGGTCGATCCCCATCACTTCGTCGCCGAAGTGGAAAAGCTGCGCGCCCAGGGCGTTGCCGTTACGCCTGACGTGCTTCGCATCGCCGAGAATGCGCCCTTGATCCTGTCGCTGCATCGCGATCTGGATGCCATGCGCGAAGATGCCGCTTCCAATAGCGGCACGAAGATCGGCACCACGCGCCGCGGCATCGGTCCGGCCTATGAGGACAAGGTCGGTCGCCGCGCCATTCGCGTCATCGACCTTGCCGAGCCGGAAACGCTGCCGGCCAAGATCGACCGGCTGCTGACGCATCACAATGCGCTGCGCCGCGGCATGGGCGTCGATGAAATCTCCTTCGATGCCTTGCACAACGAGCTGAGCTCTGTTGCTGAGCATATACTTCCCTATATCGACCAAGTTTGGCGCCTGCTCGACGAGCAGCGCAAGGCCGGCGCCCGCATCCTCTTCGAAGGTGCGCAGGGTGCATTGCTGGACAACGACCACGGCACTTATCCGTTCGTGACCTCGTCCAACACGGTTGCCGGCCAGGCGGCCGCCGGTTCGGGCCTCGGTCCGACAGCGCTCGGCTATGTGCTTGGCATCACCAAGGCCTATACGACCCGCGTCGGCGAGGGGCCGTTCCCCTGCGAACTGCATGACGAGATCGGCAAGCACCTGTCGACGGTCGGCCGCGAAGTGGGCGTCAATACCGGCCGTCCGCGCCGTTGCGGCTGGTTCGACGCCATGCTGGTGCGCCAGACCGTGAAGACTTCTGGTATCACCGGTATTGCGCTTACCAAGCTCGATGTGCTCGATGGCCTCGACGAACTGAAGATCTGCGTCGGTTACAAGCTTGACGGCAAGGAAATCGATTATCTGCCGGCAAGCCAGGCAGCGCAGGCCCGCGTCGAGCCGGTCTACATCACGCTCGAGGGCTGGAAGGAATCGACCGTCGGCGCTCGTAAGTGGGCCGATCTGCCGGCGCAGGCGATCAAATATGTGCGTCAGGTGGAAGAGCTGATCGGTGCGCCCGTGGCGCTGCTTTCGACCAGCCCGGAGCGCGAGGACACCATACTTGTGACTGACCCCTTTGAGGGCTAAAGTTGCGTATCTATGACGAATCCCGGCCCGGCTGCACACCGGGCATCATGAGAAAGTACTGATGGCGGATTTTGTAGCAGTTATTCGACGGGCCGTTGACGGCCTGACGGACAATACTCCCGAGATGCGGGTCAAGGTTTACGATCGAGCTCGTGGTGCCGTGCAACGGCAGCTCGAGAGCATGAAGCCGCGCCCGCCCGAGGAAATGCTGCGCCGCCAGCTCGACAAGCTTGAAGCGGCGATCGTCGAGGTCGAGGCCGAACATGCCGAGGCCCTGCCGGGCGGCGAGGAGCCGCCGGTTGCCGAAGCGCCCGTGCCGCACGAAGAGACCGCTGCCGAGTCCGTTCAGGACCATCATGTGACCGAGGAAGTACATGCGGAGCCGCATGCAGAAGAGCCTGCACAGGCTCCTGCCCAGGTGCATGCCCCTGAAGAACCCAGCGTCGCGCAAGCCGAGCACGGGCAGCATGCCTATGAGGAACCGGCCGCACCTGCCGAGCCGGATCATGCGCATGAGCACCAGCCGGCAGAGGAATGGCGGGAACCGCATCACGAAGAGGAGCCCTATGCTCCGGCCGCTGAACATGGCGGCGTCGAACACCATGCCGAAGTTCACGAGGAGCCGGCTCCTGAGCCGGTTTATCATGAAGAGCCGAAGGGGCATGGCAACGAGCCCCAGCCAGAAGAGGCACCGGCAGTCACTGCCGAGCCTGCCCCCGCGCCGCGCGTGCCGCTGCCGGCTGACGATGTCATAAGCCAGGTTGAGCAGATCTGGGCGGAGGTGGATGCTCCGGCTTCCCATGCTGCGTCCCAGTCGTCCGCCTCCCGCTACAACGAGCCGGTCATGCCGGCCGCAGCCTTTGCGGAAGCACCCTTCGGTCAGCCCGTCGAGGGACCTGTCAATGCGAAGGCGGCAGCCACCAATACCGGCTTTGCCTGGGACGCGGATGTCTTCGAGGAAATGCAGCCCGCACCGGCTGCTCCCAAGCCGGCGCAGCAGTCGGCTCGGCAGATGCCGGAAAATGCCTTCGACGATGTCGATCTCTTTGCGGATGTGCATCCGTCCAGGAAGCCGGCGTCCGAGGCCGATGCCGCCAATGACGGCTGGCGCGAGCTCAAGGAGCTTGCGGGTTTCGACAAGCGTGCTGAAGACGAACGAGGCGGCGGCGCTGCTGTTCCGCCCGATCTCGATCAGGCGATGGCAGCGAAGCTACAGGGCCGCAGCTTCCGCATGGAGCCGAAGCGCCGTCGTATCAATGTCACCGGCATCATCGTCACGCTCGTCGGCCTCGCAGTCGTCGGAGGTGGCGGTTATGCAGCCTGGCTGAATCGCGATGCGCTCAACAACATGGTGACGAAGCTCGTCAGTTCCGCTCCGAAGAATGCGACACCTGCGACTTCGGATACGGCAAGCAGCAATGCACCGAGCAACGGCAAAGCTGCAGCTCCCGCCCAGCAGGCGGCTGCGCCGCAGCAGACCAACACGGCCGCTCAGCAGCCGGCAGGCGCCGGCAATACGGATGTTGCGGCTTTGGGCAGCGACTCGAATACGGTCAATACGAAGTTCACGCAGCGTCTTCTGGCCAATGGCACGGAAGAGGACGAAGGGCCGGCTCCGAACGGGCAGCCCGGCGTCGTGGAAGGCAAGTCTGTAGCCGAGCAGAATGTTGCCTCTGCAGCACCTGCCGCCGCGGCAACGCAGCCGGCCGCCAACAATGCCGGCACCGCTGCTCCGCAGACCCAGGCGCCCGCAACTGCCGCGCCGAATACGCCATCCGCCTCGACGGATCAGCAGGCACCCGCTGCCAGCCAGCAGCAACAGGCGACCGCCAACCAGCCGCCGCCCGTGACGCAGCAGACCGCTCCTGCAACCGATGGGCAGAAGGTTTTCCTTTATGAAGAGCGCCTCGGCCAGACGTCGCCCACGGCTTTCCAGGGCACGGTCACCTGGTCGCTGCAGGAAGGCAAGGGGTCTGACGGCCGGCCTGAGCCTTCGGTGCAGGGCCTCATCACAGTCCCGGATCGCGGCCTGACCGCGACGATCACGGTATCGCGGAATTCGGACTCCTCGCTTCCGGCGAGCCATCTGATCGAGCTTGCCTTCCAGGTGCCGCCGAATTTCGAAGGCGGGGCGATCGATAACGTCCAGCGCGTCGCATTGAAGGCGACCGAGCAGGATCGCGGCGATGCGTTGATCGCGGTACCGGCCAAAGTGACCGACGATGTCTACATGGTCGCGCTCAATGATTTCCCGGATGCACGCAAGACCAATCTCGATCTTTTGAAGAGCCGCAACTGGATCGATATTCCGGTGGTCTATCGCAATGGCCGTCGCGCGCTTCTGACCATGGAAAAGGGGCCGACCGGTACGGATGCCTTCAACAAGGCGATTGCGGAGTGGCAGGCTCTCGGCGGCGTTGCCTCAAGCGGCCAGTAAACCAACCGGACATCGATGACATGCAAAAGGCGGGCTCTAGGCCCGCCTTTTTTATCCGTCAAATCTTCTGAGCGGCAGCTGTTACGCGGTCGCCTCGACGACACGCAACGCCTTGGCGCGTTCCAGCGCATCCTTCTGAACGGCTTCCTGCACCTTTTCGAAGGCGCGAACCTCGATCTGTCGCACGCGTTCGCGGCTGATGTCGAATTCGGACGACAGGTCCTCCAGCGTCACCGGCTCGTCGGCGAGGCGGCGTGCCTCGAAGATGCGGCGTTCGCGGTCGTTCAGGACGCCCATGGCGCGCGCCAGCATGCGGCGGCGCGTGTCGAGCTCATCCTGTTCGATCAGCACGTCTTCCTGGCTGTCGTGGTCATCGACGAGCCAATCCTGCCACTGGCCGGAATCGCCTTCGGAAGCCTTGATCGGCGCGTTCAGCGAAGCGTCGCCGGAGAGGCGGCGGTTCATCGAAACGACCTCTTCTTCCGAGACGTTCAGCTTGGTGGCGATCTCGGTGACATGCTCGGGCTTCAGGTCGCCGTCGTCGATGGCCTGAATGCGGCCCTTCAGGCGGCGCAGGTTGAAGAACAAGCGCTTCTGGTTGGCAGTCGTCCCCATCTTTACGAGCGACCACGAGCGCAGGATATATTCCTGGATCGAGGCCTTGATCCACCACATGGCGTATGTTGCTAAACGGAAACCGCGTTCCGGGTCGAACTTCTTCACAGCCTGCATCAGGCCGACATTGCCTTCCGATACGACTTCGCCGATCGGCAGACCATAGCCGCGGTAACCCATGGCGATCTTCGCCACGAGGCGCAGATGGCTGGTGACGAGCTTATGCGCAGCCTGACGGTCGGCATGTTCCGCATAGCGCTTGGCGAGCATGTATTCTTCCTGCGGTTCCAGCATGGGGAACTTGCGGATCTCGTCGAGATAACGATTGAGGCCGGCTTCTCCGGCAGCGATGGACGGTAAGGTATTACGGGCCATGATTGTGCACCCTCCTATTCGAGATTTGGTTCCTTCTGGGGGCGTATTTTGCGCGCCTTCTGCGAAGCGGACCAAGGCGTACGGGTCCGAGGACCCCGCACTCAACCAATGTAAAGATAAGTACGGCGAAACGGTGATTCAAGGATGCGGTCACGCAAGTGTTATAGCGGCGTGACCGCAGGTCTCGCCGGAACATTGCCCTTGGGATTACCCTCCCGAATTGTCCGGTGCCATGTGGCGCGGCCATATCGACCTCCCAAACGCGGTCGCGTTTTCGGCCAGCACAGGCGCTCGGACTTCGGTCCTTCATACACGATATTATAGGGCGGGAGGGGGCTGGCGTCCAGTCATTGTGATGTTCGGCTATTCCCTGAGCGCCGCCACCAATTCTTCCATATCCTCAGGCAACGGCGCCTCGAAATGCATGACCTCACCCGTGCGTGGATGCTCGAATTGCAGCATATAGGCATGCAGTGCCTGGCGCGTGAAACGATGGACGGCCTGTTTTGCGGCTTCCGGCAGGAGATTGGCCTTGGTCTTGAAGCCGCCGCCGTAAACGGCGTCGCCGAGCAGCGGGTGGCCGATATGCGCCATGTGCACGCGGATCTGATGCGTTCGGCCGGTTTCCAGATGGCACTCGATCAATGAGGCGAGGGCGGTTGCGTCCGGTGTCTCATGGAAACGCTCCAGCACCTCGTAATGCGTGATCGCCTCGTCGGCATCCTGCGAATCCGGACGCTTGACGGCGCGGCGCGTGCGGTCGCTGCTCGACCGGCCGAGAGGGGCATCGATGGTGCCGACGAGCTGGCGGGGACGTCCCCAGACGATCGCCTGATAGGCGCGCTCGAGGGAAGTTGTCCGGCCGTGGTCGGCAAATTGCAGGGAGAGGTGCCGGTGGGCAACATCATTCTTGGCGACAACCATCACACCAGTCGTATCCTTGTCCAGCCGGTGCACAATGCCTGGGCGGCGGACGCCGCCAATACCGGAAAGGCTGTCGCCGCAATGGTGGATCAGCGCATTGACCAGCGTGCCCGTCCAGTTGCCGGCTGCGGGATGAACGACCAGCCCGGCCGGCTTGGAGATGACGATGACATCGTCGTCCTCATAGAGCACGTCGAGCGGGATATCCTCGCCCTGCGGCGTCGGGTCCTCCGGTTCGGGCAACGTGATCTCGTAGACGTCGCCAGGGCGCACCTTGCGCTTGGCGTCTGTTACCGCTGCGCCCTTCAGCGTAACGGCGCCATCCTTGATGAGTCCTTGCACGCGGCTGCGGGAAAATTCCTCGCCGATCTCGGCCGTCAGCCATGAATCCAACCGTCCTTCGGCATTTTCATCGGCGGTTAGGACTTTTCTATTGTCCGCGGCTTCTTTAAAGGGGTCGCTCAAACATATTCTCCGGCGCACAAAGCGCTCTACTGGAAGCAAGGACGCATCGATGACGAATCTCGAGCCAGACGATCAAGAGGAAAAGCCCCTCGATCCGGCCCTGGAGAAAGTCCGACGCAAGATGATCCGCCTGCAGATCGTCTCCGCGGCCGTCATGGTGGTGAGCCTTATGGCCGTGTTCGGCGCCGTTGTCTACAAGACGATGAAGCCAGCGGCGAAGCCCGCGGGGCAGGCGGCGTCCGGCATCCCGTCCGATGCCCCGGTTGCGGTGACGGCGTTACTGCCGGCGGGCTTCACGGTGCAGTCCACGGCGCTCTCGGGCAATCAGGTGCTGTTCTACGGTACGCTTGCCAGCGGCCAGCGTCAGGCTATCGTCTTCGACTATGGTATCGGCCGCATCGTGGCGACCATATCGCTGTCCAACTGATGGCATGACGATGACGAGCGCGCGGCTCATCGAGATTACGCATCCTGACGATCCGCGTATCGCCGAATTCCGCAATATCCGCGAACGCGATCTGACAGGTCGGGAGAACCAGTTCATAGCGGAAGGGACCGTCGTGCTGCGGCTTCTCGCCGGTGCGCATGCGGCAGCCGGGGATTTCCTCGCTGAGAAAGTGCTGCTGCTCAAAAACCGCGTGGCCGGGTTGAGCGATATCATCGACACCTTCCCAGCGGATGTCCCGATCTACGTCGCCGAAGCCGAGGTGCTCGATGGTATTGTCGGCTTCCATCTCCATCGTGGTGTTCTGGCCCTGGGGCGAAGAACAGCTGAAGACGAGACGAGCGGCCTATTCGACCGCCTCCCAAAGCAGTCGCTGGTGCTCGTCGGCTGCGGCATTTCCAATCATGACAATATGGGCTCGATGTTCCGCAATGCCGCGGCCTTCGGCGCGGCTGCGGTGCTGCTCGACGAAAGCTGTTGCGATCCGCTTTATCGCAAAGCGCTGCGGGTTTCGGTCGGATCGATCCTGACCGTGCCCTATCGCCGGCAATCAAGCGGCGTTCAGCTGCTTGCGGGGCTTGTCGAGCGCGGCTTTGCGATCTGGAGCCTGTCGCCGCGAGGGGCGGTCGATATTCGCGATGTCCCGGCTTCGGAGCGTATGGCGCTCGTGGTCGGCACGGAAGGGGAAGGCTTGCCGGAAAGCATTCTCTCCGCCTTCGGCAGTGTGCGGATTCCGCAGGCGCCGGGGTTGGATAGCCTCAATGTCGCGACGGCGAGCGGCATCGCCCTTTTCGAGATGGCCGCGAAGAACGGGCGCATCTGAGCGGGTTGCTCCCTGGAGCTTATGGATGCTTCGGCAGTATGGCGGCGACGCGGTCGGCTAGGCTGATGCGCGCGCCGGGTTCGGCGGGCTCCTGATCTTTCGGCAGGAGATCGAAGATCGGCGAGCCGTCGCCTTCCTTGAGTGCCGTCAGCGCCACCATGCTGGCGGCGATCTTGGCAATCTCCTCGCGCATGGCATCGTCATGCGCTGGCGTGCGGGCCTTCAGCAGGCGGTCCGATAGGGCCGCCGCACGATTGCGAACCTCTTCCGTCATCTGGGCGATTTCGTCTTCCACTTTTCGTTCCGGTTCCGCCATCTGCGGCGGCTCGCTTATGGTTCCTTGCTCACCGGCGCTGCCCGCAATTATCGATGCGGCAGCGAGTTTCGGCGTTCTTGTGGCCCTCTTCGGCGGTGTGAGGCCAGCGGCGCGCAGCGCCTTGCCGGCTTCCTTCGATTCCTTGATGGCAGCCTCCAGCCGCTCCCTCAGGCGAACGACATCCTGGGCGTGGCGTTCGATCGCGGTTTCCTTGTCGGCGCTGCCGGCAATCTCGCGGTTGAGGCGTTCCTCAAGCCGCTTGTTCTTGTCGCTTTCCTGGCGCAGCGATTGTTCGGCATCTGCGGCGCGCAGGCTTGCCGCATTCAGCTCCTGGCGCAGCGTATTGCGCTCGTCGCGTAATGTGTTGATGCGCAGCTTGAGACTCTCGATCTCGGTTTCGCGGGCTGCCAGATCGATCCTGAGATTGTCGGCATCAGCACCCATTTTCGTCATCCGTTTGCGCAGGCTGTCAATATCCGCCTCTTTCTCGGCGCTGGCCTGCTCGGCCGCGTGGATGCTCGATTTCAGCTGGCTGATATAGCTCTCTTCCTGGCGCAGACGCGAGCGCAGTTCGCCTGCCTCCACCTCCAGATCGTCGATGCGCGTCTGCAGCTCCCCGCTTGCGGCGGAGAGCCGGCTCGCTTCCTGCTGAAGTTTGCTATTCTGAATCTGCAGCGCAACGGTCTTGTCACGCTCCTGCGTCAGGGCATGTTCGGTCCGCGCGTTTTCGGCTGCGAAGAGCGCGCGCGCCATGTCTTTCTGCGCGCGCACTTCCTGCGGGCTCAAGGGCATGGTCGCCTTCAAGCGTTTCTCGGTGAACCAGACGATGCGACGATGGATTGCCGGCGCGATGAGAAAGACCAGTAGAGCGGCCGTCAGAAAGCCCAATCCGAACAAGAGAGCAAATTGAATCACGACGCAGCCAGTATCCTGGAGTTATGTTCGATATCGATAAAATGATTAATCATGGGTTAGCCATGCGGGCAAGCTTTTAACGCGGATATGGTTTATCGGCGCGGAGCCGGTTTTGCGGAAAGAAAAGGCCCGCAACTGAAGCGGGCCAAGGCGTGCGCTGCTTGGGAGATCGTATCAGAGGATCGGTTCAGAAAGGATTCCAGGTCGGGTTCGGCGTGACTTTGAGATAGCCCATGTTGATGCCGAGGCGTGCGCCAAGGCCGGTGCGGATCGGAACGAGCACGATGTTGTTGTTCTTCAGGACAGTCATGCCGAAGCCGGCAACCACGAATGCCTGGCCGCTGACGCCGCCGAAGCGGGTGTAGACGCTGTTGATGCTCGGCAGATCATAGACCAGCATCATGACGCGGGTGCCCTGGCCGCCGTAGTCGAAGCCGAGCGATGGTCCCTGCCAGTAGAGCGGATGCTCGCCGGCATTCTTGGTGTTGAGCTGGCCTTCGCCGTAGGTCAGGCCTGCGAGGAACGCGCCGGAACCTTCCTGACCGAGGATGTAGCCATTCGGCAGGCCATACTGCTGGAAGGCGCGCTCGACCACCTTGGCAAGGCCGCCGCTGGTGGAGCCGAAGAAGGAGTGGCCGGCATCGACGATTTCCTGAGCCGAATATTGATTGGTGGGCGCGGCAGCGGCCTGACGGGCCGGCAACGCGAAACTCACAAATGCGACAATGGCCAGAATCAGGCCGAGGCCGAGCGTTCTGGTGCCGGGGCTTGGCATTCTCTTCAGGAATTCATAGCGCATGGAAGTCTTCCGTTCATCATGGTCGGTGCAACAGGGACGAATAGGCGACGCATTCGCCTGAATGCGCCATGCATGGCACGCCCCCATTTTTTCAGACCATTTCGCCCATCTCTCGCAGGACGAATCGCGTGCGAAAAAGTCTGATGGTGATGAATGCATTTTGCGTCGATGGTCTTAACAATCGGTTTACCAAATATGGTGTCATTATGGCGCGCGGTACACTGGCTGCGAAACCCTCGAGCAACCTTACCGTGGCAAGGTGGAACTACTCGCTTTGCCCTGTCAGCATTCAGGAGACAATGAATGTCGAAAAATCCCAATCTCACTTTGACCGGACCGGATCTGGCCGCGCTGCTGTGCAGCCGCGTCTGCCATGACGTGATCTCGCCGGTCGGGGCGATCAACAATGGCCTGGAGCTGCTCGACGAGGGTGGTGCCGACGCCGATGCGATGGATCTGATCCGCACCAGTGCGCTCAACGCTTCCGTCCGCCTCAAATTCGCGCGTCTTGCCTTTGGCGCGTCCGGTTCGGTCGGCGCGTCGATCGACACCGGCGAGGCGGAGCGGGCCGCCAAGGATTTCGCCGCCGCCGAGAAGAAGACCGAGGTTAGCTGGGTCGGTCCGCGCGCGATCATCGCCAAGAACCGCGTGAAGCTGCTGCTCAATCTCTTCCTCGTTGCCTATGGCGCCATTCCGCGCGGCGGCAATATCGAGGTGACACTCGAAAATCCCGAATTCGAGGCAAAGTTCACGATCACCGCCAAGGGTCGGCTGATGCGAATACCACCGAAGTTCGCCGAGATTTGCTCCGGCACGCTGGAGGAAGCCATCGATGCTCACTCGATCCAGCCCTATTACACGGTGCTGCTGGCCGAGGAGAGCGGCATGGAGCTCTCCTACAATGCGACTCCGGAGGAATTAACCTTCGTAGCGACCATGGCTGCCCAAGCCGCGGAGTAAGCGGCTCGATTCATTGATGTGTTAGCCCGCAGTCGGTCATCGGCTGCGGGCTTATCTTTTCGTGTATCGAAAATTCTGTGCAATCTTTGAGTTGTCCGCTCAATTGATAATGTAGCGGTAACGAATCCTTAGCTTGCTGCTCCTATCGTTTCAATTTGAAGCCGGCATCGATGATGGCGGCTGATGCCAGGGAGCTCACACATGCAGCGGTTCATGATAACGGATACATCGGATGTCGTACGCAAGGTCGGCAAACGAATCCTGTCCGAGCTGGATTTTCTCGTGAGCGAAGCCGGAGATGCGCGCGAAGCGCTGATGCGCTGCCAGGCCGAAATGCCAGATTATCTGATCGTCGATGCCGGCATGGAAGGGGCACTCGAGCTCATCGCCAGCATCCGCGCCATGCCCGATGGCAAGGACGTAAAGATCTATTACTGCGTTATCGAGGCCGACCTTCGCAAGCTGATGGCCGGAAAGCGCGCGGGCGCAACGGATTTTCTGCTGAAGCCATTCGATCGCAAAATTCTTACGGCCATCTTCGGCAATCGCGCCGCGGCCGCCTGATTTCAACGAGACACATAGAAACAAGGATTAGCCGCCCTTCGAGGCGGCTATTATTTTGCGCTGCGCTGACGCCAACAAAAAATCCCGCCTCGAAAGGCGGGATTTCTGTGTGACGGCGGTAAAGGCGGGGAGGCGGCTCAGGCGCTTTCGGCGAAATCGCTGCTGTCGGGCTCGCGCAGCACATAGCCGCGGCCCCAGACCGTTTCGATGTAGTTGGCGCCGCCGGCGGCATTTGCCAGCTTCTTGCGGAGCTTGCAGATGAAGACGTCGATGATCTTCAGTTCCGGTTCGTCCATACCGCCATAGAGGTGGTTGAGGAACATTTCCTTGGTGAGCGTCGTGCCCTTGCGCAGCGAGAGCAGCTCCAGCATCTGATATTCCTTGCCGGTCAGATGCACGCGCTGACCGCCGACTTCGACGGTCTTGGCGTCGAGGTTGACGATGAGCTCGCCGGTCATGATGACAGACTGGGCATGGCCCTTGGAACGGCGGACGATGGCGTGGATGCGGGCGACCAGCTCATCCTTGTGGAAAGGCTTGGTCATATAGTCGTCGGCGCCGAAGCCGAGGCCGCGAACCTTGTCCTCGATGCCGGCCATGCCGGAGAGGATGAGGATCGGCGTCTTGACCTTCGAGAGGCGCAGCGTGCGCAGCACTTCGTAGCCGGACATGTCGGGAAGGTTGAGATCGAGAAGGATGATGTCGTAGTCGTAGAGCTTTCCGAGATCGACGCCTTCTTCACCGAGATCGGTGGTATAGACGTTGAAACTTTCGGATTTGAGCATCAGCTCGATGCTCTGCGCTGTCGCGCTATCGTCTTCAATGAGTAGAACCCGCATAATTGTCCCCTTTACCGCCGCCGAAAGGTCGTCAGCCCCTTAACGCGATACCGATCAAATCACTGCTTGATTTGGAAGCTGCCATGCAATGGTTAACAAATTCTGATTCACTCTGGCAAGTCGTATCGAATTTATTAAATAATTTTTCCATTGCACTGTTTTCCAACGACAATCAGTAAAATCGACTCCTAAAGTATTGCATTAACAACCAACGCCAAGTGATTCATCTGACTCACCAATGCCGACATGTCGAATTCCGACCACAACATTTACCGAGCCTTAAATCATTGCGCCTATCATTAACGATGCCCGTAAACGAAAGGTTACCAGCGGTAGGCTTTTATTAAGACCGCTGGAAATTTTTTTAACCAAGCCGTCTCAAAGCGGTTCGGCGAACGGGAATATCGAGAGCCGGGGTCTCGCATCACGGGAGTAATGCGTATGAAGTCACGTGAGAGCCTTGTTCGCCTGAAAGAGTTTCAGGTGAACGAAAAACGCCGTCAGCTGCAGCAGCTGCAGATGATGATGGCGGAATTTGACCGCATGACGAAGGAACTGGAAAGCCAGATCGTCGTCGAGGAGAAGAAGTCCGGCATTTCCGATCCGAGCCATTTTGCCTACCCGACCTTTGCCAAGGCTGCCCGCCAGCGTGCGGACAATCTGCAGGTGTCGATCCGGGAGCTGCAGGTTCAGGAAGAGGCGCTGGAAAATTCGCTTGAGGAAATGCAGGCCGAATATGCCAAGGCCGCAGCGCTTGAAGAGCGTGATGGTTCGGGTCCGGCGCGGGCACGCGCCTGAGATCGCAATTCCGTCTTCTCCTTCGGATCAAGCATGATTGCGTTCCGGTACGGAGCTTATCTTCGGAATGCGAAGAGTATGATGGAAGCGCATGAAGGCTGCGCATGACTGGCCGTGACGGGGCCGGCCATGCGCGGCTTTTGCGTTTTCGAAGATAATCCGACCGATTGGACGGATTTTGTCCCGCTTGGTCATGCGATGCGCGCGTGCGACGCGTGCTACCGTGCTTAAAGCACCGCGTTTTAGAGATTGACGACGTCGCGCCAGTCATCATGACGTTGCGCCTGAGCCTTGAAGAAGGGACAGAGCGGGATGATTTTCCAGCCGCCACGGCGCGCCTCTTCGACGGCGTGAAGCGCCAGCGCCTGGCCGACTCCCTTGCCACGCAGGGCATCCGGCACGCCGGTATGATCGACGATGATCAGCTTGGGAGACGTGCGGGAAAAGGTCATCTCCGCCTCGTAGCCTTCGACCGTTGCAACATAACGGCCGCCGGATGCATTGTTTTCGTTGCGGATATCCATGATTTTCTCCCTTGTCGCATCTGATGCAACGAGGATTGCATGTGCTCCGGCGTCTGCCAACCATCGAGATTGTTAACGGACCGTCTCCGTTTAGGTTGATGTCGAAAATACGGACCGGCCAAGCCCTTTAGCGTAGGCGAGGCGAGCAATGCGCGGGCGCCTTTCAATAAAATAATTCGGGCCTCTTTCGCAAGAAAAGAGGCCCGAACACAAAATGGAATAAAGGTGGTGCTGTCGCTGCTGTCAGTGGCGATACTGCTGTATGCGGGTCGTCCGGAGGCCGGCAAGGCCATGGGTATTGATGGACGACTGCCAGGAGAGGAACTCTTCGACGGTCAACGTATAACGTTCGCAGGCTTCTTCCAAGCTGAGCAGACCACCACGCACGGCGGCGACAACCTCAGCTTTACGACGAATGACCCAGCGGCGCGTATTCGGCGGCGGAAGGTCTGCTATCGTCAGCGGGCTGCCATCGGGGCCGATGACATACTTCACTCGGGGACGTATCATTTCGGTCATTGGACTCTCTACACACACTCAAGACCACGTGTGGCACTCTAGCTTGCCACATTTAAAAATTGCCTAAGCACATGGTAAGACTTTGCTAATAATTTTAATCAATGTGGCGAAGTGCTGATTTGCGTATGTTTCGCCTGAGAAAAATGCGCAAAAGCCCCTGTTATTTCAGGGAAAATCGCATTCATTCTATGATTTTTTGTCAGTGAAAACTTACGCTTTCGGGCCGAAATTAGCCGGTCCGCTCCGCTACTGGCGCGCTCAAGAAAAGCTGCAGGAATTGTTTTTACTTGCAAAAATAAACTTACGCCGAGACGCCGTGCTTCTGTCCGCCCCAGCAGATGAAGTGCGGATTGGCGAAGTCGGCGTCCGCATACTGGTCGGTCTTGCCGTAGGTCAGAAGGCCACCCTCGACTGTGACGGTCTTGCCGCCCGCCGCCCGCAACACGGCATCGCCGGCTGCCGTATCCCATTCCATGGTCCGGCCGAAACGCGGATAGACATCTGCCTTGCCCTCAGCGAGCAGGCAGAATTTCAGCGACGAACCGATCGATGTACAGCCGGAAACCGCATTGTCGGTGAGAAAGCCTTCGGTTTTCGCATTGCTATTGCAGCGGCTGGCAAGCGCCGTCAGCTTGGCCGGCGGTTCACGCACCGCAATATTGACGCGGCTGGTAATGGTAAAATACTTGTCCACCATCAGTTTGCGCGCCTTGCCGGGCTCGCCAGTAAAGGCGACGCCGAGCGCCGGTGCGTAGACGATGCCGATGAGGGGAATACCGTCTTCGATATAGGCGATGTTGACGGTGAATTCATCGCGATGCTCGATGAACTCTCGTGTGCCGTCGAGCGGGTCGACGAGAAAGAAGGCGCGGCCACGCACATCCGGAATCTTGCCGGCTGAAACCTGCTCTTCGGCAATGGCCGGGATATGCGGAAAATCGCGCTCGAGGTGTCTGAGAATGATGTGTTCGGCCCGCTCGTCGGCCAGTGTGACGGGGCTCATGTCCTGCTTTAACGCAACGGAATAGCCGGCACGATAGACCTCCAGGATGGCCTTTCCTGCCTCGAGTGCCGCCTTTTCAAATGTTGCAAGCATGTGCTTCTTCGTCTTCCGCGCGCAGTCCGCGCCTAAACTCTCCGGACATTATATATAAGAATATATAAGAAGTTGCGATTGCGAAGTTTAGACTTCCTATGCCCCGGCTTTCCTGGCCATAGCGCTTGAGCGAG
Source organism: Rhizobium sp. AG207R (assembly GCF_027109195.1). Classification (NCBI taxonomy): domain Bacteria; kingdom Pseudomonadati; phylum Pseudomonadota; class Alphaproteobacteria; order Hyphomicrobiales; family Rhizobiaceae; genus Rhizobium; species Rhizobium sp. AG207R. The sequence goes on from NZ_JAEPVT010000007.1 coordinate 358,177, forward strand.
GGTTTAGCAACAGCGGCCCGGAAGGCAGGTCTTTTGGCAGGCCGGCCATGTATTCCCTTCCGCAGCAGATACCGTCCATCACTGCGCATTCGGAAAAGATCATGTTCTGTTTGCGAAGCTTTTTCGCTCTTTCGGGACTTGTCGTTTTTATTGCATATGCGAATGTGCGGCCGGGTAGTGATCAGGATGAATGCATGCGTTATTCGGCTTATCAGCTTCTAAAACAGGCGTTTTCAGGCAATCGCCATTGGCAGCCGGTGTGGCGGACGCCGGAGCCGAAACCACATTATGACGTGATCATCGTCGGCGGCGGCGGACATGGCCTGGCAACTGCCTATTACCTCGCCAAGGAATTCGGCATTACCAACGTCGCGGTGCTGGAAAAGAGCTACATCGGCTCCGGCAATGTCGGCCGTAATACGACGATTATCCGCTCCAACTATCTGCTGCCCGGCAACGAGCCTTTCTATGAATTCTCGATGAAGCTCTGGGAAGGGCTTGAGCAGGATTTCAACTATAATGCCATGGTGTCCCAGCGCGGAATCGTCAATCTGTTCCATTCCGATGGCCAGCGCGATGCCTATGTCCGGCGCGGCAATGCCATGCGCATGCATGGCGTCGATGCCGAACTGCTCAATCGCGAGCAGGTCCGCCGAATGATGCCCTATCTGAATTTCGATCATGCCCGCTTTCCGATCCTCGGCGGCCTTTTGCAGCGCCGCGGCGGCACGGCGCGGCACGATGCGGTCGCCTGGGGCTATGCGCGTGGCGCCGACAGCCGCGGGGTCGATCTCATCCAGCAATGCGAGGTGATCGGCATTCGCCGCGACGAGGGCGGTGCTGTGACGGGGGTCGAAACCAACCGCGGCTTCATCGGCTGCAACAAGCTGGCGCTTGCGGCCGCAGGTCATACGTCGATTCTCGGCAATATGGCTGACCTGGAGCTGCCGATCGAAACGCATGTGCTGCAGGCTTTCGTTTCCGAAGGGCTGAAGCCTGTTATCGACAATGTCATCACCTATGGCGCGGGACACTTCTATATATCCCAATCCGACAAGGGCGGCTTGGTCTTCGGCGCCGATATCGATTACTACAGCTCCTATGCGCAGCGCGGCAATCTCGCCACCGTCGAGCATACGATGGAGGAGGGGGTGGCGCTTATCCCCGGTCTGTCGCGCGTGCGCGTGCTGCGCACCTGGGGCGGCGTGATGGATATGAGCATGGACGGCTCGCCGATCATCGATCGCACGCCCATCGAAAATCTCTATCTGAACTGCGGCTGGAACTATGGTGGCTTCAAAGCGACGCCCGCCTCCGGCTTCTGCTTCGCGCATCTGATCGCGAGGGGCGAGAGCCACGATGTCAGCCGCCTTCTGCGGCTTGACCGTTTCGAGCGCGGCTTTGCGATCGACGAAGGCGGCAAGGGTCCGCAGCCGAACCTGCATTGAGGGCACAATACCAATGGCAAGCTTGATCAACTGCCCGCATTGCGGCGTGCGACCCAAGGAAGAATTCTCCATTCGCGGCTCGGCCTCCGTCGTCCGGCCGGTGCCGACCGCGCCGGATGAGGACTGGAACCGCTACGTCTTCATCCGCGATAACGAGCGCGGCCGGATTGAGGAATATTGGCATCATAGCGCCGGATGCCGCCGCTGGCTGGTCGTCGAGCGCAGCAATGTCACGCACGAGGTCTTTTCCGTTACCGATGCCGAGGACAAGGCAAAGGAGGCGGCGCGATGACCTCTTATCGTCTGTCGAGCGGTGGTCTCGTCAATCGCAGCCGCCCACTGTCCTTCCAGTTCGACGGCAAGGAAATGAAGGGTCTGGAAGGCGACACACTCGCCGCCGCCCTGCTCGCCAATGACCAGATACTGGTTGGCCGCAGCTTCAAATATCATCGGCCGCGCGGCATCCTGACGGCCGGTTCGGCGGAGCCCAACGCGCTCGTCACCATCGGCAAGGATGGCCGGACCGAGCCGAATACGCGTGCTACCGTCGCCGAGCTCTATCAGGGCATGAGTGCGGTGAGCCAGAACCGCTGGCCGTCGCTGAAGTATGATTTTGGCGCGATCAATGGGTTGTTCTCGCCCTTCCTCGGCGCTGGCTTCTACTACAAGACCTTCATGTGGCCGGCTGCCTTCTGGGAAAAGATCTACGAGCCGCTGATCCGACGTGCTGCCGGCCTCGGCAAGGCGGTCATGCAGGCCGATCCGGACCGTTACGAGAAGGCCTGGGCGCATTGCGACCTGCTCGTGATCGGCTCCGGTCCGGCGGGGCTAATGGCGGCTCTGACCGCCGCCCGCGCCGGCTTGCGTGTCGTATTGGTCGACGAAGGCTTTAGACTTGGCGGCTCGCTATTGTCGGAAAAGCTGACGATCGGCGGCGCTTCCGCTGACGTTTTCGTGCAGGCGACGCTTGAGGAATTGCAGAGCTTCGAGAACGTCACCTTGATGCCGCGTACCACCGTATTCGGTTGGTATGATGGCAATGTTTTCGGTGCCGTCGAGAAGGTGCAGAAGCATGTGGCGATGCCATCGGCCGACCTGCCGGTGGAGCGGCTCTGGCGCATCGCCGCCAAGCGCGCCATCCTTGCCTCGGGCGCCGAAGAGCGACCGCTGGTGTTCGGCGGCAATGATCGCCCGGGCGTGATGATGGCCAGTGCCATGCGCAGCTATCTCAATCGCTATGGCGTCGTTGCCGGGCAGAAGGTTACCGTCTTCACCAATGGCGGCTCCGGATACCGAACTGCCGCCGATCTCACCGCTGCAGGCGTGGAGATTTCGGCAATCCTCGACACGCGAGCCGCGTCGGCCGATGTTGCTCCGCAAGGCGTGCGCGTGGTTCATGCGGCAAGCGTCCACGCGACCAAAGGCAAATATCGCATCAGTGGCGTCATTGCAGACCGCGGCGGGCTGGATGAGCTGATCGCCTGCGATGCGCTGGCCATGTCGGGTGGCTGGTCACCGATCATCCATCTTGCCTGCCAGCGGGGTGCCAAGCCGGTCTGGTCCGACGAGAAGCAGGCCTTCATCGCACCGATCGTCTCTGGCGAGCTGGAGATTGCCGGTTCGGCTGCGGGTATCGAGAGCGTTTCCGGCTGCCTCGCCGATGGCGCGCAGAAGGCGCGAGGGGTCATCGAAAGCCTGGGCCGCACGGCTCATGCGGAAGATTTGCTTGAGGTTGATGGCGAGTACGATCCATCCTTCGCGGCGATCTGGCATGTGCCGGGTGCCAAAGACAAGGCATTCGTCGACTTCCAGAACGACGTCCATACCAAGGATCTTGGCCTCGCGCTGCGCGAAGGCTTCGGTCATGTGGAGCATGCCAAGCGCTATACGACAAGCGGCATGGCGACGGACCAGGGCAAGCTTGGCAATGTCAACGCCGCCGGCATCATCGCCGGCATGCGCGGCATCAGCCCGGCCGCCGTCGGCACCACGACATTCAGGCCCTTCTACACGCCAGTGTCCTTCGGTGCGCTGGCGGGAACCGCACGCGACAAGCACGCGCAGCCGGTTCGGGAATCGCCGCTGCATGGATGGGCGAAGAAGAATGGCGCGAGCTTCGTCGAGGCCGGCCTCTGGTATCGTTCATCCTGGTTTGCCCGACCGGGCGAGAAGGGCTGGCGCGACAGTGTGGACCGCGAAGTCCTCAACGTCCGCAACAATGTTGGGATCTGCGACGTGTCGACGCTCGGCAAGATCGAGATTTTCGGCAAGGATGCGGCTGAGTTCCTCAATCGTCTCTATTCCAACGCCTTCCTCAAGCTGCCGATCGGCAAGGCGCGCTATGGCTTGATGCTACGCGAAGACGGTATGGTTTTCGATGACGGCACGACGAGCCGGCTGACGCCTGACCATTTCTTCATGACGACCACGACGGCGATGGCCGGCGAGGTGATGACGCATATGGAATTCTGCGCGCAGACGCTTTGGCCACAGCTCGACGTTCGCTTCGTGTCCTCGTCCGATCAATGGGCGCAGATGGCGATTGCCGGCCCGAAGGCGCGGCTGGTGCTGGAGCAGATCGTGGAAGATGATATCTCCGACGCGTTCTTCCCCTTCCTTGCTGCAGCCGAAATCATGCTGAAGGGGGGGCTCAGGGCACGCCTGTTCCGCATTTCTTTCTCGGGCGAGCTCGCCTATGAACTAGCGGTGCCGGCCGGTTATGGCGAGGCGGTGGCTGATGCCATCATGGAGGCCGGCAAGGCGCATGGCGTCTGCCCCTATGGCGTCGAAGCGCTCAACGTGCTGCGTATCGAGAAGGGACATGTCACCCATAACGAACTCGATGGCCGCACCACGCCTGACGATGTCGGGCTTGGTCGCATGATGTCGACGCAGAAGCCGGATTTCATTGGCAAGCGGCTATCTACCCGCTTCGGCCTGACTGCCGCCGACCGCGGCCAGCTTGTGGGCCTGAAGCCGATCGATACGGCCAAGGAAATTCACGCCGGCGCGCATATTTTGAAGGAAGGTGCGAGACCTTCGACGGTGAACGATCAGGGGCATGTTTCCTCAGCGTGCTTCTCGCCGACGCTCGGCCATTCCATCGCGCTCGCTTTCCTGAAGTCGGGCCGGGAACGCATCGGCGAGCGCGTGGTCGTCTGGGACGGATTGCGGGGTGAGGAAGTGGCAGCAGAGGTTTGCAGCCCAATTTTCGTTGATCCCGACAACAAGAAGCTTTTGGGGTGATGGATTGATGAGCGTCGCGTTTCAGAACAGGCATGTGCTGGAAGATCATATTTCCGGCTTCGAAGCTGCCGCCAATCCGAATCATCTCGCCGTCGTGCGTCATCCGGCCATCTTCTCTGTGCTCGCCAGGGCCGGCGATCAAGACGGTATTCTGGCAAGCCTGAAGGCATTGAAGGATGTATCGGTTCGCGATGTCGGACCGAGGGAATGGTTCGTGGTATCGGAGACGCTCAGCGCCGATAGCGTCGCGCGGGATCTCTTCACGCTCGATCCCGCCCGGGCCTCTTTCTTCGAGCAGAGTGACGGTCGCGTCATGCTTCGCATTTCTGGTCCCAGCGTTCGCCGTATCCTTGCCAAATGCGTGGCGGTCGACTTGCATCCGCAGGTTTTTGCCGAGGGGCAGTCGGCCAACATGCTGTGCTGTCACGTCAGCGCCAATGTTGCCCGCACCGGTCCGGATCATTTCGAAATCATCGTGCCGCGCTCCTATGCCGGCAGTGTCTTCGAAGAGATTATGGAGATGGGGCGGGAGTTCGCGCTCACGGCCGGTTTCGCCGACTGAAAAGCCTCGTGGTGGCGGAGGTCGAGCGCCTTGCCGACCGGCCTTTGCCGTCGATAGCCGATGGCGCGATCCGAACAATTGCGATGGCGCAAACAGACATATTGGTTTCGCAGTTCGGGCTATTTGGCCTGTCGGATAGTCTCTAGGTTTCCTCTCAAATACGGTCGGTCGCGCGGGAAGACACCCGGCGGCTTCGTGCCGAAAACAGGGGATTCCCAATGAAAAGCCATGCCAAGGTCGTCGTCATCGGTGGCGGTGTCGTCGGATGTTCGGTGCTCTATCACCTGACGAAATTCGGCTGGACCGATGTCGTGCTGCTCGAGCGCTCCGAGCTGACATCCGGCTCGACCTGGCATGCTGCCGGCGGCATGCATACGATCAACGGCGATCCGAACGTTGCCAAGCTGCAGAAATATACGGTCGAGCTCTATAAGGAGATCGAGGAATATTCCGGCCAGGACATCGGCCTGCACCTCACCTCCGGCCTGATGCTGGCGGCCACCCCGCAGCGCTTCGACTGGCTGAAATCCATTCTCGCCAAGGGGCGCTACAATGGCCTGGAAGCGACGCTGCTGACGCCGAAGGAAGCGCATGAAATGATGCCGCTTCTCGATCCCGATCAGTTTGTCGGCGCGCTTTACGACCCCGTCGAAGGCCATCTCGACCCCTATGGCACCACGCATGCCTATGCTCGCTCGGCCAAGAAGAACGGTGCGGAAATCTACCTGCATACCAAGGTGGAAGAGCTGGTACAGCGCGAGGATGGTTCCTGGCGGGTCATCACCAACCAGGGCGAGATCATCGCCGAGCATGTCGTCAACGCCGCCGGTCTCTGGGCGCGCGAAGTCGGCCGTATGGTCGGGCTGGAGCTGCCGGTGCTTGCGATGGAGCATATGTATCTGATCACCGAGGACATGCCCGAGGTCATCGACTTCAACAAGACGACGGGCAAGGAGCTGATGCACTGCGTCGACTTCGATGGCGAGATCTATCTGCGCCAGGAGCGGCAAGGCATGCTGATGGGCACCTATGAAAAGGCCTGCCGTCCATGGTCGCCGGTGACGACGCCCTGGGATTTCGGTCACGAGCTGCTGGCCGAGGATATTGAGCGCATCACGCCGGAGCTGGAAGTCGGCTTCCGCCATTTCCCGGCCTTTAACAATGCCGGCATCAAGAAGATTATCAACGGCCCCTTCACCTTTTCGCCTGATGGCAATCCGCTTGTCGGCCCCGTGCGTGGCTTGAGGAACTATTGGTCGGCCTGCGCCGTCATGGCCGGCTTCAGCCAGGGCGGCGGTGTGGGGCTCGCACTCGCCAACTGGATGATTTACGGCGATCCGGGCTTCGACGTTTTCGCCATGGACGTTTCGCGCTATGGCGACTACGCGACGCTCGCCTATACGAATGCCAAGGTACGCGAGAACTATGCTCGCCGCTTCTCGATCCGCTATCCTAACGAGGAGCTGCCGGCCGCTCGTCCGCTGCTGACGACGCCGATCTACGATAAGCTGAAACAAGCCGGCGGCGTATTCGGCGCTTATTATGGTCTCGAGCAGGCCCTGTGGTTCGCGCCGCAGGGTGAGCTCGACCAATTCTCCTGGCGCCGCTCCAACGACTTCGATGTCGTCGGCGCCGAAGCCAGGGCGGTGCGCGAGAGCGTCGGCCTAATGGAGACCTCCGGCTTTGCCAAATATTCGATTAAGGGACCGGGGGCGGAAGCTTTCCTCGATCGGCTGTTGAGCTGCCGCATTCCGGCCATTGGCCGGATGACGCTGGCACCGATGCTGAAGCACGACGGCAAGCTGATCGGCGATTTCACGCTGGCGAAGCTGGGCGAGGGGGATTTCCTTCTCATCGGCTCCGGCATTGCCGAAGCCTATCACATGCGCTGGTTCGAAGGACTGCTGCCGAAGGACGGCTCGGTCCGGCTCGAAGCACTCGGTCTTTCGCTTCTCGGCCTGTCGATCGCCGGTCCGAACGCCCGCAAGCTGCTGCAGAAGCTGACCCATCAGGATCTCTCGACCGCCGCCTTCCCGTTCATGTCCATTTGCCGCATGGATATCGGTATGGCGCCTGCGATCGTCGGCCGCGTTTCCTATACGGGCGACCTCGGCTATGAAATCTGGATGAAGCCGGAGCATCAGCGCTATATCTTTGACCTTCTGATGCAGGAAGGTGCCGAGTTCGGCATCCGGCTCTTTGGGCTGAGAGCGCTGAATGCGCTGCGCCTCGACAAATCCTATGGCAGCTGGGCGCGTGAATACCGACCACTCTATGGGCCGTTCGAGGCCGGCCTCAACCGATTCGTGGCGCTGTCCAAGGAGGCCGATTTCATCGGCAAGGCGGCCGCCGCCAAGGAAAAGGCGGAGGGCGGCGCGTTGCGCCTGCGGACCTTCATCCTCTCGGCCAGGGATGCCGATGTCATCGGCGATGAGCCGATCTATCACAACGGCGCGGTCTGTGGCTGGGTGACGTCAGGCGGCTATGCTCATGCTTCCGGTCTTTCCGTCGCTGTGGGCTACGTGCCGAAGGAAATCGCCGACGAGGTGCAAGGCTGGTCGATCGAACTGCTTGGCGAGCTCTTGCCGGCAAGGCTGCAGGCCGAGCCGCTGTTCGATGCGGATGGTGCCAGGATGCGGGCGTAAAGTCGCGGTTCAGGCGATCGTTATGGCGGGCCTGACGAGGCCTGCCTCTGACAAGAGCTCTTCAGAGTGTAGGCGCCGCTTCACGGTTTTGGCTAATTTTGAGCCACGGCCTGCCGCTTTCGTGTCATTTTTGGTCGGATTCGCATCAGCGCACGGCGATTTGAAAAGAATTTGTCAATTTCTCGCCTTTTTGGCTTCACATTTCCTTCGAAACCAGTATGGAATCGCGCCCATAGGCCTCTAGAAGGAACCTAAAAAAGCAATAAGAGATGCGGTCGTATGACGCCGCATCCAGGGGAAGTGATATATGGATTATTTTATCCAGCAGCTCTTAAACGGGCTGACTCTCGGGTCGATCTACGGCCTGGTCGCTATTGGTTACACCATGGTTTACGGCATCATCGGCATGATCAACTTTGCCCACGGTGATGTTTTCATGCTCGGCGGCTTTGCTGCTCTTATCACCTATCTGGTTCTCGTTTCGCTCTTTGCTGGCCTGCCGGTCGCGATCATGCTGCTTGTCATGCTGATCGTCGCCATGCTGATGACGAGCCTGTGGAACTGGGTGATCGAGCGGGTGGCTTATCGGCCGCTGCGCGGATCGTTCCGCCTCGCGCCGCTCATCACGGCAATCGGCATGTCGATCGTTCTGTCGAACTTCATCCAGGTTGCACAGGGGCCGCGCAACAAGCCGATCCCGACGCTGGTGGGCGATGTCTACAATTTCGGCGGCGTCTCGCTGTCTCTGAAGCAGATCATCATCTTCATCATCACAGTCGTGCTGCTCGCCGCCTTCTGGTACATCGTCAACAAGACGGCGCTTGGGCGTGCCCAGCGGGCGACCGAGCAGGATCGCAAGATGGCGGCGCTGCTCGGCATCAATGTCGACCGCACCATCTCCATCACTTTCATCATGGGTGCGGCACTCGCTGCTGTCGCCGGCACGATGTATCTGATGTATTATGGTGTGGCCAACTTCACGGACGGTTTCGTGCCGGGCGTCAAGGCTTTCACGGCGGCGGTTCTGGGCGGCATCGGCTCGCTTCCGGGCGCTGTTCTCGGCGGCCTGATGATCGGCTTCATCGAGTCCTTCTGGTCTGGCAATTTTCCCATCGCGTATAAGGATGTCGCCACGTACGGCATCCTTGCCTACGTGCTGATCTTCAAGCCGACGGGCATTCTCGGTCGGCCGGAAGTCGAAAAGGTATAACGCCATGGCAAATTCAAACTTCGTTGCAGGCAAGACCGCGCCCGGTCTTGTCCAGAAGGGGATTACGGACGCCCTCTGGACCGCTGTCATATCCTTCGGCATGTTCGTCCTCTATATCGGTCTCAAGACCGATCAGAATATGGACAACAAGCTGATTATCGTGCAGCGCTGGGGTCTTCTGGCGATCATCGTCGCGATCGCTACCGTCGGCCGCTTCATCATGACGGTCTTCGTCCAGCCTTATCTGGCAGCGCGAAAGGCAGCCAAGGCCAAGGTCGTGCAGGTAGAGGGCGAACAAAGCTTCGTCTCCAAGCATTTCAACAAGATCGCCCTTGTGTTTCTGCTGATCTATCCGATAGCGGCGGTGGCAATCCTCGGCCCGCAAGGGGCGCTGACCTATGTCGACAATTTCGGCATCCAGATCCTCATCTACGTGATGCTTGCCTGGGGTCTGAACATCGTCGTCGGCCTCGCCGGTCTGCTCGACCTGGGATATGTCGCCTTCTATGCGGTCGGCGCCTATTCCTATGCTCTGCTATCGATGCATTTCGGCCTATCCTTCTGGCTGCTTCTGCCGATTTCGGGCATTCTGGCAGCGCTTTGGGGGATGGTCCTGGGCTTTCCGGTGCTGCGCCTCAGGGGTGATTACCTGGCGATCGTGACGCTTGCCTTCGGTGAAATCATCCGCATCGTGCTGACCAACTGGACCGATGTGACGCAGGGAAGCTTCGGCATCTCCAACATCACCAAGGCATCGCTTTTTGGCCTGTATACTTTCGATATGAAGGATCCGCACAACTTCGTCCGCAGTTTCGGTCTGCCGATCTCGTCGGCCTGGTACAAGGTTTTCCTGTTCTACGTGATCCTGCTGCTCTGCATGCTGACCGCCTATGTCACCATCAGGCTGCGCCGCATGCCGATCGGACGTGCGTGGGAAGCGTTGCGTGAGGATGAAATCGCCTGCCGTTCGCTCGGCATCAATACGGTGACGACGAAGCTGACGGCTTTTGCCACCGGCGCCATGTTCGGCGGTTTTGCCGGCTCCTTCTTCGCGGCGCGTCAGGGCTTCGTCTCGCCGGAATCCTTCGTGTTCCTCGAATCCGCCGTGATCCTCGCCATCGTCGTTCTCGGCGGCATGGGGTCGCTGAAGGGCATCGCGATTGCCGCGATCGCCATGGTTGGCGGCACCGAATTGCTGCGCAACATGAGCTTCCTCAAGACCGGGCTGGTCTTCGGCGATACCACGATCATTCCCGGTTTCGGCCCGGACTTCACACCGGAACTCTACCGCATGCTGATCTTCGGCCTCGCTATGGTGGTCGTTATGATCTTCAAGCCGCGCGGCTTTGTCGGCACGCGCGAGCCGACCGCTTTCCTCAAGGAGCGAAAAGCGGTTTCAGGCAGCTTTACCAAGGAGGGCCACGGCTGATGAACGCTGTGACCGCAAACCCCAGCGACGTCCTCTTGAAGGTCGACCACCTGTCAATGAAGTTCGGCGGCCTGATGGCGATCAACGACTTCTCGTTCGAGGCCAAGCGTGGCGATATCACCGCGCTGATCGGGCCGAACGGCGCCGGCAAGACGACCGTGTTCAACTGCATCACCGGCTTCTACAAACCGACGATGGGCATGCTTACGCTGCAGCAGAAGAGCGGCAAGGAATATCTCCTGGAACGGCTGCCGGATTTCCGGATCACGCGCGAAGCCAAGGTGGCGCGTACCTTCCAGAATATCCGTCTGTTTTCGGGCCTCACGGTGCTCGAAAACCTGCTGGTGGCGCAGCACAACAAGCTGATGCGTGCCTCCGGCTACACGATCCTCGGCCTGCTCGGCATCGGTCCCTATCGAGCCGAAGCGAAGAATGCGATCGAATTGGCGCGCTTCTGGCTCGAAAAGGCCGATCTCATCGATCGCGCCGACGATCCTGCAGGCGACCTTCCTTACGGCGCGCAACGCCGCCTGGAAATCGCTCGTGCCATGTGTACGGGGCCGGAACTGCTTTGCCTGGACGAGCCGGCTGCCGGTCTCAATCCTCGCGAATCTCTGGTTCTCAACGAATTCCTTCGCAGCATCCGCAAGGACACCGGCACATCGATCCTGCTGATCGAACACGACATGTCCGTGGTCATGGAAATTTCCGACCATGTCATCGTGCTCGAATATGGGCAGAAGATCGCCGATGGCACGCCGGATGAGGTCAAGAACGATCCTCGCGTGATTGCCGCCTATCTGGGCGTCGAGGATGAGGAAGTGGAAGAGGTGATTGCCGAAGTCGAGCACCTCCAAGAGGGTGAACATTGATGGCGGGGCAACCACTTCTCAAAGTTGCGGGTGTCGAAACCTATTACGGCAATATCCGCGCCCTTGCCGGCGTCGATATCGAAGTCAATAGCGGCGAGATCGTCAGCCTGATCGGCGCCAACGGCGCCGGCAAATCGACGCTGATGATGACGATCTGCGGCAGCCCGCAGGCGCGCACCGGCTCGGTCACCTTCGACGGCCGCGATATCACGCGCATGCCGACGCATGAGATCGCGCGGCTTCGCATCGCGCAGTCGCCCGAGGGTCGGCGCATCTTTCCGCGCATGACCGTCTATGAAAACCTGCAGATGGGCGCGAGTCTCGACAAGCTCAAATATTTCAACGAGGACGTCGAGAAGATCTTCACGCTCTTCCCGCGGCTGAAGGAGCGCCAGTCGCAGCGCGGCGGAACGCTTTCGGGCGGCGAGCAGCAGATGCTGTCGATCGGCCGCGCACTGATGGCGCGTCCCAAGCTGCTGCTGCTGGACGAACCCTCGCTTGGCCTGGCGCCGCTGATCGTCAAGGGCATCTTCGAGGCGATCAAGGTTCTGAACCAGACCCAGGGGCTGACTGTGTTCCTCGTCGAGCAGAACGCCTTTGCGGCGCTCAAGCTTTCCGACCGCGCCTATGTGATGGTCAACGGCCGGGTGACGATGAGCGGTTCCGGCAAGGAACTGCTCGCCAATCCGGAGGTGCGTGCCGCCTATCTCGAAGGCGGTCACCATTGAGTTTCGTTTCGCGGAGAATTTAAGATGCAGGGACTTCTCTTCGACACCGATACCGGCGGGCGCATGGTCATCCGCGCTGTTATCGTCATTCTCGGTTTCTGGACCGCATGGCGCGCTGGCCGCGCCGTTGCATCCAGCTGGGAAACCTATCCGCTTGTCGTCATCTACAGCTTTCTGATCGGCCTTGGCCTGCAGTTTCTGCACCATGCGCTGTTCAATGGCCCGGTTTTCGACGTCACCATCTACATCATCGATGTCGTGCTTCTGCTTGTTTTTGCGACGGCGGGATACCGGTATCGACGTACCGATCAGATGGTGAATAATTATTACTGGCTCTATGAAAAGACCTCGGCCTTTTCGTGGAAGAAGAAGAATTGACAGTGCGCCTAAACTAGGCACAGTCTGCGTACAACCAAGAGCGTCACCCAGCCCCATAAAAACAGACGGGAACGGGCAGGGGTCATGCTTCCAGAGTTCGGAATGCAAGCGTTACCGGCGTGATGATTGGTGGGTATCGCGCAGGGCAGATCAAACGGAACCCGCTTAAAAATTGGGAGTAATAATATGAAGAAGTATCTTCTGTCGGCGGTGGCCTTGTCGGCGATGATCGCTTTCGGCGGCGTTGCGAAGGCCGACATTATTGTTGGCGTCGGTGGTCCGTTGACGGGCCCGAATGCTGCGTTTGGCGCGCAGCTTCAGAAGGGTGCAGAGCAGGCAGCTGCGGACATCAATGCGGCCGGCGGTATCAATGGCGAAAAGATCAAGATCGAACTCGGCGACGACGTCTCCGATGCCAAGCAGGGCGTTTCGGTCGCAAACAAGTTCGTCGCTGACGGCGTGAAGTTCGTTGTAGGTCACTTCAACTCGGGCGTTTCCATCCCGGCTTCGGAAGTCTACGCTGAAAACGGCATCCTGCAGATCACGCCCGCTTCGACGAACCCGAAGTTCACCGAGCGCGGCCTGTGGAACACGTTCCGTACTTGCGGTCGTGACGACCAGCAGGGCGAAGTTGCCGGCAAGTATATCGCCGACAATTTCAAGGGCGCCAAGGTTGCCGTCGTTCACGACAAGACCCCGTATGGTCAGGGCCTAGCTGACGAGACCAAGAAGAACCTCAACGCCGCCGGCGTGACGGAAGTTCTTTATGAAGGCATCACCCCCGGCGACAAGGACTACTCGGCCCTGATCGCGAAGATGAAGCAGGCTGGCGTCGACTTCGTCTACTACGGCGGTCTGCACACGGAAGCTGGCCTCATCATGCGTCAGATGGCCGACCAGGGCGTGAAGGCTCACTTCATGTCCGGTGACGGTATCGTCTCGAACGAGCTGGCATCGATCGCCGGCGACGCCGTCGACGGCACGCTGATGACCTTCGCGCCGGATCCGCGCAAGAACCCGGCTTCCGCCGATCTCGTCGCCAAGTTCCGCGCTGCCGGCTACGAGCCGGAAGGCTACACGCTGTACTCCTACTCGGCTCTGCAGGTTATCGCTGCCGCCGCCAAGGCTGCCGGTTCCAACGATCCGATGGCCGTTGCCGACGCGCTGAAGGCAAAGGGTCCGTTCAAGACCGCAATCGGCGACCTCGGCTTCAACGCCAAGGGCGACATCACCCGTCCGGACTACGTCATGTACAAGTGGTCCAAGGGCTCCGACGGCAAGTACAACTACGCCGAAATTTCGAAGTAAACTTTGCGACGCCGGTTTCCGGCATCAGCAAGATTTGGGAAGCCCGGCCACTGGTCGGGCTTTTTCATATCTGCGATATCGGTTCGCCATTTCCTTCATGCCGAAGCTGCTTTAAGTCTCCCTTGTATCGGCAGGAGGATCACAGCATGAGCAAACCCCGTATTCTCGTGACCCGGCGCTGGCCATCGGCGGTCGAGGCGGTGCTTTCGGAGCGTTTCGACACCACTTTGAACAGGGATGACGCAGCACTCGATGCGGGGCAGCTGCGCGAGGCGCTGCTCACTTATGATGCGGTCCTGCCGACGGTTTCCGACAAGCTTCCGGCCGCGCTTTTCGAGGGGGCGATCCGCTCAAAGGTCCTTGGCAATTTCGGTGTCGGCTTCAACCACATCGATATCGCTGCTGCCAAGGAAAAAGGCATAGCCGTCACCAACACGCCGGGCGTGCTGACGGATTGCACGGCTGATATCGCCATGTTGCTGCTCCTCTCCGTTGCCCGACGCGGCGGCGAAGGCGAGCGCGAGGTTAGGGCTGGCACCTGGGCCGGCTGGCGGCCGACGCATCTCGTCGGCACGAAGGTGACGGGCAAGACTGTCGGCATCATCGGCTTCGGCCGTATCGGTCGTGCCTTCGCGCAGCGCTGTCACTTCGGCTTCGGCATGGATGTTGTTTTCTATAATCGCTCGGCAATAGATCCGATGGAAGCTTCGCGCTATGGCGCCATGCAATTGCAAACCGTCGAAGATGTTCTGGAAGTCTCCGACTTCGTCTCGCTGCACTGTCCGGGCGGCGCCGAGAACCGCCATCTGATGAATGCGGCTCGCCTCGCAGCCATGAAGCCCGGCTCTTTCCTGATCAACACGGCAAGGGGCGATGTGGTCGACGAGGCGGCGCTGATATCGGCATTGGAGCAGGGAACGATCCGCGGTGCCGGTCTTGATGTCTATGAAGCGGAGCCGCATGTTCCCGAACGGCTGCGGGAGTTGGAGAATGTCGTGCTTCTGCCACATCTCGGCAGTGCCACGGAAGAGACGCGCACGGCCATGGGTATGAAGGTGGTGGACAATATCACTGCCTTCTTTGCCGGGCGCGAGCCACCGGATCGTGTGATCTAGGCAGAAACACAGAAACCCAGACTGCGATACGACGTTGCCGGACAGGCCGCGCGTCCACGAGGTGGCGGCATCAATCACTTGAAGTGCTGTCATATGTGCCGTTTTCCGGCAAGGAGGAACAGTGTCTGAGAATGACTATGATGCGTTCGCAGCCGCCTATCAGGCCGACAATGAGAACAATGCCTGGAATGCTTATTATGAGCGACCTGCAATTCTCTCCCTCGCCGGCGACGTTGCCGGACTTCGCGTTCTCGATGCGGGTTGCGGAGGCGGGGCTCACGCTACCGCCCTCGTCGATCGGGGAGCGGTTCTGACCGGCGTCGATGCGAGCGCGGGCTTGCTCGAAATCGCACGGCGCCGCCTGGAAGGGCGGGCGCGATTATTGCTGGCCGATTTGAACGAGCGATTGCCTTTCGAAGACGGCGCCTTCGATTTGGTCATGGCCTCCTTGGTCATGCATTATCTGCACGATTGGTCGCGGCCTCTTTCGGAATTCAGGCGTGTCTTGTCCGATGGCGGCCGCCTGATTTTTTCGACGCATCATCCGTTCATGGATCATGATCCGGTCAGCGGAGAAAGCTATTTCGAGACCTATAATTTCAGCGAGACGTGGCACCGTGGCGGCAAGGACATCACCATGCGATTTTGGCATCGGCCGCTGCATGCCATGTTCGATGCGCTAAGATCGGCCGGATTTCGGATCGATATCGTGAGCGAGCCGCAGCCAGATCCCAGGGTCAGCACTCTTTTTCCCGGCGCATACAAGAGCCTGACGACCAAGCCGCGCTTCCTCTTCTTCTCGGCAGTGAAGGGCTAGATGCGCTTTGCAGGGAGAGCTTTGTGTCGACCTGCTGCCGATACCTGTTCAGCCCACTGAAGCTCATTGCCTTTCTTTTCGGCGTTTGACGAAAAATTCAGCTGATTTGGCCGGTTTCAGATCGACATTGCGGGAGATCGCATAAGGCACAGGAATTGCTTGCATTTATTCCTTGCCGGGCTTCAATGGCCGGGCTTTGGCATGACGTGATGTGTGGAGAGGCTGATGGCAATGATGGCGGCAGGCACGAGACCGCAGCGGGCGCGGGGTCGCGGCCATCTTGCGGCGAAGTCGCTTGGCGGCCGTACGCGTCTTGCCGAGCTTTTCCAGGAAGGGGCTGCCAAGATCAGGCTGCCGGAAACCTTCGATCATTCGATGGAGGCGGTCATCATCAACACCGCCGGCGGTCTCACCGGCGGCGACCGGATGGATTGGAGTGTCGTTGCCGGGCCGGGCACGCGCATCGACGTGACGACACAGGCTTGCGAGAAGATCTACAAGGCTTCGAGGGGCACGGCTGAAGTTGAAACCTCGATCAAGGTCGGCAGTGGCGCTCGGGTCGATTGGCTGCCGCAGGAGACCATCCTGTTCGATCGCGCCTCGCTTTCACGTGCATTGAATGTCGAGCTTGACGAAACGGCCGAATTCCTTGCCGTCGAGGCGATCCTGCTCGGGCGGAAAGCCATGGGCGAGGCGATGGAGCAGGGGCTGTTTCGCGATCGCTGGCGCATCCGCCGCGGTGGTCGTCTGGTTCACGCCGAGGAGTTGCGGCTGGATGGCGATGTGGCTGCATTGACCGCCAAGATGGCCGTGTTGAACCGTCAGGTTGCCTTTGCGACCTTGCTTTACGTCGGGCCGCTGGCTGAGACCTATCTCGGCCGCGTCCGGCCGCTTCTTGAAACGCATATGGGCGGCGCCAGCCACTGGGGCGAGAAGCTCGTCGTGCGGCTCGCTGCCGCCGATGGCTTCGCGCTCAGAAAAATCCTTATTCCGATCATTTCTGCCTTGCGCGACGGAGCGCCCGTGCCGAAAGTCTGGAATCTGTAAATTGAGCAAACAGCAATCACATAGGTAGGCGATGAACCTCACTCCGAGAGAAAAAGACAAGCTGCTGATTTCGATGGCGGCGATGGTAGCGCGGCGGCGGCTGGAGCGCGGCGTCAAGCTCAATCATCCCGAAGCCATTGCGCTGATTACCGATTTCGTGGTCGAAGGCGCACGCGACGGCCGCCCGGTCGCCGAGCTGATGGAGACCGGCGCCCATGTCATCACGCGCGATCAGGTGATGGAAGGCGTTGCCGAGATGATCCATGACGTTCAGGTCGAGGCGACGTTCCCCGACGGCACCAAGCTCGTGACCGTCCACGAACCCATCCGATGAGGTTGCCATGCTGGAGCTGAGGCCCAATTGCGAATGCTGCGACAGGGATCTGCCGCCGGAAAGCGAGGAGGCGATGATCTGCACGTTCGAGTGCACTTTCTGCGCCGATTGTGCCAATACGGTGCTGGACGGCGTCTGCCCGAACTGCGGCGGCGACTTCGCGCGGCGTCCTGTCCGTCCGGCAGCCTTGCTCGCCAAATATCCCGCTTCGACCAAGCGTGTTCTGAAAGCTGAGGGATGCGCGCCCGTCCGGGCCGCATGAGGAGAGAACCATGATCCCAGGTGAAATCATCGCCGCAGGCGGCGACATCGAACTCAATGCCGGAGCGCCGACTGTGACGCTTGAGGTTTCCAATACCGGCGATCGGCCGGTTCAGGTCGGGAGCCACTATCATTTTGCCGAGACCAATGCCGGGCTTTCTTTCGATCGCGACAAGGCAAGGGGCATGCGGCTCGACATTCCCGCCGGAACAGCCGTGCGCTTCGAGCCGGGGCAGACGCGCGCGGTAACGCTGATCCCGCTGTCGGGCAAGCGCGAAGTCTACGGCTTCCGTCAGCAGGTCATGGGCAAGCTGTAGAGTCTCCGGGGAAGCGCAATGTCGATGAAATTGCTTGCATCCGCTGCCGCTCTTGTCGCCGTTCTGGTTTGCGGCCCGGTCTTTGCGCAGAAAACCGCGAAGAAATCTGGGGCCGATTGCGCCAATGCACAGACGCAGACGGACATGAATATCTGTGCTGTGCTCGAATTCGGTGAGGCCGACAAGGCGTTGAATGCGCAATACAAGAAGACGCGCGCGGCGATGGTCGCCATCGACGCGGATCTCGACAACAACATGAAGGGCGCGGAAAAGGCGCTTATCAAGGCGCAGCGAGCCTGGGTGGATTATCGCGACGGCGAATGCGAGGCCCAAGGGTTCCAGGCGCGTGGTGGCTCCATGGAGCCCATGCTCGTCTCCGGCTGCAAGGCGGACCTGACGAAGAAGCGGACCAAGGAATTGAAGGACCTCGCCGATGGACCGGAGGGCAACCAGTGAGTTCCAGGCGTAGCGTAATGATTGTCGGTAATGGTGAGGTTGCGGCAGGTGCCGCAGCCGTCATCGATGCCGCCGATCTTGTGATCCGTTTCAACGATTGCCGCTCGATGGGGGCCGGCGGCAGCCGAACCGACGTCGTTGCGGTGTGCAATACCGGCCGGCCGGCGCGCGCCATGCTCGGCTCGGCCGAATGGCGCAAGAGCCCTGCCGTTGCTTCCGCATCCGAGATCTGGAGCGTGCGCGATCCGGTCAAATTCGCGGCGCTGCGCACGCCGCTGGCGATCTCGCATCCGGAACTCGACGATTTCTGCGACGACTATACCGACCAGTTCACCGCCTTCTGTCAGGCAACCGGCAAGCGGCATGTCGTGATCGGTCAATCCATTCACGAAGGCGTCGATGCGGCACTCGCAGAGCATGATCCCGGCTCCTACGTTGTGCCGAGCAGCGGCATGATCGTGATTGCCGATGTGATGGCGCGTTATTCCGACGACGATATCGCCATTACCGGTTTCAGCCACACGGGCTGGGAAGAACATCCCTTCGCCGCCGAGAAACGGCTGGTGGACGCCTACATATCCCTCGGCCGCCTGAGGCGACTTGCCGACACGAACCTCCTCTCTGCCTCCCAAGGAGATTGATTGATGCCCTACAGGATTTCCCGCGCCGCCTATGCCAACATGTTCGGACCGACCGTCGGCGACAAAGTGCGTCTGGCCGACACCGAATTGTTCATCGAAGTGGAGAAGGATTTCACCACCTATGGCGAGGAGGTGAAGTTCGGCGGCGGCAAGGTCATTCGCGACGGCATGGGGCAAAGCCAGGTGACGCGAGCAAATGGCGCGGTCGATACCGTCATCACCAATGCGCTGATCCTCGACCATTGGGGGATCGTCAAGGCGGATATCGGTTTGAAGGACGGCCGCATTGTCGCGATCGGCAAGGCCGGCAATCCGGACATGCAGCCCGGTGTCAACATCATCGTCGGACCCGGCACGGAAACAATCGCCGGCGAGGGCAAGATCGTCACCGCCGGCGGCATGGACAGCCATATCCATTTCATCTGCCCGCAGCAGATCGAGGAAGCGCTGATGTCGGGTATCACCACCATGCTTGGCGGCGGCACCGGGCCGGCGCATGGAACGCTGGCAACAACTTGCACGCCCGGCCCCTGGCATCTGGCGCGCATGATCGAATCCTTCGACGCTTTTCCGATGAATATCGGCCTCTCGGGCAAAGGCAATGCGTCTTTGCCCGCTGCCTTGGAAGAGATGGTGCTCGGCGGTGCCTGCTCACTCAAGCTGCATGAGGACTGGGGCACGACGCCGGCGGCGATCGACTGCTGCCTCAGCGTTGCCGACGAATACGATGTGCAGGTGATGATCCACACGGATACGTTGAATGAAAGCGGCTTTGTGGAAGATACGATCGGTGCCATCAAGGGTCGCACCATTCACGCCTTCCACACGGAAGGCGCGGGCGGTGGCCATGCGCCCGATATCATCAAGATCTGCGGCCAGTCGAACGTCATTCCGTCTTCGACCAATCCGACGCGGCCCTATACGGTTAATACGATCGCAGAGCATCTGGACATGCTGATGGTCTGCCATCACCTATCGCCGTCGATTCCTGAGGACATTGCCTTTGCCGAAAGCCGTATCCGTAAGGAGACGATCGCCGCGGAGGATATTCTCCACGATATCGGCGCCTTCTCGATCATTTCATCCGACAGCCAGGCCATGGGCCGCGTCGGCGAAGTGGCGATCCGCACCTGGCAGACCGCCGACAAGATGAAGCGCCAGCGCGGCCGCCTGGCGCAGGAGACCGGCGACAACGACAATTTCCGTGCGAAGCGCTACATCGCCAAATATACGATCAATCCGGCGATCGCGCATGGCGTCAGCCACGAGGTCGGTTCGATCGAGGTCGGAAAGCGTGCCGATCTGGTACTCTGGAATCCAGCCTTCTTCGGCGTGAAGCCGGAGATGGTATTGATCGGCGGCTCCATCGCGGCTGCTCCCATGGGCGATCCGAATGCCTCGATCCCGACGCCGCAGCCGATGCATTATCGGCCGATGTTCGGCGCTTATGGCAAGAACCGGACGAATTCCTCTGTGACCTTCGTTTCGCAGGCGGCGTTCGATGCCGGGCTTGCCGGCAAGCTCGGCGTTGCCAAGGCGCTGCTGCCCGTCAAGAACACGCGCGGCGGCATTTCCAAGGCATCGATGATCCACAACAGCCTGACGCCGCATATCGAGGTGGACCCGGAAACCTATGAAGTGCGGGCCGATGGCGAGCTTCTGACCTGCGAGCCGGCAACCGTGCTGCCGATGGCGCAGCGCTATTTCCTTTTCTGAGGATATTTTGGACGCCGATTATCGGCAGATATGAAAACCCCGGTTTTCCGGGGTTTTCATATGTTGCGCACTGGACGCAGCAATATCAATGACATGGCATGGTGGCTTGCCATTGCGCATTTCTGCCGGCAAACCGGATTTGGTGGATGTACCTTCCCGTCTGTTCACAACTTGGGAAATGCGCAGCATTTTAATCATTCCATTAAAGACCTGGAAGCGTCTTCACCCCTATCTCACATGATTGAAATAGTGGGCTGAGGAAGGTGAATCGCATGAAGCAATGGATTTCGCTGCAGGCCGAACTCGGTAATTTTCAGCAGCGACGTGCGATTTTTATTTTCGCGCTTAAGATGAGTTTCGTCGCCGTCATCATGTCGCTTGCCATCATCCTGGTGCTGCTTTTTGTGATGCAATGGCTTGATCTTCTGCCATTGCCGATCTTCGAGGCGATGCGTTTTGGCGTTTTGCTGGCATGGATCATCGGGGGCACCGTGTCCGGCGCGCTTGCGGTGCTGGCAGGCTTTTCCATCCACAGGCTCGCGGTCTCCCGTGCTGAGTTCGAGCGGTTGAGCCGCACCGATATGCTGTCCGGCCTGCTCAACCGCCGTGCTTTCACCGAGGCGTTGAGTATGGCCGGAGATGGCGCTTCCCTGGCGATTTTCGATCTGGATCGGTTCAAGGCGATCAACGATCGTTTCGGGCATGCATCCGGTGATGCCGTGATCGTTGCGGTCTCGCGGCTATTTTCCGATGCCTTCACCGGAGAAGACGTGATTGCACGGCTTGGCGGTGAAGAATTCGGCGTCATCATTCATGGCGGTGATACGGCCGAGCGTATCGCGCGCGTTGAGGAGATCAAGGAGCAGATCGCCGAACATTCGATCGCCATTGAAGGCGGGTCGGTGAAGATCACCATTTCCGCCGGGATTGCCGATATTGGCGCGGATCGCAAGACGGAGACCGTCTACGCCGCCGCCGACAAGGCGCTTTATCTTGCCAAGACGCTCGGCCGCAACCGTGTCATGCACGAGCGCGAGCGTCTGTCGCAGGTCTGGCATCGCTGCGCCACGGAGCAGGAACAGGAGGCAACGACGGATGTCAGGGAACTGCAACGCTATGTGCAGCGGATGTGAGGCTTCCATGCGCCATTGATGCTTGCGCGGGAGGCGACTATTTTGCATGGTCTGACAAAGTATTAAACTGGAACAGTCATGCTACGCGTCACTTCCTATCTGCCGGCCGGCACTCCTTCCTCCAATCCGATCGATCGTGTCGTCCTGCCGCATGATCTCAGGCATCTGCGCCGCAAACTGCTGCATCTCGAAAATGGCGAGATGGTCATGCTCGACCTCAAGGAACCGGTTCTGTTTGCCAGCGGCGATCTGCTGGTGCGCGAGGATGGCGAGCTGATTGAGATCGTTGCAGCTGATGAAAAGCTTTTCGAGATCCGCCCGCGCGATCGCAGGCATCTGATCGAGCTTGCCTGGCATCTCGGCAACCGCCATCTCCCCGCGCAGATCGAGGAGGAGCGTATCCTGATCCTGCGTGACCATGTGATCCGGTCCATGCTTGAGGGGCTGGGGGCTGTCGTGACCGAAGTCAGCGAGCCTTTCCAGCCCGCGCGAGGCGCCTACCACGCCCATGGAGGCCATTCGCACGGCCACGACCATCATCATGGTCAGGGGCATGACCACGGACACGATTATCACAACCATTCGCATGATTGAACCGTGATGACTAACGCGGTGGTTTCAGATGATGGCGACCTGCAGGCGCTGTTGCGGCTGATGGCATGGCTGTCGCCAGCGTTTCCTGTGGGATCGTTTGCCTATTCCGGCGGTTTGGAGCGTGCGGTGCATGACGGCCTGGTGCGCGACAGCACCGGCCTCAGCAATTGGATTGCCGCGCTCATTGAGCATGGCTCCGCGTGGAATGATGCAGTGCTGCTTGTGGAGGCGCACGGGGCGGGCACAGATGTGCAGCGGCTTGCGACCGTTGCGGAACTTGCCGAGGCGCTGGCTGGCTCGAAGGAGCGGCATAACGAGACCATGCTGCTTGGAGATGCCTTTCTCTCGGCCGCTGCCGCCTGGCCACATGCGATCTTTTCCATGCTCCCGGCAAGGACGGCCTATCCGGTTGCGGTTGGCGCCGTCGCAGGTGCGCATGGCATTGCCGTCGAGAAGGCGGCTGCCGCCTTCCTGCATGCGCTGGCCTCGCAGATGGTATCTTCCGGCATTCGGCTTGGTGTCAGCGGCCAGAAAGATGGTGTCGCCGTTCTGGCGCGGCTGGAAGGTCTGTTTGCAGATGTCGCGCGCCGCGCTGCTCAATCCAGCCTCGACGATCTTGGCGCTGCGACCATACAGGCCGATATTGCGAGCCTGCGGCATGAGACCCAGGGCACGAGGCTCTTCAGGTCATGATGGCGTTACAAAGAAGATATTGAAATTGAGGCATCGCCTACGTCATTCGCCTCTGTGCGGCCGCCCGACGCTTAGCTATGCTATCACTTTATCGGAGTTGCGAGCATGAAATCGAGACATGGACCCTTGCGCGTTGGGATCGGCGGCCCGGTCGGTTCCGGCAAGACGGCGTTGACGGAGAAGCTGTGCAAGGCGATGCGCGAGGACTATTCCGTCGCCGTCGTCACCAACGACATCTACACGACCGAGGATGCGGAAGCGCTGGTGCGCATGCAGGCGCTGCCTTCGGATCGCATTGTCGGCGTCGAAACGGGCGGCTGCCCGCATACCGCGATCCGCGAGGATGCGACGATCAATCTGCAGGCCATTGCCGGCCTGAACGAGCGGCTTCCTGACCTCGATGTCGTTTTCATCGAATCCGGCGGCGACAATCTGGCGGCAACCTTTTCACCCGATCTTGCCGATATCACCATCTACGTGATCTCGGTATGCCAGGGCGAGGAAATCCCGCGCAAGGGCGGCCCCGGCATTATCAAATCCGACCTTCTCGTCATCAACAAGAAGGATCTGGCGCCTTTCGTCGAGGTCGATCTCGAGGTGATGGATCGCGATGCCACCCGCATGCGCCAGGCACGCCCCTTCGTCTTTTCCGACATGAAGCGCGGCGAGGGCGTCAGCAGGATCGTCGACTTTCTAAAGGAACAGGGCGGCCTTTGAGCCGCCCGTCCTTGTTCCCATATCCGCTGAGACTGTTTTATTCTGCCGCAAAGGGCGGCAGCTTTAGCACATTGGTGCCCACCGACCTGTTTCTTCCATCCTTGTTTTCGATGGCCTCCAGGCGCTCTTCCAGATTGGTGAGCGACTGGCGGTTTTCGTTGACGGCGACGGCCAGGCCTTCCTTGGTCACGACCTCGTCGTCCGCATCTTTCTTGCCGACAAGCCTGCCGAAGAGGTAGCCGAGCAGGCGCGACAGGTCGTCCATGATCAGGAAGAAGGACGGCACGACCACAAGGCTGAGTACCGTCGAGACAATGATGCCGCCGATCACGGCGATCGCCATCGGTGCGCGGAAGGAGCCGCCTTCGCCGACGCCGAGAGCGGACGGTAGCATGCCGGCCGACATGGCAATCGAGGTCATGATGATCGGGCGGGCACGCTTGCGGCCGGCTTCGACGACCGCTTCCAGCCGCGGCATGCCCTGATGCATCATCTCGATGGCGAAATCGACCAGCAGGATGGCGTTCTTCGTCACGATACCCATCAGCATCAGAATGCCGATCATGACGGGCATGGACAGCGCATTGCCGGTCATGATCAAGGCCAGCGCCACACCGCCGATCGCCAGTGGCAGCGACAGCAGAATGGTGAAGGGCTGGATCACATCCTTGAACAGCAGGATGAGCACGGTCAGAACGAGCAGAAGGCCGAGCAGCATGGCATTGCCGAAGCTTTGCTGCATTTCCTTCTGAACCTTGGTATCGCCGCTTTCGGCCAGATGCACGGTTGCCGGGATCTTGGCGTTGTTGACGATATTGAGGAAATGTTCCGATGCCGTATCCAGCGCCACGCCCTGCGGCAGGTCGGCGCCGATCGCAACGACGCGGAAACGGTTGTTGCGCTTGATGGAGGAGAGGCCCTCCGAATAGTCGATGTCGGCCACGCTCGATAGCGGTACAGTGGTGCCGGTGGACGCCTGTCCGGTGGTGCCCATGGATGTCTTGATACGCAACGCACGGATCGCGGCCAGATCTCGGCGCATGCCGAGTGAGGCCTGAACGCGGATTGGGATCTGGCGATCATCGAGCGAGATCTTCGCAAGTGAAGCGTCGATATCGCCGATGGTCGCCACGCGAATCGTATCCGAAATCATCTGCGGCGTGATGCCAAGGCGTGCCGCCTCGTCCTTGCGCGGGAAGATCTGCAACTCGGGCCGCGGCAGGGCGCCGTCGGCGCTGACATTGGCAAGCGCCGGATCGGCGCGCAGCTTGGCTTCCAGAATACCGACGGCCTGATTGAGGTCCTTTTCGTTGCGCGAGAGGAAGTTATAGGTCAGGTCGCGGTCGCCGCGATCGTTCAGCTTGGTGATGCGGACGTCGGGTATCGAGCGCAGCTTGGCAAAGACTTCCTTTTCGATCTCCCATTGCGGGCGCACGCGGCCATGGACGGTAACCTTCGGCAGGTGGGGGCCGATAACGGGGATAGAGCCGAGCACATCGTTCACGAGCTTCTTTGTCAGCGACTGATCGAGCTTGCCGAGCGTCAGCGTCACGGTGGCGCGGCGCAGTTCCAGATCGCCCTTCGGTGAGGCGCCGCCGAGCACGAACACACTTTCGACGCCGTCGATACCCTTCACGCGCCGATAAATCTCGTTGGTCGCCTGCTCGGTATCATCGAGCCGGGCGTTCGGCGGTAGTTCCGCCGACAGAACGATGCGCGAGGAGTCTTCCGGCGGGATGAAGCTGCCGGGGACGAAGACGATGAGAGCGAAGACCGAAACGACCGAGAAGGCGAAGGCGGCCAGCAGCGTCGGATAACGCGTGTACCACTTCTTCGTCGTTAGCCGCACCAGCCAGCTATAGCCACGCATGAAGCGGCCGTCATTGTCGTGATGATCGTCAACGCCGTCTTCGGCGCGCATCAGATAGGCGGCCATCATCGGCGTGATCAGACGCGCCACCAGCAGCGAGAAGAACACCGAGAAGGCGACGGTCAGGCCGAACTGGATGAAGTATTGCCCCGGAATGCCCGGCATGAAGGAGACGGGCACGAAGACCGCGATGATGGTGAAGGTCGTTGCAATGACGGCCAGACCGATTTCGTCTGCAGCGTCGATGGCAGCGCGATAGGGCGTCTTGCCCATCTTGATGTGGCGCGCGATGTTCTCGATTTCGACGATGGCATCATCGACGAGAATACCGGTTGCCAGCGTCAGCGCCAGGAAGCTGACGAGGTTCAGCGAGAAGCCGATCTGGTTCATGATCCAGAATGTCGGGATCGCGGAGAGCGGCAAGGCAACCGCCGATATCAGCGTCGCGCGCCAGTTCCGCAGGAACAGGAAGACGACGATGACGGCCAGTATGGCGCCTTCGATCAGCGTATGCATCGCGGATTCGTAGTTGCCATAGGTGTAGTAGACGGAGTCGTCGATCATCTCGATCGAGACGTTCGGGTTCTCCGCGCGCACCTTGTCGAGCGTGTCGGCAACCGTCTTGGCGACGGTCACCTCGCTGGCGCCCTTGGCGCGGAATACGCCGAAGGTGACGACGGGGGCACTGTTGAACCGCGAAAAGGACTTCGGTTCCTGATAGGTGTCCTTGATGGCGCCAAGATCGGAGAGTTTTACGAAGCGCCCGTTGGTGAGCGCGATCGTCGTGTCGGCGAGCTGGGCGACATTGCGGGCGTCGCCGAGCACGCGGATCGCCTGCTCGCTGCCGGCCACCTGGCCGCGGCCGGAACCAAGATCGATATTGGTGCTGCGGAGCTGCTGGCTCACCGAAAGCGCTGTTATGCCATAGGCGTTCAGCTTGTTGGGATCGAGCTCGATGCGCACTTCGCGATCAGCGCCGCCATAGCGGTCCACTCGGCCGATGCCCGCCTTGCCCTGCAGCGCGCGCTTGACCGTATCGTCCACGTACCAGGACAGCTCTTCGAGCGTCATGTTCGGCGAGGACACGGCGAAGCTCTGGATCGCCTGGCCGACGACATCGACCTTGGAGACGATCGGCTCATCGATGGTCGATGGCAGGTTGCCGCGGATGCGGTCGATGGCGTCCTTGGTGTCCTGAACGGCCTGCTCGGTCGGCACCTCCAATCGGAAGACGACGACGGTCTGCGATTGGCCGTCGGTGATCGTCGATTGTATCTCGTCGATGCCGTTGATGCTGGCAACGGCGTCTTCGATCTCCTTCGTCACCTGCATTTCGAGCTCGGCCGGCGAGGCGCCGCTTTGCGTCACGGTGACATTGACAATAGGGACGTCAATGTTCGGGAAGCGGGTGATGGGCAGATTGAAGAAGGCATGCGCGCCCACGACCATCAGCAGGAAGAAGCCGAGGAGCGGGGCGACCGGATTTCGGATGGACCAGGCGGAGAAGTTCATCTTGTCGTTCTCGCTCAGTTGGAGGCTTGCGACGTATCGCGAACCGGCGTGATGTGGTCGCCGTCGCGAACATAGGCACCGGCCTTGGCGACGACATCATCACCGGCTTTCAGGCCCTTGACGATCTCGACATAGCCTGAATCCTGGATGCCGGTTTCGACGCTCACGAACTTGACCACGCCGTTTTCGACCTTGCGGGCGGAAGAACCGTTTTCCTCGCTGTTGACTGCCGTCAGCGGCAGCGCAACGCCATCTTCCTGGCGAATGATGATCTCGGCGCTACCATACATGCCGGCGCGGGCCTTCTCGCCTTCGTCGATCGTGATATGCACCGCGCCGAGGCGGGTGACGGGATCGACGATTGGAGCAACGAGACGGACCGTTCCGGCAAGCTTTTCGCGACGGCCTGAAAGCGCGATCAAGGCCTTCTGTCCGCTCGTGATCTTGGTGATATCGCTCTCGGACACATCGACCACCAATTCGAGCTGGCTGTCGCGGATGATGGTGAAAAGCGGATCGCCATTGCCGTTGGCGATGGCGCCGACGCGGGCATTGCGCGAGGCGACGGTGCCGGCGACGGGGGTCTTAATGCCTGTTCTGGCAAGCTTGAGATCGGTATCGGCGATCTGGCTGTCGGTAACTTTCAGATCGGCCTCTGCAACGGCGATCGCCTGCTCGGCGGAAACGACGCGCGCCTTGTTGGCGGCGGCGGCGGCATTCGCCTGTTCCACCGAGGAGGTTGACATCGTGCCCTTGGCGCCCATTGTGACGGCGCGAACACGCTGCAATTCTGCCTCTTCGGCATTGGCGCGGGCTTCGGTGAGCTGGGCGTGCAATTGCGCAAGGCTTGCTTCGCCCTTGGCCCGCGTCGCCTGCATCTGGCTCTTCTGCAGAATAAGAGCATCATCGTTCAGCGTGGCAAGCGTGCTGTTCGCGCTGACCTTGTCGCCGACATCTGCGTTGAGAGAGCGGATGGAGAGGCCATCCACCTGCGGCTGGATGTAAACTTCCTCGACGGCCTTCACCGTGCCGGTCGCGACGACCTTATCGGTCAGGTGGCGCATCGTGGCTGTGGTGATGACGATTGCGGGCAGGTTCTGTTTCGGCGCGGTAACCGGGGGTTCTTCCGCCAGGGCGGCAGACACGCCCAGCAGGGAAAGCAGGATTGCGGTCGTGCTCAGAAGTCTAAACGGCGTAAGGGCCATGCGTCCGGTTCCAGTTCGGCGTTTGATAAAATGAGATTTCGCTGTTTTCCGTCGCGAACACGGGGATGCGATGCATGCGGGCCGGCTTCTCCGGCGGATCAATATCCGTCTGTCATGCCTTGCAGTTCCCTCATCCTAAAATCGCCCTGTAGATGGGATCGGTTTTCAATTATCGCAAGATCACGAGAAAATGATTTCGCGGGCATTTCTATCGTCTACAACCCTGCGAAGCAATCACGGCATTGTGATGTCAGCATTCGAATAGTTGATGGCTGAGGGCTTTTCAGCCAGACGGAGCGACAAAGCCAGCGTTTTGTTGCTGCTGTTACAAAATGAAAAAAACGCACGAGGCGGAAACCTCGCGCGTTTTAGCCTCTGTGAGTGCTCCGAGCTTATTTCAGAGCAGCGTCCGTGATCTCATGCGTATAGGCGCCATCCGGCTTCTTGTTGATGATCTTCTGATCGAGCAGGGCTTCGACCGTGCGGTTATAGGTCTTCATGTCGAGCTTGCCGCTGCCGATCAGCTTGGCGACTTCGCCCGCCATGCGCTTCTGGTGGTTTTCATCCTGGCCGCCATTGTCCATGACGATTTCGGCGGCTTCATCCGGATGCTCGACGGCATATTTCCAGCCCTTCATCGACGCGCGGACGAATTTCACCATGTCGGCCTTGAACTTCGCATCCTTCAGCTTGTCTTCTTTGACGTAGAGGCCGTCTTCCAGAAGGTCGTTGCCGAGCTTCGTATAGTTGAAGACGGTCAGGTCTTCGGCCTTGAAGCCGGCATCGATCGCCTGCCAATATTCGTTATAGGTCATGACGGAGATGCAGTCGGCCTGCTTCTGGACGAGGGGCTGCACGTCGAAGCTCTGCTTCAGAACGTTGACGCCATCCTTGCCGCCGTCGGTCTTGAGGCCGAGCTTATGCATCCAGGCGAAGAAGGGATATTCGTTGCCGTAGAACCAGACGCCGAGGGTGTGTCCCTTGAAATCCTTCTCCGTCTTGACCGGGCCATCCTTAGGGCAGATCAGCTCCAGACCGGATTTTTCGAAGGGCTGGGCGATATTGATGAGCGGCACGCCCTTTTCGCGGGCAACCAGTGCGCCGCCCATCCAATCGACGATCACATCGGCACCGCCGCCGGCGATGACCTGCTCCGGAGCGATATCAGGCCCGCCCGCCTTGATATCGACATCGAGGCCTTCTTCCTTGTAGAAGCCCTTGTCCTTGGCAACGAAGTAGCCGCCGAACTGAGCCTGGGCCACCCATTTCAGCTGCAGGGTCAACTTATCCGCCGCCATTGCGCCCTGGGTGGCGGCAAGCGTCATGGCACTTGCCATCAATGCAAACATTATTTTTTTCATGTCTTCACCCTTTCCCTCTGAAGTTATGCCTTGATCCCTTGGAGGGGATCCTGGATTACGTCTGCCCACCACGGATAGACGGATGCCAGAACGTCACCATTCGTTCGATGATGGCGACGATACCGTAGAAGACCGAGCCGGCAATCGCGGCAACCGCGATCTCAGCCCAGACCATATCGAGGTTCAACCGGCCATTTTCGGTTGAGATGCGGAAACCCATGCCCGACATGGGCGTGCCGAAGAACTCCGCCACGATGGCACCAATCATCGCCAGGGTCGAGTTGATCTTCAGCGCATTGAAAATAAAGGGGGCGGCGGCGGGCAGGCGCAGCTTGAAGAGCGTCTGCCAGTAGCTCGATGCGTAGGTGCGCATCAGGTCGCGTTCCATATTGCCGGCGGCGGCAAGGCCTGTCACCGTATTCACCAGCATCGGGAAGAAGGTCATGATGACGACGACGGCGGCTTTCGACTGCCAATCGAAGCCGAACCACATGACCATGATCGGTGCGACGCCGATGATCGGCAGGGCCGAGACGAAATTGCCGATCGGCAGCAGGCCGCGCCGCAGGAAGGCGAAGCGGTCCGCAAGAATGGCGACGATGAAGCCGCTGGCGCAGCCGATGATATAGCCGATCAGGACGGCGGTGAGGATCGTCTGGCGGACATCGATCCACAATGTCGGAATCGAATTGGCGATCCTGGCGCCGATGGCGCTTGGCGGCGGCAGAAGGACCAGGGAAACGCCGGCGCCGCGAGTGACAGCTTCCCAGATGATCAGTATCCATATGCCAAAGATCGCCGGGATCAGCAGGCGCAGCGTATAGTTGCCGGCGGTCGAGTGCAAACGCATCGACGACAGGACGGAAACGCAGCGCCAGGCCAGCAGCCATGAAGCGGCAATCAGAATGAAGAAGGATAGCTGTGCCTTGCCTTCATTGCCGGAAATTCCGGCAAGCAGCAGCCATGCTGCGGCATGTGCGCCGAAGAAGAGGATCGATGCGCTTAGCTCATCGGAGAGACGCATGAAGGAGAGGGCGGCCGCCGCAGCAATCAGAATGAAGATGACGAAGGTAGTTCCGCTGCTGACGGGTGCCGCGGCATCCGCTGCGAGCAGCGGCAATGCGGGGATGGCTGCAAGACAGAGAAGAAGTGCAAGAATGCCCTGCCAGGAGAAAAGAAAGGATCTCATGCCGTTCTGCCTCCCATCGAACGGTCGACGATGCGCGCCGCAATGCTGACGATGCCCACGAGAACGGCCGCAAGCACAGAGCCTGCCACGAGAGCGGCCCATATGTCGATCGTCTGGCTGTAGTAGGAGCCTGCGAGCAGTTTTGCGCCGATGCCGGCGACTGCGCCCGTCGGCAGCTCGCCGACAATCGTTCCGACCAGGCTTGCGGCGATCGCGACCTTCATGGAGGTGAAGAGGAAGGGGACCGAAGCCGGCACGCGCAGCTTCCAGAAGGTCTGCCAGCTGCTGGCATTATAGGTGCGCATCAGATCGAGATGCATGATTTCCGGAGAGCGCAGGCCCTTCGTCATGCCGACCGTGACCGGGAAGAACGACAGATAGGTGGAAATCAACGCCTTCGGGATCAGCCCGTCTATGCCAAGGGCACTGAAGACGACGATGATCGTCGGCGCGATGGCGAGGATCGGGATCGTCTGCGACGCGATGATCCAGGGCATGAGACTGCGGTCGAGCGCGACGAGATGGACGATACCGACTGCAAAGAGGACGCCGAGAATCGTGCCAAAGGCAAAGCCGACTGCTGTTGGCGCCAGCGTTATCCAAGCGTTGTAGACGAGGCTGCGATTGCTTGTCGGCACTCGCAGGAAAGTGTTTTCAAAGACATTCTGCGCTACCTGGTGCGGCGCGGGCAGGGTCGGTTTCGGCTGCGACAGCGTCTTGCCGATGAATTCTACCATCGTCGGTGTTACGTTGCCGCGCCGGTCGAGATCGCGCTGGAATGGCGCATTGAGAATGACGGCGAAGACATACCAGAGCAGGACAATCGCCAGGATGATCGTCGTGACCGGCAGGAACTTGTGCTTGAAGAACTGTTCCTTTTCCATGCTCATGCCCTTCCTTGCGCGGGAAGCAGCATGAGGATCATGGCGATGATGCCAAGACCCACGCCGGCAAGTTGCTGCAGGCTCAGCCGTTCGCCGAAGACGATGAAGGCGATGACATTGACGACGACGAGCTGCGCGATGGAGGAAGCGGAGATCGCCAGGCCAAGTCCGCCCTCGCGCATCAACCGCACCATCATCAGATTGCCGATACAATAGAGCGCGAGCGACAGGATCAAGACCAACATGTTGTTGTTGGCGATATAGGCGCGCGAAGCTGTGGCACCGCCGATAAAGATCGCCATCGCGCCGACAAGCCAGAGGAGGAATTGCGGGTTCATGATATTCCTCCGATTGCGGAGCGGCGTTGTTTTCCCGGCTCCGACAGTACGGCAATTGCATGAGAATGAGGCTGCTTCAGCGCACCTCCTTCTCCCCTCGGGGAGAAGGTGCCGCCAGGCGGATGAGGGGGCTTGCCAAGAAAGCGGAAGCCGATGGCTTTGAAGCGGTTAACCCCCTCATCCGACCCTTCGGGCCACCTTCTCCCCGAGGGGAGAAGGTAAAGACCGCACCGACCTGCTCCTATATGCGATTGCCTTGGGCTCGGTACGGTGAGGGGCCGTCGCGCGACGGAGCCGTCCATCATCCTATTCCTCATAGCTATGCCCTGCTCTCAGCCCTTCCCGGACGCGGTGGGCGATTTCCAGGAATTCCGCCGTTTCGCGAATGTCAAGCGGCCGCTCCGTCGGTAGCGTCGATTCGATGACGTCGGTGACGCGGCCCGGCCGCGGCGACATGACGACGATCTTCGTCGAGAGATAGACTGCTTCCGGGATGGAGTGGGTGACGAAGCAGATGGTCTTGTTCGTCTGTTTCCAGAGTTTCAGCAGCTGTTCGTTGAGGTGGTCGCGAACGATTTCGTCCAGTGCGCCGAAGGGCTCGTCCATCAGGAGAAGATCGGCATCGAAAGCCAAGGCGCGGGCAATGGAGGCGCGTTGCTGCATGCCGCCGGACAGCTGCCAGGGAAACTTGTGTTCGAAGCCGTTGAGATTGACGAGTTCCAGCGTCCGGGCGATGCGCTTGACCTGCTCTTGCTTGTCATAGCCCATGATTTCGAGCGGCAGGGCGATATTCTTCTCGATCGTCCGCCAGGGATAAAGGGCTGCGGCCTGGAAGACATAGCCATAGGCGCGATTTTTTCGGGCATCTTCCGGCGACATGCCGTTGACGCTGATATCGCCCGATGTCTTACGCTCGAGGTCGGCGATGACACGCAGGAAGGTGGTCTTGCCGCAGCCCGAAGGGCCGATGAAGGAGACGAAATCGCCCTTGCGAACATCGAGATCGACATTGCTCAGCGCATGCACCGGCCCGTCATTCGTATTGTAGGTGAGACAGAGATTCCGCGCGGAGACGACGGAGGAAGCGGATGACGTCATTAACACCTACCAGTCCTGTTTTCGCCGCATGTTTGAGGCGGATTGCGTGTTATCCTGTTTGGCATTGCCGCAGTCCGGAGAGGCGAGAAGGTCTTGGGGCTACTGAACAGAGGGGAGCAATGCCATGAGTGTCTCATCGAAGCCCACCTGCCGTCTCGTGCGGCCCGGCAGTACCTATGCCGGAAAACAGGGTCTCAATTATTTCGAAGGGATTGCCGCCGAGACAGTGGGCTCGACGGGGATTTGCATGCATCTTCTGACCATCCCGCCGGGTGCCCGCGCCAAGGCGCATCTTCACGCCTCGCATGAGACGGCGATCTACGCGATTTCCGGAGAGACGCATTGCTGGTTCGGCGACCAGCTGGAAGAGCATGTCATCGTGCGCGAGGGCGAGATGTTTTATATTCCGGCCGGCGTCCCGCATCTTCCCGCGAACTTGAGCGACCGGCCGGCGACAGCGGTCATCGCCCGCACCGATCCGAACGAGCAGGAAAGCGTCGTCCTGCTGCCGGATCTGGAACGGTATGTGCCGTGCTAGAGCCGTCTCGCTTTTCTTTGAATCGCGAAAATGCTCTATCTCCTTGTTTCTACGCAATTCCGGACGGAAAACTGCTGCGCACTTTTCCTGGAATTGCTCTAGATGGCCGATGAGCCGAAGCGCCGTGCCCAAGCGTCATACCCCGCTTGCCGGGATGCCGCTGCGCTGCACCTTGCGTGGCGCGGTGACTTCTTTCCAGGTGGAAAGTGCCCGGTTGACGGCGGTGAAGGGCTCGCGCTTGACGAACTCGCCGTGGCCTTCTCGGGTCTTGACCGTGCCTTCCTCGATGGCGACGATGCCGCGCGTCAGCGTATAGCGCGGCAGGCCGGTCACTTCCTTGCCCTCGAAGACGTTGTAATCGATCGCCGACTGCTGCGTCTTGGCGGTGATGGTTTTCGAGCGCTTCGGGTCCCAGACGACGATATCGGCATCGGCGCCCACAAGGATCGCGCCCTTCTTCGGATAGACGTTGAGGATCTTGGCGATGTTGGTCGACGTGACCGCGACGAACTCGTTCATCGTCAGCCGGCCGGTGTTGACGCCGTAGGTCCAGAGCATGGGCATACGATCCTCAAGGCCGCCGGTTCCGTTCGGGATCTTGGTGAAGTCGTTGAGGCCGAAACGCTTCTGCTCGGTCGTAAAGGCGCAGTGGTCGGTCGCCACCACCTGTAGCGAGCCGGAGGCGAGACCGGCCCAGAGGCTGTCCTGATGCTGCTTGTTGCGGAAGGGGGGTGACATGACACGGCGGGCGGCATGGTCCCAATCTGCATTGGCATATTCGCTTTCGTCGAGCGTCAGGTGCTGGATCAGCGGCTCACCATAGACGCGCATGCCCTTCTGCCGAGCGCGGCGGATGGCTTCATGCGCCTGTTCGCAGGAGGTATGAACGATATAGACAGGCGAACCGGCCATGTCGGCGATCATGATGGCGCGGTTCGTTGCCTCGCCTTCGACTTCCGCCGGGCGGGAATAGGCATGCGCTTCCGGGCCGTTGTTGCCTTCGGCCAGCAGCTTTGCCTGCATCTGCGCGACCACATCGCCGTTTTCGGCGTGGACGAGCGGCAAAGCGCCAAGCTCGGCGCAGCGCTGGAAGGAAGAGAACATCTCGTCGTCATCCACCATAAGCGCGCCCTTATAGGCCATGAAATGCTTGAATGTGTTGATGCCCTTCTCGCGGACGACAGCTTCCATCTCGTTGAAGACCTGTTCGCCCCACCAGGTGATTGCCATGTGGAAGGAATAGTCGCAGGTTGCGCGGGTGGACTTGTTGTCCCACATGGTCAGCGCCTCGAGCAGCGACTGGCCGGGCGAGGGGAGTGCAAAATCCACCACCATCGTCGTGCCGCCGGCAAGGGCAGCGCGGGTACCGCTCTCGAAATCGTCGGAGGAATAGGTGCCCATGAACGGCATTTCCAGATGCGTGTGCGGATCGATGCCGCCGGGCATGACATAACAGCCGGACGCATCCAGCACTTCACTACCCGAGAGATTCTGCCCGATTTCGACGATCTTGCCGCCTTCGATCTTCACATCCGCCTTATAGGTCAGATCGGCCGTGACGATGGTTCCACCCTTGATGACTGTGCTCATGGTGTCTGTTCCCTGTTTTTAAGAGTCTGGCATCCGTGGCGCCCCCTCATCTGACCCTTCGGGTCACCTTCTCCCCGAGGGGAGAAGGAGAGGTGTGGCGAGCCTTTGGTGCAACACAATTTCTGATTGTGTCCGCGGTTTGTTGAGAAAGATGGCGCAACGGAGGGAAGCCCCTTCTCCCCTCGGGGAGAAGGTGCCCGAAGGGCGGATGAGGGGGATGGCCGGGCGTGAGCCATGATCAAGCCACGATCTCCGCCGTCTCAACGACTGCGTGGAACAGCACATCCGCGCCGGCGGTCGCCCATTCCTTGGAGATTTCTTCGGCCTCATTGTGGGAGAGGCCGCCGACGCAGGGGCACATGACCATGGTGGCGGGGGCAACCTTGGCGGCCCAGCAGGCATCGTGACCGGCGCCGGAGATGATGTTCATATGGCTGTAGCCGAGTTTCTCAGCCGCGTTACGCACGGAAGTCACGAGCTTGGGATCGAAGGTGACCGGCTCGAAATGGCCGATGGCTTCGACAGAGCAGCCGACGCCGAGGGCATCGGCGATCTTCTTGCCTTCGGTTTCGATCTTGGTACGCATGCGATCGAGCTTTTCCTTGTCCGGCGTGCGGATGTCGACGGTGAAGACCACCTTGCCAGGCAGGACATTGCGCGAATTCGGCGAGAAGAAAACCTGGCCGACACCGCCGACCGCCCCCGGCTGGTTTTCCATGGCGACGCTCTGCACCATCTCGATGATCCGCGACATAGCGAGGCCGGCATTGACGCGCATGGCCATCGGCGTCGAGCCTGTATGCGCTTCCTTGCCGGTCAGCGTGAATTCCAGCCACCAAAGGCCCTGACAGTGCGTGACGACGCCGATCGTCTTGTTTTCGGCCTCCAGGATCGGGCCCTGTTCGATATGATATTCGAAATAGGCATGCATCCTGCGAGCACCGACCTCTTCGTCGCCGAGCCAGCCGATGCGCTTCAGCTCCTCGCCATAGGTCTTGCCGTCGGGATCCTTGCGGCCATAGGCATAATCAAGTGTGTGCACGCCGGCAAAGACGCCGGAGGCGAGCATGGCGGGCGCGAAGCGCGCGCCTTCCTCGTTGGCCCAGTTGGTGACCACGATGGGATGTTTGGTCTTGATGCCGAGGTCATTCATCGTGCGCACAACCTCCAGCGCGGCAAGCACGCCGAGCACGCCGTCATACTTGCCGCCGGTCGGCTGGGTATCGAGATGCGAGCCGACATAGACGGGCAGCGCATCTGGATCGGTGCCGGCGCGGGTCGCGAACATCGTACCCATCTTGTCGACGCCGACGGTCAGGCCGGCCTTGTCGCACCAGGTCTTGAAAAGGCTGCGTCCTTCGGCGTCGGCATCGGTCAGCGTTTGGCGATTGTTGCCGCCGGCAATGCCGGGGCCGATTTTCGCCATGTCCATCAGCGTATCCCAAAGGCGATCGCCATTGATACGCAGGTTTTCTCCTGGCGCTGCCACCATGATGCAATCCTCACCTGTTTGTCCTGGGGCACGCAAGGCGCATGCCCGAAATTGTTCCCGTTGGTCTTATTTCAAATTCCGGAGCGCCGTCTTGTTTTTCTTGCCCGGAAATCGCCAGTTGCCTTTAGGAGACATCTGACAGATAATTTGACCGATTGGTAAACATTACAACTTCCGTGGCGCGGCTCAAGACGAAAAGCACGAAAAATTCCGATAAAATTTCAGGCGATTGCCAGATCCGATGCATCGACAGGGTGAATGAGGGAACGGCCGAAAGGCTTGGATTTCAAGGAGAAACAGAGCAGATATGGCCATCCCCAGAGCCGCCAGGACGCAGCGCCGTACCCGTATCCAGGAAGAGAAAGAGGAAATCATATTGGAAGCCGCGCTGGACGTATTTTCCGTCAGCGGTTTTCGTGGCTCGACCATCGACCAGATCGCCGAAGTAGCGGGCATGTCGAAGCCCAATCTGCTTTACTATTTCCGCACCAAGGAGGCGATGCATCGGGCCTTGATCGACCGGGTGCTGTTTACCTGGCTGGAGCCGCTGCGCGCTTTCGATGCCAATGGCAACCCCGAAAGCGAGATCCGTTCCTATATCCGCCGCAAGCTCGAGATGGCCCGTGATTTTCCTCGCGAAAGCCGGCTTTTTGCCAATGAAATGCTGCAGGGCGCGCCGCATGTTGAGGACGAGCTGCGTGGGCCGCTGAAGGCGCTTGTGGACGAGAAGGCCGAGGTCATCCGCGCCTGGGCAAAAGCCGGCAAGATCGCCAAATGCGATCCTTATCACCTGATCTTTTCGATCTGGTCGACCACACAGCATTATGCGGATTTCGACGTACAAGTGCGCGCGGTGCTTGGCGACGAGCATTCTGGCGAGGGACGTTTCGAGGATGCTGCCCGCTATCTGGAACAGCTTTTCGTCGACGGGCTTCGGATTCGTCAGGGCTGAGCCGCGGCTCGATCCTTCGGAGGATTGCGCCTAAAATAATAGGCGACCGCAGCAAGCTGTGGTCGCCTTTTGAATGATTGCGGACTTTACCGTTATTCCGCCGCCTGGCGTGCCATCGGATTGTTCGGATGCGTCGTCCAGTTGGCATAGTTCGGATCGACGATCTTGCCGGTGCGCTTGTCGAGGGCGCCGGCCGGCAGTTCTTCCATGGTGATGCAGTTCTCGACCGGGCAGACGTTGACGCACAGATTGCAGCCGACGCATTCCTCTTCCATCACCTCGAAGCGCCTGACGCCATCGACCATGTTGGTGATCGCCTGATGCGAGGTGTCCTCGCAGGCGATGTGACAGCGGCCGCACTTGATGCAGGCATCCTGGTCGATCTTCGCTTTGGCGATGTAGTTGAGGTTCAGATACTGCCAGTCGGAGACATTCGGCACGGCGCGGGCGATAACATCGTCCAGAGTACGATGTCCCTTCTCGTCCATCCAGTCGGAAAGGCCGGTAATCATCTCCTCGACGATCTTGAAGCCATAGGTCATGGCTGCCGTGCAGACCTGCACGTTGCCGGCGCCGAGCGCGAGGAATTCCGCTGCATCGCGCCAGGTGGTGATGCCGCCGATGCCCGATATCGGCAGGCCATAGGTTTCAGGATCGCGGGCTATCTCGGCCACCATGTTGAGCGCGATCGGCTTCACCGCCGGGCCGCAATAGCCGCCATGGCTGCCCTTGCCGCCGACAGTCGGGTTCGGAGCGAAATTGTCGAGATCGACGGAGACGATCGAGTTGATCGTATTGATCAGCGACACGGCATCGGTGCCGCCGGCCTTGGCGGCTCGGGCAGGTTTGCGGATATCGGTGATATTGGGCGTCAGCTTGGTGATGACGGGCATGCGCGTGTACTGCTTACACCAGCGCACGACCATTTCGATATATTCCGGCACTTGTCCGACTGCGGAACCCATGCCGCGCTCGGACATGCCGTGTGGACAGCCGAAGTTGAGTTCGATGCCGTCGGCTTCCGTTTCCTCGACCAGCGGCAGGATCGCCTTCCAGGCATCCTCGACGCAGGGGACCATGATCGAGGCGATCAACGCGCGATCCGGCCAGTTCTTCTTCACCTGCTTCATTTCGCGCAGGTTGGTATAGAGGTCGCGGTCGGTGATCAGTTCGATGTTGTTGAGACCGAGCAGACGTCGGTCGGCGCCCCAGATCGCGCCGTAGCGCGGGCCGTTGACGTTGACGACTGGTGGACCTTCTTCACCGAGCGTCTTCCAGACGACGCCGCCCCAGCCCGCCTTGAAGGCGCGCTCGACGTTATAGGCCTTGTCGGTCGGCGGCGCGGAGGCCAGCCAGAACGGGTTCGGAGACTTGATGCCAACGAAATTATTGCGGAGATCAGCCATATCGGTTCTCCTTTCAGGCGACTGCAGCGGCCGGCGTGGCGGCAGCGAGCGCACGGTTGATGGATTCGGCCGCGTCGCGACCCTGTGCCACGGCCGAAACCGTCAGGTCGTCGCCGCCAAGCACGCAGTCGCCGCCGGCCCATACGCCTTCGATCGAGGTGCGGCCTTCGCCATCAATGGCGATGCGGCCGGATTCCATGCGCAGCGCGCCGAGGCCTGAGGCTTCGAACGTCTGGCCGATCGCCTTGAAGATCTGGTCGGCAGCAATGACGCCGACATCGCCGGTGCCAACGAGCTTGCCGTCACGCAGCTCGGTATATTCGACCTCGATGCCAGCGACCTTGCCGTCCTTGTCAAGGATGCGCTTCGGCGCGAGCCAATGGCGGATGATGACGCCCTTGGAGGCGGCCAGATCCTGCTCGAATTCCGAGGCGTTCATGTGTTCCTTGCCGCGGCGATAGCAGATCGTCACCTCTTCGGCGCCGAGCAATTTTGCCTGCACGGCTGCGTCGATCGCGGTCATGCCGCCGCCGAGAACGACGACGCGGCGGCCGATGGCGATATCGGCCTTGTTACCAGCCTGGCGCAGTTCGGCGATGTAAGCAACGGCATCAGCGACGCCCTCGAGATC
This sequence comes from Rhizobium sp. AG207R, assembly GCF_027109195.1. Taxonomy (NCBI): domain Bacteria; kingdom Pseudomonadati; phylum Pseudomonadota; class Alphaproteobacteria; order Hyphomicrobiales; family Rhizobiaceae; genus Rhizobium; species Rhizobium sp. AG207R. The sequence continues at coordinate 397,910 of NZ_JAEPVT010000007.1, forward strand.
CTCGCCTTCGGCGCGCAGTGCGTTGACGCCGGCAAGGCCGAGGCCGAGGAAGACGGCGTCATATTGCTGAGAGAGGTCGGAAAGGCTGAAATCGCGGCCGAGTGCCTGGCCGTTTTTCACCTCGATACCGCCGATGGCGAGCACATAGTCGACTTCCTTTTGCGCGAAGTCGTCGACGGCCTTATAGGTTGCGATGCCATATTCATTCAGGCCGCCGGCCTTCTCGCGGGCATCGAAGATGGTAACGTCATGACCCTTGACCGCAAGACGGTGTGCGCAGGCAAGACCGGCCGGACCGGCGCCGATGACGGCGATCTTCTTGCCGGTGGATTCGGCGCGCGTATAGAACTGCTTGTTCTCAGCCATCGCCGTATCGGTTGCATAGCGCTGCAGACGGCCAATCTCGACCGGGCGCTCCTCGGCAGTATTGCGCACGCAAGCCTGCTCACAGAGCTGTTCGGTGGGACAGACGCGGGCGCACATGCCGCCGAGGATGTTCTGATCGAAGATCGTTTTCGCCGAGCCGATGGGATTGCCCGTGGAGATCTGGCGGATGAACATCGGAATGTCGATGGAGGTGGGACAGGCCGTCATGCACGGCGCGTCGTAGCAGAAATAGCAGCGGTCGGATGCGACCAGCGCCTCATGCTTGGTGAGGCGCGGGTGAAGATCGGAAAAGTTTGCATCATATTCGGCGGGCGTGAGCCTGCCTTTATGAATCCCAGTTTCCAGTCGTCCCATTGAAGTTCCCTCTTATAGTAAACGGCTAGTACTGGAACGGTAACTCAGCTTAAAAAATTTATCAAACGGTAAAATTTTGATCGCAAAGCGTGCCTCGATACGCCTTCCTGTGGGAGAACGAGAACGTTTTCGATCACTGGAGCTTTTATCTTAAAGATATGATTTAAATAGTTTTTCTTCTTTTCCGCACGCGGTTCGGAAAGATTTGAGGCACGACAATGACTGCGAGCGCCTGTCTGCAATTGGAGGGACGCCATGTCAGAGGCTGTGCTGAAATGTAAAAAGTTGATGAATTTTTTTGGATCTGGGTGGAACCAAGGCTTTGCAGCATCGTTATGTCGATGTCCTGATGATGATCGCATCTCCTGATGCACGCCCAATACGTCTCAGGACTCTACTCACGGTCCCCTCCCGATGAGTGCAAAGCAGCCAGTGCGCCGCCCTCGCACTGGCTGTTTTATTGTGCTCCCGCCGGCCGCTAGCGGCGTCTTAGGATTTCATATTCAGTTTCGGGAATGGTGAGCCGATAGCCGATGCTGCCGTCGTCAATGGCGAAGTCTGCGCGGCCATTCATGGACGTCGGCACGACGCGTTCAAGCACCGTGCGGCTGAAGCTATTGTCCTCGAATTCATGGTCAGCGGGCGCGTAGAAACGCTCAGACCAGGCGACCTCAATCGCCTTCTTGCCGTCGAGCTCGGCTTCCTTGCAATTCAACGTGATGCTGGTGGCGCCGGTCGAGATGGCGCCATGCGAGGCGGAATTGACGATGAGCTCGTGCAGAGCAAGCCCCAGATGCACGGCGGCATTGGGCGTCAGATGTGCGTTGATGCCGTAGATCGGCATGGGCACGCCTGCATCGGGCCAATAGGGGGCGAACTGCTTTTCCGCCAGTTCGAACAAATATGCACCGCGCCAGCTGGAATCCGTGATGAGATCCTGCGAATTCGACAGGGATTGCAGACGGCCGCGGAATTTGATGAGGAAATTGTCGACGGAAAGCGTGTGGCGGGCGGTCTGCGTGGCGATACCCTGAATGATGGCGAGCAGGTTCTTGGAGCGATGCGACAGTTCGCGCAGCAGCGACTTCAGCACTTTTTCGCGGTGGCGGCTCTCGGTGATTTCGGAAATGACAGACAGCACGCCTTGCGGCTTGCGCCCGCCGATGCGTTCCATTTTCAGCTCGTAGATCCGTGCGCCGTCGCCGCTGGCGATCTCAACCTCGGCGGTTGCTGGCTTGCCGCTTTCGAGCACGCCCCGTTTCAAACGCAAGAGGTGCTCGCCATCCTTTTCTCCAAAGAGATGCGAGTCATTGCCGCCCATGACGACAGACGACTGCAGATGGTCCGGCAGATTGTCGGCATAACGGATCGAAAGATTTACATCCTGGAACAGGATGGACACACTGGCGCTCGTAAGCGCCCGCTCCATCAGAGCGGCTTTGCCTTCCAAGCTCAAAGGCGCGCCGGGTAATGGTTCAGACGTATTCACCGGCTTGCCTTTCACACGCATTTCGAGAACCCCGCCGATAGGGCATTCTCACTCGTAACAACTTGAACCGACCTATAGAATCGCCGCGGATAACAGTCGGTAAACCGGCCGTTTCGAACCCAAACGCCCGGTTATGGTCTTTGTTCCGCCATGGGGTTTTCACTTGGATCAGGCGGCCACCTTTGTGGTTTCGTTAAAGAAGAGTGCCTGGCTGATGAGGGCCTTCACCATGTCTGGATTGAAAGGCTTAGTCACGAGGAAAGTCGGCTCCGGCCGCTCGCCGGTCAGCAGCCGCTCGGGGAAGGCGGTGATGAAGATGACCGGGATGCTGGCGGTCTTGAGGATGTCGTTGACTGCATCGATGCCCGAACTGCCGTCGGCGAGCTGGATGTCGGCAAGCACCATGCTCGGCTTCGTCGCATTATAAAGAGCGACGGCTTCGGCGTGGGTGCGGGCAATGCCGGTGACGCGGTGTCCGAGGCTCTCCACCATCTGCTCGATGTCCATTGCGATCAGCGGCTCATCCTCGATGATCATGATATCCGTTGCCACCTGGCGCGAGATTTCCTGGGAGGCGGTATCGAGCAGGTGCATGGCATCGCTTTCAGAGACATCGAGAATATCGGCGATCTCGCCGAGGCGGAAACTTTCGACAGATGCGAGCAGGAAAGCCTGACGCGCAAGTGGCGAGACCTTGGAAAGGTTTACGGATGCGCGCTGTTCCCAGGCGAAAGGTGAGGCCGGTTCAGGAATCTGAAGTGTCACGGAACCGAACAGCTTCGTGAACAGTTTATAGAGTGCGACGCGGTCGCTGTCGGTGTCCGGAAAGATGGATATGTCGGCGATGATGGCTTCCAAAACCGCAGCAACATAGGCGTCCCCCGACGTCTGTGTTCCGGTCAAAGCACGTGAATAACGCCGCAAATACGGAAGATGCGGCGCAATGCGTGTGGAAAGTGTCATCAATGGCTCCCGCCTTTATCAAATTCTAATTAAATACAGCCCAGAGGCCGCAATGACTAACAAACGTCAGTTGAGTAAAAAAGTTCCTCTTTGTCGGAACTTTTTTTAGGCAGTCGCATTACAATGCTTACAATCGGATGACCTCAACCTTTACGATTCGTTAGGCAACTGTTTTGAATGAGGTCAACCGCTCTCCCAAACGGGGAGGCAAGGGCGCGCCTTATCCATGAACGCGAGACAATTGAGAAGCGAGCAGGCCAAATGACCATCCAGAATCATGAGGACGCAGACAAGAAGGCATCGGACCTGCGTGCGATGGATATCCTCGACCCCAACAATCAGATCGGCAACCGGCTCCGTTCGTTCTATGCCGCCATGCAGGACGAAGCCATTCCTGATCGCTTCCTGGATCTTTTGGAGAAGCTCGATCAAGCCGAACGCTTGGCCTCCGCAAAGGTCTCCGAATAGGAGGTGGCGCCATGGAAACGCAAACGAGCTTCAAGCGCGAACTTCTCGCCGCCCTCCCGAGTCTCCGAGCCTTTGCCATTTCTCTGACCGGCCGCCACGATCGAGCCGACGATCTCGTTCAAGACACGATCATGAAGGCCTGGGCGAAGCAGGACCATTTCGAGATGGGCACCAATATGAAGGCCTGGCTCTTCACCATCCTGCGCAACGAACTCTACAGCCAGATGCGCAAGAGCGGCCGTGAAGTGCAGGACAGCGACGGCGTATTCACCGAATCGATGGCGACACATCCCTCGCAATATGGCGCCGTCGACCTGCAGGACTTCCGCAAGGCATTGGACCAGCTGCCGCCCGATCAGCGCGAAGCCATCATCCTGGTGGGCGCATCCGGATTTTCCTATGAGGAGGCGGCCGAGATTTGCGGCTGCGCAGTCGGCACCATCAAGAGCCGCGTCAACCGCGCGCGCCAGCGGCTGCAGGAATTGTTGGATATTTCCGGTGAGGCCGATTTCGGCCCGGACGCCACATCGGCGCCGCTGACTTCCAAGGCATTCGCCTTCTGACAAAAGCCCGGTCCTCTGAACTGACCCCTGAAGGTTGTGTCCAACTTTCGGGGGTCAGTTCACTCCGACCGGGCTTTTCATTTAACAATCCGTGCAGCTTCTCTTTTTTCAGTCGCGGCGCTTCCGTGCGTGACGCGCCCGGCGGCTCAATCGTCTTCGTCGCTCGATGAAAACAGGTTGCCGAGGAGGAGGGCAGCAGCAACGGCGGCGGTCATCAGCGGCTGCTTGCGTACGAGGCCGACGACAGCGGCTGCCATCGATTCCATTGCCAGTCGGCGTTCGCGGACTCTGCGCTGTTCCTGCTTGTCGATGATTGCCATGATGACGAGCACGATCAGGCCAAGCAAGAGCGCGCCTGCCGCTATCAGCAGCGCCGAAACCGCAGCACCGTAGATCGTCGCAAGCCAGATGGCAGCCGCGATCAGGGCGAAGGCATAGGCCGTCAGCAGCAGGAGGACGGCAATGGCAATGAAAATACCGTTGCGCTTGGTCCGCGCAACGGTACGGTTGAACGTGCCTGACAGAAGTAGGCCGAGGATCGGAGCGATCATCCCGCCACCCTAGCGGCGAGACAAAAGCAGGGCGACGGCAAGGCCGAAGGCGGCAGCCGCGCCGATGGTGGCGACGGGATGCTGGCGTACGGTTCTGCGCACTTCACGCGAGCCCCTTGCATAGCCGCGCTGCAAATCGTGCAGCAATTCTTCACCGCGGACCGCGAGATCATCAAGTCCCGACTCGGCATTTGCGCGCCATTTCTTGCTTTGCTTTGCGCCATTCTCGCCGATCAGCTTGGCAAAGGCCGCAACTTCTTCGCGCAGCGAGTCGATCTGTTCTTCGATGGTTGCTTCGACATCATGCAGGCTGCTGCCATTGCGCTTGCCGCGCGTCGAATGGAGGAAGGATGTGGCCATGTTCAGCTCCCTTTCGCTTAGGGCGCCCCTGGAGGCACCTGTTTTCGTGATGATCGGAATTTTCCGACACACCAGAACATTCTACGCTCGGAACATCGATTCCGACCGCGTCATCTCAACGCGCGGATGCAACAAAAAGTTCCGGATGTGCGGGCGTCAGTCGGCCAGTGCGCTGTGGGCGAGAACGAAGGGAGCACCGTCGGAGGGAACGCGGTTGACGCGCAGGTTGCAACCGAAGACTTGCTGCAGGTGCTGGTCCGTCAACACGTTCTTGATCGATCCCGTGGCCTGCAGCCGACCGTTCTTGAGCAGGACCATCCGGTCGGCAAAAAGCGCGGTCAGGTTGAGATCGTGCATGACGGCGATGACGCCGCCGCCACGCCGGCAGAATTGCCGTGCAAGCGTCATGATGGTGAGCTGATGGCTGATGTCGAGGCTGGAAACAGGTTCGTCGAGCAGCAGCCAGCAAGGCTTGCCGTCAATGACGGGCTCGGAAATCTGGCAGAGCACGCGCGCGAGCTGGACACGCTGCTGTTCGCCGCCGGAAAGCTCCTGGTAGAAGCGGCCTTCGAAGCCGCCGAGATCGACGGCAGCAAGCGCCTCCATCGCGATACGATCGGCTTGCTCCGGATGGCTATTGCGGCCGCTGGTCAGGCCCATGCGCACGATCTCGCGGACGGTGAAGGGGAAGGATATCGAGCTTGCTTGGGGCAGGACGCCGCGCATTTCAGCAAGCTGCCATGGCTCCAGGGCCTTGATTTCAACACCGTTCATATGGATGCCGCCGCTATAGGCGAGCTCGCCTGAGATGGCTTTCATCGTCGTGGTTTTGCCGGAGCCGTTCGGCCCGCAAATGGCGGTCAGCGTGCCGGCCTCGGCCGTGAAGGATATATCCTGCACGACCGGTTTGCCGGCAAGCCGGATGCTCAGATTGGAAACATCGATCATCCCGAACTCACAGGTTGAGACGCGAGCGCTGCCTGAGCAGCATCCACAGGAAGAAGGGACCGCCAACGCCAGCCGTCAGAATGCCGATCGGTAGCTCGGCCGGAGAAACGATGGTGCGGGCGACCACATCGGCAGCGACCAGCAACGAGCCGCCCAGCAGTGCCGAGGCCGGCAGCAGGAAACGATGGTCAGGGCCGATGACCATGCGCAGGATATGCGGGACGACGATGCCGACGAAGCCTATACCGCCGCTGACGGCGACGGAGGCGCCGACCGCCGCAGCAACGCTGACGATGGCGATACTCTTCAGCCGCTGCACCGATATCCCCATGTGGAAAGCGGCCGCCTCGCCGAGCGTCAGCGCGTTCAGCCCGCGCGCCATGAAGGGAAGGGGCAGAAGCGAAAGGACGATGATCGGGCCGGCACCTGCGACCTTGCTCCAGGTCGAACCCGCCAGCGATCCCATGCTCCAGAAGGTCAGGTCGCGCAATTGCCGGTCGTCGGCCATGTAGATGAGGATTCCCGTTGCCGCCAGCGCCAGCGAACCGAGCGCGATGCCGGCCAGCAGCATGGTCGCGATGGAGGTCTGCCCGTACCGGGTTGCGACTTTATAAAGCAATATCGTCGTTGCCAGACCGCTGATGAAGGCGGCGATGGGAAGAGCGAAGACGCCGAGGATATGCGCAACCGGGGCAAGCACGCCGCCGCCGAGGACGATCATGGCAACCGCACCGAGGCTGGAACCGGCAGATACGCCGATCAGGCCGGGATCGGCCAGCGGATTGCGGAAAAGGCCCTGCATGACAGCACCCGAAACCGCCAGCCCGCCGCCGATCAGGAAGCCGAGGACCGCGCGGGGCAGGCGGATCTCGAAAATGACGATGCGGTCGCGGATGCTAAGCGTGCTTTCCGTGCTGCCGGTCAGTATGCCCTTTACGACATCGATGACCGAAGCATTCGATGCGCCTGTCGTGATCGAAAACAGAAAGGCGGCTGCCGAAACCACTAAGAGGCTGGCGATAACGAAGATCGCAAGCGTGCTGCGATCCCCCTCGCGTCGGCGTGCCGTGGTTTGCGACATCTGCTTCAGCCCGGCCATGGCATCGTTGAATGCCACGTCAGCCTCCGTAGATCGCCGCGTTCAGCTCGCGAATGGCGCTGGCCGTGCGTGGTCCGAAGCCGAGGAGGTGCAGGCCATCCATGCGCACGATCGCCTTGTGGCTCGCGGCCGGCGTCAGCGAAATGGCCGGCTGCTTCAGGAGGTCTTCGTTCGACATCGACAGCGGCCCTTCGCGATCCATGATCAGGATGACGTCCGGCTTGGCTTCGATGATGGCTTCATCCGTCACCGATTTGTAGCCGGAGAAGCCGCTGATCGCGTTGGTTGCGCCGGTAAGCTTGATGATGCCGTCGGCAGCCGTATTGGTGCCCGAGGCCATGATCTTGCCGTTCTGGTTGCTGAGCACGAAAAGGACGCGCTTACGCTCGGCCTCTGGGCGCTTGGCTGATTCATTGATGGCCGCATCGAGATCGGCGGCGACCTTGGCTTCCAGGGCCTTGGCTTTGTCTGGCACGCCAAGCAGCGCACCGACGACTTCGATCTTCTTCAGAATGCCGTCGCGATCGTAGTGTTGCGGCACGGTCTCGAAGGGCAGGCTGGCATTGCGCAACACGGCCAGTGCTTCCGGCGGGCCGGAGCCTTCGACGGCAATGATGGCGGTCGGATTGACGGCCAGAATGCCTTCCGGCGACAGCGCGCGCATATAGCCGACATCGGGGAGCTTGGTCGCTTCCTTCGGATAAAGGCTGGTGGAATCGCGGGCGATGAGCCGCTTTTCCTCGCCGAGCGCATAGACGATCTCTGTCACATCGCCGCCGATGGCGACGAGGCGCGAGGTATCCGGCGTCTTGGCCGTTTCGGTGGCGTGCGCATGGCGCACGAAACTGCCAAGGCCCGCGATCGGGTTGGCCGGCACGAGCGGTAGGGCCATTACCATCACGGTCAGGGCGACTTCCCACGGCCTGATGCGCTTGAAGTTCTTGAACATCGTCATGACCATCCTCATGCGGCAACGTTGGTACCGGCCCTTGTCAGGCTTTCGATGATGGCGCGCCAATCAGGGCGCTCATCGAAGCCTTCTTTCCGCTTGCCGAAGAACTGGATAATCATCTCGCCCCTGGCGTTATAGGCTTCGAGCGAGGTGACATGGCCATCCTTGGTCGGCTTGCGCACGACCCATGCCTCGGCGATGTGATCCAGCCGCAGGTGCAGATGGAAGGTCGGGTCCATGACATTGATCCAGGGACCCATGGCCTGCACGTTGTAGATCGGGCCGGAGTGGATCTGCACCGTTCCTTCATTGGCGACGAAGCACATGATCGGGAGGCCCTCGCGCACGCAGGCATGCATCATTTCCGCGACGGCACCCGCATCCAGCTTCCACGCATAATCGTCGCCGACGGTGCGGATCGCATCCTGGCGGCCGATTTTCAGCTTCTTCAGCATGCCGAAGAATTCGTGCGTATCGGTCATGCGGCTCCAATGGTCGCGCAGCTCGTCGCGGCTGACGTCGCCATCGGTTGCGCCATTGTCATAGCCGGAACGGTCTTCGATAAATTCCTGTGACTGGTCTTCGATGCGCAGCTCGGCGACCATGGCGTGATAGGCCTCCACATTCGATTCTGGGCGCAGATGCACCTTGTGGACGGCATCGCCGGCCTTGTCGAAGAACTGCAGGCTGAGCCTCTTCTGATCGCCATCGGTCTTGGTGACGGCAAAGCCATGAACCCAGCGCTTCGGAAAGATGCGCAGGTCGATGTTCTCGCCAAGCACGATCGCCGCCTGCGCGCCGAATTTCATGTTCTCATAGACGCCGATTTTCTCATGCACGGCGCTTTCGTTGCGCGACAGCGCCATGATTTCGCCGAGCGAGGCGATCCGCTCCAGGAAGCGATCGACGCTGGCATCGATGCGGATGGCCGAAATGCCGACCTCGGCGGCCACGAGCGCCGCTTCGGAAATCTCGAGGCGGGCAGCGATGTCGCGCTCGCGCATCTTCGGGTTCTCGGCGCGAAAAGCGCGAATTTCGGCAGGGGTCGGGCGAGTCGTCTTATTCATCTGTCATGCCTATTTGTTGAGTATCAGCTTGCCTTGGCGCGTAATCTTCATGCGGTAGATGACGCCCTCGTGCTTGATCATGATTTCGGTCTGGCCCCGGAAAATATCCGTGCTCTCGACAATTCTTACCTGCGGTGCGGCCGTGCACTGCACCGGCGGCGTAGGGGTCTTCTCAGCAATCATCCTGTTTAGTTTTGCCTGAAAATTCATCGGGGGCCGAACCGTCGTGCGGCCAAATTTATCTTGACTCTCATACTCATGGTTTCATAAAGACGCAATAGGAGACTGCTAAAGTCAAGTTTAAAAATTTCGACGCTACACGCTAGGGCCGTTGGCCGAGCGGACACGCGTCAAACATATTCAGGAGAGATGTCGATGCTGACGAAAACCATCTTGGCGCTCGCTGCTGCGGGTGTGTTCGCCGCGGCATCTTCCGCTCCTGCTTTCGCCCAGGATGCGACAGCGGCGGCGCCTGCTCCAACGGCGTCCCATAAGCTTAATGTCGAGTTGAATGCGCTGGCTCCTTCGCAGAAGGGATGCATGATGACCTTTGTTGCCGAAAACGACATGGCAACCCCGATCAACAAGATCTCCTTCGAACTGGCTTTCTTCAACGACAAAAATGCCGTCGACCGGGTTACCGTGCTTGATTTCCGCGACCTGCCGCTCGGCAAGAAGCGAGTGCGGCAATTCGACATGCCGGGCGTCAAGTGCGAAACGGTCTCCCGCATCATCATCAATGACACGCCGGTCTGTGATGGTCCGGCGGCCGGCGAATGCAAGGCCGCTCTAATCACGCGCTCGCAGACATCTGTTCCTTTCGAAGGCTGAAGCCATGGCGATGCGCTCGGCGAAAGTTTCCATCGCACGCCGCGCGGATGGCGGCATGAATGACAACTATCCGAGCGTGCTGCCCGGCCATGAATTGGCGGGCCTCGAGGGCGTGCCGCGACCGCCGGCTGCCGAAGCCGTGGCGCATTACAGCCGTTTCACGCAGATCAGTTCCTATCCGGAGCATCCGAGCGAGGCTGCCCCGGTTGAGATGGCGGAGCATCTGCCGATGGACGCGCTGCCTGAGAGGGCGCGAGAAACAGTTGCCGGGCGCAAGACGTCGCTGGTCTTCTCCGGCGTGGGATCCTGCCTGTTTCATGCCGTTATCGTTGTCGTGCTGCTTTTTACCTTCGTCGCCACCCCCGAGGACGCGCAGGAAGAGGCGGGCGATACCGTCAGCGTCATCATGATCGGCAATTCCGATGCCGATAAGATGGCTACGGGCGAGGAAAACCCGCAGACGGAGCCGGAGCAAGTGACCGCCGAGGCCGTGCAGCCGCAGATGGTGCAGCCGACTGAAATGGCGCCGGAACAGACGCAGCCGCTGCAGCCTGACGTCGTCCAGCCGCAGACAGAGGAAACGCAACAGGCGCAAGCAGCCGAGCCCGTTGAGCCCGTGGAGCAGGTCCAGCCTATGGCAGTCGCACCCGAGCAGCCGCAGATTTTGGCGACGCAGGTACCGGCCGAGACGACGGTCATCCAGCCCGCCGAACCGGTGCAGCCTGTTGATAGCCAGGTTGCCAAAGCTCAGCCGACAGAGCCTCCGCCCGAGATTGTAACGCCGGTGGAGAAGCCGAAGCCAGTTGAACGGCCGAAGGAAATGAAGAAGCCTGTCGCAAAGGTCGCGAAGGTGAAGTCGGGATCTCGCGGTGAGAGCGAGCAGGATTCCAAGCGAGGGTCCGCCGATGGCACCGAGGCAGCGCAATCCGATAACAATTCACAGGCAAATGCTCGTCGGACCGGTGCGGGTAGTGCAGCTGTCGCCAATTATCCTGGTAAGGTGCAATCGCGCATCCGGCGAGCTGTGCGCCTCTCATCCAAGTACGAGCCCGGTATTACTGTGCGTGTCCGCCTCACGATTGGTTCGAGCGGTGACCTGACCTCCCTGTCAATCGCGCGGAGCTCGGGCTTCCCGGAGTTGGACGAAGCAGTTACCAGCGGTATCCGCCGGGCGGCACCGTTCCCGCCGTTGCCTTCGGAATGGGGCAAGCCGAGTTGGTCTTTCACGCAAGAAGTGCAAGTGACGGGACGATAGGTCCGAGGCCCGTCCGTTAGGTGTAACCAGATGCCGTTTACCGGTTCTGGAAGGGGCAAATGCCGGACATCCGCCGAGTGCCTTAAAATATGATAAAAATCATCAACTTTATACTTTACTCTAAAACTCATGTTTATTAAGGTCGCCTCACGCTTGGTGGAATCGAGCGTGGAAGAGCAACCAGCAAACGGGTGATGTATGGCGCGTAAGGGGAAGAGGGATTCTGGCCGTGAGAGCCGTGAGACGCAGACAACGGCGCAGGTTTCCGGGAAATCCACTCTCGATGGCCGCAGCTTCCTCTATGTGGGCGGCCGTGATTGCCAGGTGGCGCATCTTCGCCAGATCGCCAGCAATTTCGGTGCCGAACTGATCCACCATGATGGCGGCCTGCGCGAGGCGGTCTCGCGTATCGATACCGTGCTGCCGTCGGTCGACTGTGTGTTCTGCCCGATCGATTGCATCAGCCATGATGCCTGCCTGCGGGTGAAGACGGGCTGTAAGAAGTTTGGCAAGGCCTTCATTCCCTTGCGCAACGGCAGCAAATCCAGCCTCGAGCGGGCGTTGCAGACCATGAAAGAACGAGACGCATCAAGATGATCGATAACGGCCCTGACGGGTTTATGCTGATCGGCCTCCATAAGCTGGCCGCACAGAACGGCGATGGGTTGGTGCCCGAACTTTATGAATTGCTGATGCGCCGCGCCGAGGAACAACGGCGGGCCGCCAATGTCGCGACATTTCCAGCCTGGAGGACGCGGCAGCCGGGAGAGGCGCCGGAGCAGCCGCTCCATGAAGCAAGCCGCGATGGCGCAAATGTCGTTGCCTTTGCGCCTGCCGTAGATAAGACTGTTGCCCATCGCAAGAAGGTCTGATTGTCGAACGAGGTTGCCATGTACATCGCCATGAACCGCTTCAAGGTCGTCATCGGTTTGGAGGGCGAATTCGAAGAGGTCTGGAGAGGCCGCGATTCTCGCCTATCGGAAGTGCCTGGTTTTCTCGAGTTCCGTCTCCTGCGCGGGAAATCGAGCTTGGAGGAGGGCTATACGCTATTTTCCTCGCACACGACCTGGCATAGCGAAGAAGCTTTCATCAACTGGACGAAATCCGAGCATTTTCGGATGGCGCACCGCAATGCGGCCGATAACAAGCGCCTCTATTGGGGGCCGCCGCAATTCGAAGGCTTCGCTGTCGTTCCGGGGATTTGAGACAGCGTCACCTACCTCGGTAAAATAGCTTCTTTCAGGCCTTGGTCGCACCGGTTCTGAAGAAAGCGCCAAGCGCTATCGCCGCCCAGCCGGCGATCATGCCCATTCCGCCCGTCGGAGCGGCCATCGGAAACAGCGAGCTGCCGCCGAAATGCCTGTTGATGAGATCACCGGCGAAGATCAGTGTTCCCAATCCCAGCAGGACAGCCGCGATCGGTGCGGTGCGGATACGGTCATAACCGGCATAAAGCGCCAGGAGGGCAGGGGCGTGGGCAAGGCTCATGGTGGAGGCCGCGCCGAGGAAATGCGTGTCGCCGCCATGAGTCGCTGCTGCGGCCAGCGCCACACCGCCGCCCCCGAGGATGCCGGCGATAAACAGGGTAGTCGGACGGATTATGGCGCCGATGCTCATGGTTTCCTCATTGCCTGTTCTGCATGTGAAAAGCCAAGCGCTCGATCGGCTCCCAGATGATCGCCCGCAGCTTTTCATTCTCGATGGTTTCATCCATGGCTCGGCGGAAGCATAGCAGCCATTCATCGCGCTCCTTCGGGCCGATGGCGGCAACGAAGTGGCGACTGCGCAGGCGAGGATGCCCGCGCTTCTCGATATAGAGCTGCGGCCCGCCGAGATAGCCGGTCAGATATTCGTAGAATTTCTCTTGCGAGCCTTCGAGGCTCGGCGGATGCACGGCACGGCAATTGGCGGCCTCCGGCAGCGTATCCATCAGTTCGTAAAACCGTGACGTCAGCGCCCGCACCGCGCGGTCACCGCCGATCGCTTCGTAAAGTGTGATGGTTTCTTCGCTCAAGCCCAGGCCCCTGTTTGCGATGTCCTAGATGGCAACTCAGAGACGCTGCCGCAACTGTGGAAGCGGTCGGTGCGGCGTTTCGGCGCTGGTTATTTTACTGTTGTCAGCTGGAACGCGTCGCTTTCGCCGGGAATGAGTTCGAGCGGCCACACCGTCTGGCGTGCCTTCCCGGGGTATTCCTGACTATAGGCGGGCATGCTGGAAAGCAGGATTTCCGCCAACTCGACGCCAAGATCGTGCACCGAGGTGCGAAAGCAGGTCAGCGCCGGCTGCAGGAATTTGGCGCGGGGCGCCTCGCGGAAGCTGACGACGGCAATGTCGCGGCCCGGAACGATGCCGGCTTCCATGAGGCGACGATAGAGGCCGATCGCCATCAATTCGTAGATCAGGATCACTGCGGTCGGCCTGTCTTGCAGCTTCAGCAGTTCGTCGCCGACTTGGTAACCGCCCTGTTCGCTCGATTTGGCGCGAAGGACCAGTGCAGGGTCATAAGCGATGCCGTGCCGCTCCAGCGCCCGGCGATAGCCTTCCACGAAGACGAAGCCGAGATTGATATCGCTTGCCGGCGCGCTGATGGCGATGCGGCGATGTCCGTGTGCGACGAGCCGGTCGACGGCGGCATTGGCGACGCCGGCAAAATCGAGGTCGGCCCAAGCATGCTGTGCGCCGGAAAGACTGCGGCCGAGCGCTGCAAACGGGATCTTTGCCTTGGCGAGCAGATCGAAGCGCTTGTCGACACGCTGCGTCTCCGAGATGATCATCGCATCGGCAATACGCCGCGCAACCATACGTTTCAGATATTCATAAGGGTCTTCGTCATGCGGACAGGGGAGCATGATCAAATCGAGGTTATGCCGCGAGAAGACGCTCTGCAGCCCGCCCGTCACGGTCAGAAAGAAATTGTCGCTGTTTTCAACGGTTTCCCGGCTAGACTGGATCATCAGGCCGATGACGTTGGTGGTGCCCTGCCGCAGGCTGCGTCCGGATTGGTTGGCGACATAGCCGAGCTGCTCGGCAGCGGCGAGTACGCGCTTGCGGGTTTCCTCGTTGACATCGCGCTTGCCGTTCAATGCGCGTGATACTGTGCCGATCGAAATATCGAGATGCTCGGCAAGCTGACGAATTCCCTTCATCGGCCGCAGTTTTCCTCCATGCGCCATTTTCCAGAGTCCTCCTCTATTGACACAGGAAAATCTTTTCGCATAGTATCGTAAACGTTTACGGAGCGCGTGTCATGAGGGGTAATGCACGGCCCGCAGGAGGACATCGTGAAATTTAATGCCATTTTGTGCGGGTGCGGAGCTATGTCCAAGGGCTGGCTCAGGGCTATCACCTCGACGCCGGAGCTTGCCGAATCCATTCAGATTGTCGGTCTGGTCGATCTCAATCGGGTAACCGCCGAAAGCCTTGCGAAAGAATTCTCTCTCGACGGTGCCGTCATCGGCTCCGATCTCGCCGAGGTCATTGCTGCGACCAAGGCGGATCTGGTCTTTGATATCGTTATTCCGGCTGCGCGTTTCGGCGTGGTTTCGACAGCGTTGAAGGCCGGCTGCCATGTGTTGAGCGAAAAGCCGATGGCGACGTCGCTCGCCGAGGGTGCAGCGCTGATCGATCTCGCCGCCAAAGCTGGCAAGGTCCATGCCATCATCCAGAACCGCCGCTTCATCTCCGGCATCCGTCGCATGCGACGCTTTGTGGAGGAGGGGGCGATCGGCGCGCTGACTGGCGTTCATTGCGATTTCTTCCTGGGTCCGCATTTCGGCGGTTTCCGCGAGGAAATGGACAATGTACTGCTGCTCGATATGGCGATCCATACCTTCGATGCCGCCCGCTTCGTCTCAGGTAAGGTGCCGCTCTCAGTCTATTGCATCGAAAAGAATCCGGTGGGCTCCTGGTACAAACATGGCGCCTCGGCGCATGCGCTCTTCGATTTTTCCGATGATGTCGTCTTCAGCTATCGCGGTTCCTGGTGCGCCGAGGGCCGGCGTACGAGCTGGGAGAGCCAATGGCGGCTCACCGGCAGCGAGGGCATGCTGACCTGGGACGGCGAAGAGAATTTCGAGGCCGCTGTCGCCGGCAACGAGCCTGGTTTGCTGCATGGCTTTACGCCGGTCGAGGTTCCCGGACCGAAGCATGAGGAGGAGACGCATGGCCATGCCAGCGTTATCGCCTCCTTCATCGAAGCGATCAAAACGGGCAAGCCGCCGGAAACGGCGAGCTCTGACAACATTCGCAGCCTCGCCATGGTCTTAGGCGCGATCGAGAGCGCCAAGACTGGCTGCCGCGTCGACATTTCAGCACAAGGACAATGACATCATGACAAATCCGGCAAAGGCCATCCGCATCGGCACGATGATCAGGGCGACGAACGAGGATGCCGCCCAGAACATCGCCAAGATCGCTGATCTCGGCTTCGAGAGCTTCGAGCCCTTCTTCTGGCAGACGACCAACGGCCAGAACCTTGCTGATCTCGGCAAGCGCTGCCGCGAGGCCATCGGCGACCGCGACATCACGATTTCGACTCTCGGCATGTTCGGCAATCCGCTCGAAGAGCGCGAGATGGACCTGCAGACTCTCCAGGGCTGGAAGGATTGCATCGACAATGCCCATCATTTTGGCGCGACCTGCGTTGCCGGCTTCACCGGCCGCATCCGCAATCAGCCGCTCACCGACAGCCTGCCGCGCTATAAGCAGGTCTGGAGCGAGCTTGCCAAGCGTGCCGCCGACAAGGGCATCAAGATCGCTTTCGAGAATTGCGCCATGGACGGCAACTGGGCGACCGGCGATTGGAACATCGCGCATAATCCGGATGCTTGGGAACTGATGTTCAACGAGACTCCGGACGACAATCTCGGCCTGGAATGGGAGCCTTGCCATCAGATGGTCTATCTGATCGAGCCGCTGCCGCAGATCCGCAAATGGGCGAAAAAGATTTTCCACGTCCATGGCAAGGACGCGACGATCCGTTGGGATGTCATCAAGGAACACGGCATCTTCGGCAAGGAGAAGTTCGTCTTCATGCGCACGCCGGGCTTTGGTGACAGCAACTGGACCGACATTATTTCCGAGCTTCGCTTGGCCGGCTGGTCCGGCTCCATCGATATCGAGGGCTGGCATGACCCGGTTTATCGCGATGCGCTCGAAATGACTGGCCAGGTTCACGGCCTGAACTATCTCAAGAGAAGCCGGGGTGGTGATTTCGTCGAGTAAAGCGCGCATTTGCGAATCTGCATCGATTTAGGAGGCGAGTTGTGCGTTAATGAAGTGCCCGGAGCGTCTGATGTTTCGGGCAAGACGGGTACCCAAACGGAGGAACTGCGAGCGTCCGCTCCTTGTCCCATGTGACAGGCGGGCGCTTGGTGCAGATAAGAGGAAAACGCCGATGGCAGCGCGGGCCATGTCATCGGACAGATACCGTCACGGTTCGCATGGTGGAGGAGAATATATGAATATTTTTTCGAAGCTGGCGATCACAGCCGGCATGTCGCTTCTGTTGGCTGCCGGTGTAGCGCAAGCCCAGAGCAAGACATTTAACGTCTGGTGGTTCGAACTGCCGGACACTTCGCAGGCCAAGGCATGGACCAAGGCGCTCGAAGAGCTGAAAGCCAAGCATCCCGACGTCACGATCAATTTCGAACAGAAGACATTCGAGCAATTGCAGAAGGCTGGCAGCCTCATCCTCAATTCGGATCAGGCGCCGGATGTGCTTGAATACAACAAGGGTAATGCCACCGCAGGTCTCGTTGCCTCGCAGGGGCTGCTGACGCCGCTCGACGATCAATTCAAATCGCGCGGCTGGGACAAGATCCTCAATGAAACCAATAGCCAGCTCAGCAAATACGATGGCAACGGCATCTACGGTTCCGGTCCGATTATTGGCATCCCCGTCTATGGCGAATTCGTTTCGGTTTTCTACAATATCGACATGTTCCAGGCCAACGGCGTGAAAGTGCCGACCACGCTGGACGAGTTCGACGCAGCGCTGGACACTTTCAAGAAGAAGGGCATTACGCCGCTTGCCTATGGTACGGTGGATTCCAACGCACAGCATCTCGTCTATACGCTTGCTCTGACGCAGGCCGACGACACCTGGGTCAAGAACTATCAGGGGCTCAAGGCACCGCTCGATACCAAACCCTTCCTGTTTGCTGCTCAGAAGATCGCCGACTGGGTGAGCAAGGGTTACATTTCGAAGGATTCGACCGGCCTCAAGGGTACCGGCGGCGCCGACAATCTCTTCTCGTCCGGCACAGCTCCGATGTTTGTCAGCGGCACCTGGAACAACGGCAATTTCGCGAGCTCGATCAAGACCTTCAAGTGGAGCCAGTTCATCTTCCCGACTCCGAAGTACAGCGTGGGTTCGACTGGTAACCTGTTCATGGTGCCGAAGAGCGCCAAGAACAAGGATCTTTCCTACGAGTTCATCGATCTCGTCCTGAGCAAGGAAAACCAGAACATGCAGGCCAATCTCGGTGGCGTTGCCATCGCTGCCGATCCGGCCTCGGTTACCGATGAGGTCGGCAAGCGCAACGTCGAGCTCTTCAACCAGATCTCCAGCAAGGGCGGCCTCGGCTTCTACCCGGACTGGCCGGTGCCCGGCTATTACGAACTGCTCATCCAGGCCACGACCGGCCTGGTCAACGGTTCGACCACGCCTGATCAGTTCGTGGCGCGCCTGAAGAAGGCCTATGACGACGTGCAGGCAGCACAGTAACACCATCGGCGACAATCACAACGGCAAGACGGCTTTCATGCCGCCTTGCCGTATCGGACTGGAGGATTTCGATGGATAAGTCGAAGAGCGCCGGCAGGGCGGGGTACTATCTCTATATGATCCCCGGCGTGCTGGGGTTTGTTCTTATCGTGCTTGTTCCGCTGATTGCCAATTTCGCGATCAGCTTCACCACGTGGAAGGGCGGCGTCATCCCGCCGCGTTATGTCGGTCTGGAAAACTATGCCAGGCTGCTTCAGGATACCGCTTTCTGGGGCTCTATCCAGCATACGCTTCTGTTCATCATCTCGATGACGATCGTGCCCATCCTTTTGGGGCTGCTGCTGGCGGCAGTGCTGTTCGATTATATCAGCGCGCAATTCGGCGAGACATGGTCGAGCTTCTTTCGGGCAGGCTTCTACCTGCCGCAGATCCTGCCGCTCACCGCTGCCGGCGTGTTGTGGGCCTGGATTCTCAACCCCATCGGCATCATCAATGCCGTGCTGAAGGCGATGGGCCTCGATTTCATGGCGAAGAACTGGCTGGGGGATGCAAGCTATGCGCTCTGGGCGGTTTCGGCCGTCATCGTCTGGGTCCAGGTGGGCTATTGCCTTGTCGTGTTCATGTCCGGATTGGCGCGTGTCGATCCTTCGCTCTACGAGGCCGCCGAGCTCGACAATGCGAGCTGGTTCGCGCGTTTCCGCGCCATCACCATTCCGATGCTGATGCCTGAAATTTTCGTCGTCGCGCTGACGACGCTGATTGCAGCCCTCAAGGTCTTCGCGCCGATCTATGTTCTGACGTCAGGCGGACCGGACAATGCGACGACGGTTCCATCCTATCTGTCATATTACCATTTCTTTACGACGAACCGCGTCGGATACGCGGCAGCCATCGCGACGTTGCAGACGGTCATGACCATCATACTCGGCATCGTTTTCCTGCGTATGCAGTCGAAGCAGGCCGAAGGAGGGCATTGAGATGGCAACGGCATCCTCGATTTCCACGCATGTCGCTTCGGCGGAACATCGCGTAAGAAGGGGCTTCGGCCGGTGGGTCGTTCTGGGTATCCTGCTGGTTTTCCTGGCGGGCACCCTCTTTCCGTTCTTTCTTGCGGCAGTCAACGCCATCAAGACGCCCTCCGACTATGCCGCCAATGGTCCGCTTGCACTTCCGCACAGCTTCGATCTGACGGCGCTCAAGAACTTCTGGGCGACCGTCGATTTCCCCCGGAAGCTCTTCAACAGCGTTCTCATCAGCGGATGCACCGCCATTCTGGCCGTCGTCCTCAGTCTGCTGAATGCCTATGCCATCGGCATAGGGCGCGTACGAGGCGGGCAAGGGGTTCTCGTCCTGCTGCTGATTTCAATCATGGCGCCGCAGGAGGCATTGGTCTATCCGCTCTACTATATGTCAAAGCAGGTCGGACTGTTCGACTCGATGCTCTCGGTTATCCTGATCATCGGTGTGCTGCACACCGCATTCGGGACCTATCTTCTGTCTTCGGTGCTGGCGACCTTCCCGCGGGAGATCATCGAGGCGGCGCAGATCGACAATGCCAGCCGCTGGCAGATCCTCTGGATGGTGATCGTGCCGGTGCTCAGGCCGACGCTTGCAGTGCTTGCGACCTTCTTCTTCATCTGGACTTGGAACGAGTTTCTGATCCCGCTGGTATTCCTCGTTTCCAATAACAACCAGACGGTCTCCGTCGCCATGGGCGTGCTGTCGGGCGCCAATACGCAGGACCCGACGGCAATTGCCGCGGCTTCACTGCTCGGCATAACTCCTACGATCATCTTCTTCCTGATTTTCCAGCGGACCCTGACGCGCGGTGTCGCGGTAGGTGCCGTCAAATAACCAATGCGGAAGCCCCGTTCGGCGACAGCCGCCGGGCGGGCGCGATGAATGGCAAGCTCGATGAATTCGATTTTTCCGCAGGAGGCGTAAAGTGGCAGGTATCAATATCAAATCCCTCACCAAGCATTTCGGTGCCGTGCAGGTTCTGAACGACATCGATCTGACGATCGAGCGCGGCGAGTTCGTCGTCTTCCTCGGCGGTTCGGGCTGCGGCAAGTCGACCTTGCTGCGCATGATCGCTGGTCTGGAGACGATCACCAGCGGCGAAATCTGGATCGGCGGAAAGCGGGTCGACCAACTGCCGCCCGGCGAGCGCGGCGTATCGATGGTCTTTCAGTCCTACGCGCTCTATCCGCACATGACGGTTCGCGAGAACATGTCCTTCGGCTTAAAAAATATCAAAACGCCCAAGCACGAGATTGCAAGGCGCATTGAAGAGGCTGCGAAGATCCTGGAAATGCCGCATCTATTGGATCGCAAACCCTCGGCACTCTCCGGCGGTCAGCGCCAGCGCGTCGCGATCGGCCGCGCCATCGTGCGCGAGCCTGACGTCTTCCTTTTCGACGAGCCGCTTTCCAACCTCGATGCCGGCCTACGCACACGTACGCGCGTGGAACTGGCGCAGCTGCATGAGCGGTTGGGCGCGACGATGGTGTTTGTGACGCACGACCAGGTGGAAGCGATGACCCTCGCCGACCGCATCGTGTTGCTCAACAACAAGAAGATCGAGCAGGTGGCAACCCCCGTCGAGATCTACACGCGCCCGGCGACGCGCTATGTCGCCCAGTTCGTCGGCTCGCCCGGCATGAACTTTATCAACATAGCCGGCCTGGATGAAGCGGGCGGGCTGGCAACGGCGACCTTGCCGGATGGCTCGGTCATCAAAACCGCTATCGCGCTTAACGGCCTTGCGAATTCCGGGCTGACGCTCGGAATCCGCCCGGAGCATCTGGTCGTGACGACGGCAGAGAAGGGTGATATCGGCGGCCAGGTCGAGACTGTGGAGCGCCTGGGCGACCGTTCGCTCGTTCATGTCCGGCTCAAGGATGGATCGAAGATCATCGGCACGGATCCCGGCATGACGACGATTACGACCGGCTCGCCGATCGCCTTCGCTGTGGAGGCAACCAAGGTCAGCATCTTCGACGAGAAGGATGCGGCACATCATTCCGTAAACTGAGGAGGAAACAACACGAGATCATCCACAAGCAATTAGGCCTAGACACTGCCGATTAGAGCGTTGACGAAACCGTCCAACTGGTATGTTATGTCGCCATGTCCACCGCCCACCATAGAAAGAAGCAGCCCTTGTTCGTCCGCCAGCAGTTGCTGGAGGTGGCGGCGCGGCTTGCTTCCGAAAAGGGGATGACGGCGGTGACGCTGGATGCCGTTTCCGGCGCTTCCGGTGTCAGCAAGGGCGGCTTGCTGCATCACTTCCCCAGCAAGAACATGCTTCTGGAAGCACTGTTCGACAGCCTGCTGGAACGGCTGGACGCTGCGATTGAGGAGGCGATGCGCGCCGATCCGCTGCCGCACGGCCGCTTTACCCGCGGTTACCTGCATGCCTGTCTGGCGCTGCGCGATCAGCCGCAGGGCACCAAGGATTGGGCACAGGTGACGATGGTGCTGCTCACCGAGCCGCAATTGCGGCAGCGGTGGCATCAGTGGGTGCGCGAGCGCAGCGAGGAATATGTCGGCACGGACTCCTCGGTGGACGCGGCAATCGTCAGATTGGCGGCCGACGGGATCTGGCTTGCCGACCTGCTCGGCAGCCACGACATGGACGAGAGTGCCCGTCAAAGGCTAATCGACCGGCTGATCGAGCTCACTCAGCTCTAGCCCTATCGGAGATAATGGAATGGCGAACGCATCGGTCTATGCAATGCTGCTGGTCGCGATCGTGCTTGAAGTGATCGGCACGACGGCATTGCAGATGTCGCAGCAGTTTACGCGCCTCGGCCCGACGGTCGTTCTCGTGGTCTGCTACGCGGCAGCGTTCTATTGCCTTTCGGTAACGTTGCGGGTCATCCCGGTGGGCATCGCCTACGCCATCTGGAGCGCGCTTGGCATCGTGCTGATTTCGATGGTGGGCGTGGTGCTTTTCCGGCAGAAACTCGATCTCGCCGCGATCATCGGTCTCGCATTGATCATCGTCGGCGTGCTCGTCGTGAACCTCTTTTCAAAATCCGTGTCGCACTGAAAACAGAGGTGTTGTTCATGGTTGTTTTTGGCTTTGTCAAATCGCTTTGAACGCATTATGTCTTGCGCTGGATAGGCTGATGGAGGCTTGAAATACGGCGCTTTTCCAAAGCGCTTTGGATCGCATAACCTATTCAATCCTAATGGTATTAGAGGAGTACCGTAATGACTATTCGTGCCGTCGTTTGGGGCGAGAACATTCATGAGCAAACAAGCAAGGTCGTCGCCGAGATCTATCCGGAAGGCATGCATAACACCATCGCCAAGGCGCTGAATGCCGATGCAGGCATCGAGGCTACCACTGCAACGTTGCAGGAGCCGGAGCATGGTCTCAGCGAAGCCCGCCTGAAAGACACCGACGTCCTTCTGTGGTGGGGGCACAAGGACCACGGCGCCGTCAAGGACGAAATCGTCGAGCGCGTGGCAAAGCGTGTGTGGGAAGGCATGGGCCTCATCGTGCTGCATTCGGGCCATTTCTCCAAGGTCTTCAAGCGCCTGATGGGTACGCCCTGCGCGCTGAAGTGGCGCGAAGCCGGTGAGCGTGAGCGCCTCTGGGTCATCAATCCCCGCCACCCGATCGCAGCTGGCCTCGGTGAGCATTTCGAGCTGGAGAATGAGGAAATGTACGGCGAGCAGTTCTCCGTTCCGGAGCCCCTGGAAACTGTGTTCATCTCCTGGTTCCAGGGCGGCGAAGTCTTCCGCTCGGGCATGACCTGGCGCCGCGGCGCCGGCAACATCTTCTATTTCCGTCCCGGTCACGAGACCTATCCGACCTATCATAACGGTACGGTTCAGAAGGTTCTGATCAATTCCGTGAAATGGGCCTATAACCCGCTCGGCACCCAGGCCAGCATCCATGATGCGCCAAATGTGCCGGTCGAAAAGGCACTGGAGCCGATCGTCGAACGCGGCCCGAAACTGCACCAGGCCGGCGAAGCCGGTTATCGCTGAGGTATCAGATGCGTCTCATAGTAGTTGGCACGGGCGGCATGGCGAAGAACCATGTGGAGCATTTCGCCCGCATTCCTGGCGTCGAAATCGTCGGCGCCGTCGATACGGATGCGACGAGGCTCACCGCCTTCTGCGATACGTTCGATATCAAGAAGCGCTTTTTGTCTTTGGACGAGGCGCTGGCCTGGGGTGAGTTTGATTCGGTGACCAACGTCACGCCGGACAAGGCTCATAATCCGACGACGCTTCCGCTGCTTGCCGCGGGCAAGCACGTTCTCTGCGAGAAGCCGCTCGCGGAGAATTATGAAAAAGCGCTCGAGATGACGGAAGCCGCCGAAAGGGCTGGGGTCGTCAACATGGTCAACCTGACCTATCGCAATGTCGCGCAGCTGCAGAAGGCGCGCGAGATGGTGATCTCGGGCGAGATCGGCACGGTCAAGCATGTGGAGGCGTCCTACCTGCAGAGCTGGCTCGTCTCCAAGGCCTGGGGCGACTGGCGCAGCGAGTCCAAGTGGCTATGGCGTCTGTCGACCGGGCATGGTTCGAACGGCGTTCTCGGCGATATCGGCATCCATATCCTCGACTTCGCCGCCTATGGCGCCGCGACCGATATCGATCACGTCTTCGCGCGCCTGAAGACCTTTGCCAAGGCACCTGGCGAACGTATCGGCGAATATACGCTCGACGCGAACGACAGTTTCTCGATGTCGGTCGATTTCGCCAACGGTGCTCTCGGCGTCGTGCACGCGAGCCGCTGGGCAACGGGCCATCTGAACGAGCTGAAGCTGCGCATCTATGGCGAGCGCGGCGGCCTCGAAGTATCCCACAGCCCGAACGGCTCGGAATTGCGCGGCTGCCTTGGCGATGATACGGAAACGGCGACGTGGCGTGTCCTCGAAGTACCGCCGGTGCCGACCAACTATCAGCGCTTTGCCGAGGCTGTCATGACCGGCAGTAGCCAGGACCCAAGCTTCCGCCACGCGGCCAACTTGCAGCGCGTGCTGGATCTTGCCATGGTGACTGAAGTCGAACGGCGCGAACTGAAGGTCTAATCCTTGAGACCATCTTCAGGCAAAGCCTTGGGAGTGCATGCATGTCTACCGAGGAAAAAGTTGCCAGCCACTATACGCATGGATCGCTGGAAACGGCGATCCTGCAAACGCTTGCCGCCGATGGCGCGGATATCGAAAACCTGCGCATCCGCGACCTGGCTGGTGTCGATGAATTCCATTTGGGGCGACATGCCGCAACGGTGGATTTCGCACGGGATCTCGATCTTTCCGCCGGCTTACGGGTTGCCGATATCGGATCGGGGCTCGGCGGGCCGGCCCGCCATTTTGCCGACTCCTACGGATGCCTCGTATCGGGCGTCGATCTTACCGAGGAATTCGTTCAAGTCGCCAATTCGCTCACGGCTCGCTGCGGCCTGACGGAGCAAGTCTCCTTTCAGCAGGGGAGCGCTTTGGCGTTGCCCCTCGAGAGCGGCGGCTTCGATCGGGCGACGCTCATTCATGTCGGCATGAACATCGAGGACAAGGCGAGACTGTTTTCCGAAATTCGGCGCATTCTCAAGCCGGGCGGCAGTTTCGGTCTCTATGAAATCATGCAGATGCGGGAGGGAGCGCTGCCCTATCCGATGCCCTGGGCGATGGAGCCGGAGACGAGTTTCGTCTGTTCTCCCGACACCTATCGAAATCTGCTCGACGAAGCCGGCTTCGTGGTGGAGCTGGAACAGGATCGCAGCGCTCTCGCGATCCGGCTGGCTCACGAAGCGCGCGCCAGGGCCGCTGCGGGCGAGCTGCGAGACCAGGGGGTCCGGACGCTGATGGGACCGCGGGCAGGGGAGCGAATCGGCAACGTCAACATGTCGGTTGAAGGCGGCCTGCTCGCGCCGATCGAGATGATCGCCAGAGCGATATGATGGACGCGACCGCTTTTGCTGCAGCGCATTGACAGCGACGGGCCTGTTTCTGTATTGGAAATTCAACGGTAATGGATTTCTGCCGGGCCATCGTGGCCGAACCGCTGCTCTGATTTTCCCAGGGAAGCTGATGACTCCTACTCAACGCGCCTGAAGGGCGAAGGGGTAGAGTCGTGTCCTGTTTTCTTGCCGTTATTCCATGCAGTTTTTGCAGTCACCACCTTAACTGGCCTAGGGGCGGCCGGGTTGGCGAGCGGATCTTGGCGTCGGCATTTGCGATAGCCGATATCGCGGCGGCGCCAATTCGGGTCTTTCGATCGGGCATGTTGCGAATGATGATCATTAAACACAGCGGGAGATTGCCGTGATCTATCTTATTGTTTTTCTCGGTGCCGGACTCGGCGGTGCATTCCGTCTCGGCGTGAATGAACTCGCCGCGCGTGCGGTCGGTGTCGAGTTTCCGTTCGGCACCCTCATCATCAATATCCTCGGGGCCTTCGTCATGGGGCTGTTGACGGAATATTTCGCTTTTCGCGGCGGTATGTCGCAGGAGGTGCGACTGTTTCTCACAACCGGCGTTCTGGGCGGTTTCACGACGTTTTCGACCTTTGCGCTGGAGAGTGTCTTGCTTTGGGAGCGCGGCCAGTGGATGCCGTCCATCGCCTATGTCGCCCTATCCGTTTTCCTGTCGATCGGCGCTCTGATGGCGGGACTTGCAATTGTCCGGCTAATAATTCAGGCTCAAACTGCCTAGTGATTGGAGGCCGGCGGATTTCGCCGCATTTTTGCCGGTTCTGGGGTGAATCCCTCTCGAGAATCGCCGGAGATTCCTTCTCGGATAAACCACCGCTCGTTGCGAAGGGACTCTCTTGCGAAATTCGACCAATCAACTCATATAATCGCCTATTAAGATCACCGCATAACACAAGGAGTCGGGCGTCGATCAGGAAAGAGCAGGCAGGCATTCCCAATGACAAGCCTGTTCTCGCGTCGGGATTCGCAATGCAGAATCCCCGGGCAAAGATTTCTCCTCCTGGACTGCACCGCCCCAAAAGACAGACATGACGGAGAGTCCCTTGAGCGCACCTGCTCCCACTTCCAACCAATCTCCCGCTCCCGAACAGACCTTTGGCACCGCTGGCATTGCGCCGATGGACCGCGCCAGCGCCATGACGCGCTTTTTCATGGGCATCGTCGCCTGGGCAGAACGCCTCAATCTGAAATATGCCAAGCTCGGCAATCCGCCCGTCTATGACACCGCGACTTTCCCCTGGGCGGCCGAGATCGAGAAGGATTATCCGGCGATCCGCGCCGAGCTCGAAAAGGTGCTGCTGCGCCAGAGCGAGCTACCGACCTTCCAGGACATCTCCACCGACGTGAAGACCATTTCCACCGATACGCGTTGGAAGACCTTCTTCCTCCTCGGCTTCGGGGTGAAATCGGAGCAGAACATCAAGGCGTGCCCGAATACCTGGGCGGCCGTGCAGAAGATCCCAGGCCTGACGACGGCGATGTTCTCGATCTTCGAGCCGGGCAAGCATCTTCCCGCCCATCGCGGCCCCTATAACGGCGTGCTGCGCCTGCATCTCGGCCTCATCGTGCCGGAGCCAAACGAGAAGCTCGCCATCCGCGTCGACAGGCAGGTATGCCATTGGCAGGAAGGCAAAGCGCTGATCTTCGACGATGCCTATGAGCATGAAGCCTGGAACCATACCGATAAGACCCGCGTGGTGCTCTTCGTCGATTTCGTCAAGCCGCTGAAGTTCCCGGCCCGCATCGTCAATTGGGCCCTGATGAACCTCGCGATCTTCACACCTTTCATCAAGGAAGGCCTCGACAATCACAAGGAATGGGAAAAGAAATTCTACGCCGAAGCCGAGGCGTTCAGAAACCGCCCGAAGCCCTGACCGGGCCGGTTGGTGGATGCGGAGCGGTTCGGCTTTTCACGGAAACCTTGGACCGCGCTACCTCTTTGTTTCCCAGCAAATTCCGGATGGAAACCGCTGTGCGCTTTTCCTGGAGTTGCCCAACAGAAAACCCCGGAATCCTCAAGGATTTCGGGGTCTTCTTTTGGTCCTGCAACCGTTTGACGATTACTTCACGGTTCTGACGATTGCCGCGCCCGCCGTCATGCCGCCGCCGAAGGCCACGAGGCCGAGATTGAGCGGCTCGGAATATTCGTTGGCGACATGCAGCATGGCGAGTGGAATGCTTGATGAGCTGGTGTTGCCATAGGTTTCGATGACGCTGAGGGCCGGGCGGCCGCTGCGCTTGGCGATGGTGTCGATGATACGCTGGTTGGCCTGGTGCGGCACCAGCAGATCGAGATTGGCAAGTTCGATGCCGGCATCGACACAGGCGTTTTCGATCGAGCGGGTCATCGAATGCACGGCCTCGGTGAAGACCGAGCGGCCGTTCATGGCAATGACGCCATCATCCGGCAGCGGAACATAGAGTAGATCGCCCGGTTCCGGCCGGCCGCTGACGATCGGGCGGCTTGCGGTGAAGAGCGGGTTGCGCGCCATGTCGCGGCTGGTCACGAGGCTGGCGGTTGCGGCATCGCCGAACAGGATCGCGGTGGAGAAATCGTTCATGTCGAGCAGCGGCGACAGAACTTCCGAGGTGATGATGAGCACCTTGGCGTCGTTCTGCTGGGCGATGAAATCATAGGCCTGCTGCAGGGCGTAGAGATAGCCGGAGCAAGCGGCACCCATGTCATAGGCGGCCAGCGACGGCCGCACACCGTCTTCGGCGACGGCAACCGCGACGCGGCTTGCGAGCGACGGCGTGGCGATGTCAGGCGTGCCCGTGGCGGCGATCACCAGGTCGACATCGTGGATCGACATCTGGTTCTGCTTGAGAAGATCGCGCGTCGCCTTGGCGGCAAGGCTCAGCGTGCCCTCTTCAGGGCCGACCCAGAAGCGGCTCTTGATGCCCGTCAGCGCCAGAATCTCGTCAGCGCGGCGGTTCGGCCAATTATGGATGATCTCTTCGTTGGTGACGCGGCGGGCGCCGGTCGCGATGCCAATGCCGTTGATGACGACTTCCGAGAAGCTGCCGGTATGGCGGCGCAGCGTCGGGATGACATGCGACTTCAGCCGCCGCAGCACGAATTTGTTCTGGATCTCGGAGGCCAGCGCAAAATTCTGTTCGCTGAGATCACGGTTGGCGTCGACGGTCAGAAGCGGGCTGTCCGTGGCGATCTGATCGCCGATCTTGGCGAAGACTTCCTGCACGACACCGCCGATATTGGCGCAGATTTCGACCGAGGCTTTCGTCGCCTCGACGACGGCAACGAGCTGGCCGACTTCGATCTTGTCGCCGGGCTTGACGAGCATATCGGTCACGAGGACGTTCTCGTCGGCGGGGCCGGAGCCGATTGCCTTGATCGCCGCCGTCGGGCCGCTGTCGTCCTCTTCGTGCCAGGTCACTTCGCATTCGAGGACTTCGGCCATCAGATCGACCAGCTTGCGATAGGAGGGCAGTGTCTCGAGCTGATTGCGGAAGTTAAAGGGAATGTGAGCGTCCGAGCGGGCCAGCCTGCGCACGACGACCGGCACATCGGTCTTTTCGGTGACGGTCGCGATGATTTCCGCGCCCATGCCAACGGTGCGATTGTCCTCATGGACGACGATCAGGCGGCGGGTGCGCCGTGCGCTCGCCAGCACTTCCTTCTCGTCCCAGGGTGAGATCGAGCGCAGATCGATCACCTCGACGGAGAAGCCCTGTGCCTCGAAGGCGCTTGCAGCATTGGCGCAGAGCGAAACCGTGTTGCCGTAGCTGACGAGCGTGATGTCGCGGCCACGGGCGACATGGCGCGACAGGCCGGGATGGACGAAATGCTTGTCGATATCCTCGGAGGTGCGGCCGTCGGAATTATTGAGCACGGCCTTCGGATAAAGGAAAACCGTGGGGCGCCGCGACTCGAAGGCAGCATTCAGCAGACCGGCCGCATCGCCGGCGCTGGAGGGCATGACGACGTCGATGCCCGGTGTGTGCGCCAGCATCCCCTCGAAGCTCTGGGCGTGGAACGGGCCAAGGCCGGGCTTATAGCCGCCGCAGCTCACCATCAGGATGACGGGTGCTTCCCAGGCGCCATTGCTGCGCCAGAACATGCTGCCCATTTCCGAGACGATCTGATTATAGGCCAGCGGCAGGAAATCGGCGAATTGCAGGAAGGCGACGGGGCGCTGGCCGGCCAGCGAGCGGCCAACGGCGGTGCCGACGATTGTCGATTCGGTGAGGGCGGCGTTGCGAACGCGGTCGGGATATTTCGTGCTGAGGCCGCGGGTGACGCCGAAAACGTCGCCTTTCGGATCTTCAATATCCTGCCCGAATAGGACGACTTCGGGGTTGGCGGCCAGCTGCTTGTCGAGAACGACATTCAGCGCCTCGCGCATCGTCAGCGTCGAAGCATTCTCGTTGCCGCGATATTCTGCCTTCTTATCGAAGGAAGCGGGGTAGGGAGCTTTGGCTTCCGGCTCAACCTTCGGGGCGTCTTCCTTGCGGGCAAGGGCGGCTTCCGCCTGCACTTCCGCAATCAATTCCCGTTCGATCTTTTGTAGAGCATCGGCATCGATGCCGGCCTTCTGCAGCATCGCCCGCAGATTTGGCAGCGGGTCGCGCGAGGAGCCCGCCTCGATTTCGAGCAGGGTGCGATAGGTCTTCTGATCGTCGGCATTGGTGTGGTCGGAAAGGCGCTCGACATTCAAAAGCACGATGCTTGGCGTGCGGTTGTTGCGGCTGTGACGGACGGCCTTGCGGAAAGCGTCGCGCGATGCGGTGAGATCGTCGCCATCCGTGCGGATGATATCGATGCCGTAGAAAGAGGAGGAGGGGCCGGCGGGCAGATCGAAGAAAGTCTGTTTGCTTGTGCGGGTCGAGATGGAGAAGCTGTTGTCCTCGATGACGAAGACGACGGGATATTGGCTGCGCACGGCCTCGGCGACCGCTTCGAGGAATTCGCCCTGCTGCGTGGTGCCATCGCCGACACAACAGATGGCGATCGGCATGCCGGGCCTGTGCTTCAGGGATGCCGCGACGCCGACGGCGTGCAGGGCATTGTTGCCGACGGGGCCGACGATCGACGTGATGTTGAGCGCGCGGGAAGACAGATGCGCACTCATCTGCCGGCCGGCGGAATGAGAATTGGCTGTCGCAAGCAGACTGGAAAAGAACTCACGAATGGGCATGCCGCGCGCCAGCATCAGGGCCTTGTCGCGATAATGGAGATGCAGCCAGTCGTCGTCCTGAAGGAATTCGTTGAGAAGCGCTGTGGACTCGTGGCCGGCGCCGGAAACGTGAAAATGTGCTATGCCCTGCTTGATGAATTCTCGCTCGAGCCGGTCTATTTCTCTGGAAATGAAAAATATTCTGTGAAGTTGCTTAAGGTATTCTGTTGCAAACCTCCCTTCCATCTCAATGATTTTCCTGATCTTTCGTCTCAAATAAATGCTGGGAGTTAGGTAAACCCCCAGCCTGCCTTTTTCAATACACGTTAAATGACAAGATCTTCTCGGTTTGAAACCGAAATACGTATATTGCGGGGCTGCAATTTTTCACGATGTTTCTGTTCACAAGGCATGCGCGACAATGCACCCGCCCAAACGCGAAACGGGTGCGCCTTTCGTGCATCTCGTCAGCCTGATTTGCGCATCGAGGCGGCGGCACGTTGTCTTTCGGCGGCGGCCTTTGCGGCCTGTTCTTCCTTGAGAATCAGCTCTTTGGGCTTCTTGCCGATAATTTCCCTGCGGCCTTTTCGGGAGAAGGGTTGGATGAGCTGAGCGAGGAAACCCTTGGCCACCTTGCCGGTGATGCCGATATCGGTCGAGGACGGACGTGGCGGGTTGTAGAAAGTGCCGAGAAGCTGATCCCAGATCACGAGGTTTTCCCCATAATTCGTATTTCCCTCGGCAAGAATCTTGGAATGATGCCAGCGATGGAGGCGTGGAGTCGAAAATATGAGGTCGAGCGGGCCGGTGCGCATGTCGACGTTACAATGCGTGAGCAGACCGATGAAAGCCGTAACCGCTCCGATCCAGAGGAAGACAGGCAACGGCGCGCCGAGCAGATAGAGCGGAATTTGACCGAGCGCGATCTTGAACAGCGTATCGATGACGTGAAAACGGCCTGTGTTGATGACCCATAGCCGTTCGACGCTGTGATGTAGCGCATGAAAGCGCCAGAGCGACAGATGCTCATGCGCCAGGCGATGCGCCATATAGAGGCCGAACTCCGCAATGACGAGGCCGAGTACTACCTGGAACGCCATGGGCCATTGATCCGGCCAGAAATGCGAATGGTAGCTCAACGCCGGCTGCGCGACCGTCGCGACCGCCATCGGGAAGGAGGTGCCGATCGCAGCGGCGATCTGTACGCCCCCCTTGTTCAGCAGCGTGTGGGCAATATCGTTGAACGTCTCACCATCGCGCTTCTGCCAGGTCTTCTCGTAAGGCATCAGTCGCTCGAAGAGGGCAATCACCGCCACTGTCGACAGATAGACGACGTTGAACCAGAGCAGATGCATATTCGATTCGAAGGCGAAATATGCACCGGTCAATCCGGCACAGAAGATGGCGGGCCACAGCAGGGAGGAAACAGCAGCGTAAAGACGCGAACTGCTTTGAAATGTCATTCCATCATCCTCAGATTCTGATCAGCGAAAAATTTACGCGTGAGTATGCGGGATATGTAGCGCGATGATTGTGGAGTCGAAAGCGAAATTTTTCCGTTCGCCAGCAACAGGTAGTTGGACAGGAGATCGAAACATGCGGATAGAGCAGGCAGCAGACGAATATCTGGAGGAGTGGACGCGATTGCGCGCCAAGCTTTGGCCAGATAGTTCGTACGAACATCATCGCGCGGAGCTGGCACAATTTCGCGCCAATGAAAATGCTGTTGCGTATCTTGCGATCGATTCTGCCGGTCATGTCGCCGGTTTTGCTGAAGCGACATTGCGGCACGATTACGTCAATGGCTGCAAGACGTCACCGGTTCTCTTCCTCGAAGGCATCTATGTGCGCCCTGAACATCGGCGCGGAGGGGTGGCGCGGGCGCTCTGCGATGCAGTTGGTACGTGGGATCGGGCCGCCGGTTGCACGGAGTTCGCCTCGGATGCGCTGATCGACAATCTTGCGAGCCATGCCTTCCATGCGGCGCTCGGCTTTATCGAAACCAGGCGCGTGGTTTATTTTCGCAAGCTTCTATAGCCGGGGTTGGCACAGGCTGCTTTATGCGAACGTCAGCTTGGTCTTCTGCTGGCCAGCCTCATCGAAGTTCTCCAAGGCCAGCCAGCGTTCGTAGCCGGCCTTCAGCCGCAGCCAGTCGGCGTCGATCATGGCAAACCAGGCGGTGTCACGGTTCTTGCCCTTCGCGACCATGTGCTGGCGGAAGATGCCTTCGAAAACGAAACCAAAGCGTTCGGCTGCTCGCTTCGACGGCTCATTGAGATTATTGCACTTCCATTCGAAGCGACGATAGCCAAGGGTATCGAAAACGTATGATGCAAACAGATAGAGCGTTTCGGTCGTCACGCGGCTGCGCGCGATGGCGGGTCCCCAGAGGATACTGCCGATCTCGATAACGCCATGCGTGTTGTCGATGCGCATCAGAGCCTGCCGGCCCTCGGCGCGTCCCGTGCGCTTGTCGATCGTCGCGAAGAAGAGCGGATCGGTGCCGGAAGCGGCTTTCTCGAGCCAGGGAGAGAAGGCGGCGTGATTGGCCGGCGCGTCTTCGAAAAGGTAGCGGAAACGATCTTCGGCGCCGGGGGCTCGAGCAGAAGCGTAAAGGTCCTCGCCGTGTCTGGCCGGCTCGAGCGGCTCGATCCGGGTGTAGCGGCCTTCAAGGGTAATGCGCTCGGGGCGGGCGACGCCCTTCCAGTTCGTGAGATCCATATCAAAGTCCTTGGTCATCAAATGCGGTTCAGCGAAGCCGGCCCGATTGTATCAGGTCTGCGAGGGATTGTGGCAGCTCTATCCCGTCTGGCATGCCCGGCGCCGGTTGCGGCGGCAAAAGGCGGCTTTCGATGGGCAGGAT
Source organism: Rhizobium sp. AG207R (assembly GCF_027109195.1). NCBI lineage: Bacteria > Pseudomonadati > Pseudomonadota > Alphaproteobacteria > Hyphomicrobiales > Rhizobiaceae > Rhizobium > Rhizobium sp. AG207R. The sequence goes on from NZ_JAEPVT010000007.1 coordinate 430,884, forward strand.
GCCGGCCCAGACGGGATGATCTGCCTCGTCCATGTCGCCGGGCGGGCCGTTGCGGATTTTAGCCGAGGCCTCGTCGATTTTCATTCGCATCACCGAAGTCGCCTTGACCTCCTGCTTTGTCATCGGCCTGAGGCTGTCCCAGCGGCCGGGGAACAGGTCTTCGACGAAGCGACGCAGTGCATCCGTCTTTTCCTCGATGTCGTCGACCAGCCGAGCCGTGCCGAAGACCATGGCTGAGCGATAGTTGACGGAATGGTTAAAAGCCGAGCGGGCGAGCACATAGCCATCGATCATGCTGCAGGTCAGGCAGACCGGCATGTCCTCAGCAGCGCGCAGGAAGCGGCTGGCGGATGAGCCGTGCCAATAGATGTAGTCGCCCTCGCGCCAATGCAGGGTCGGTGTCACATAGGGGGCGCCGTTGATGATATAACCGACATGACAGAGCGGAGCCGCATCCAGAATGGCGTGGACATCGGCATGAGCGTGACTGCCACGCTTCGGGCTGCGCCGCACGCGAGTACGCTCGGTGGTCGGGTAGGTGGCGCTATTAGGTGGATAGTGATCGGCCATGTCTTCCTCACAGATCGGGCGTTGATCTGTGTCAGCAAAGAGGTAGGCTATAAACGGCCAGTTTTTTGATTTTTAGCAGACCAGTTGAGGTTTCATGACAGAGGTGGCGCAGTGGCCGGCACTGGACCGGATTTCGGGCGATCTGGAAGGGCAAGTCTATCGCCTGATGCGCGACCGCATTCTTCGTGGTCAGATGCCCGCAGGGCAGCGCGTGCCGTCGACGCGGGCGATGGCCGTCTCGCTCGGCGTTGCGCGGTCGACCGTGGTCAATGCCTATGATCGGCTCAAGGCTGAAGGCTACCTGCGCTCGGCATCGGGTGCGGCGACACGCGTTGCAGCGTTCCCGGCGACGCCAATGCCGGGTCAGGTCGCACCGCCGCCGCCAAATCTGCCACGGGTTACGGAATTCAAAAGGGGAGGCTTGTTCGAGCCGGGGGTGCCTGATGTCTTCAGCTTTCCCCATGCCGCCTGGGCGCGTTGTCTCGGCGCCCGCGGTCGTTCATTGCGGGTGCATGATCTCGGCTACAGCGATCATGGCGGCGTTCGCGAATTGCGCGAGGCGATCCTTGAGCATATCTCGGCGACGCGCGGCGTGGTTGCGCGTCCCGAGCAGATCGTGATCGTGCCATCGACGGGGGCGGCGATCGGGCTGCTTGCGAGTGTGTTGCTTCAACCGGATCATCCGGGTGATGTCGTCTGGATGGAGGACCCCGGCTATGCCAGCGCGCAAGCAATTCTGCGCATGGCCGGGGCGAGCCTCGTGCCGGTGCCCTGCGATGCCGAGGGCATCGATATCGCGCAAGGGGCCGGGCCATCGCCGCGGCTGATCTATGTCACGCCCTCGCATCAATATCCGACCGGCGCCACCATGAGCCTGCCGCGCCGTCTCGCTTTGCTGGAGTTTGCCCGCGCTAATGGTGCGATCGTGCTGGAAGACGATTATGACAGCGAATTTCAATATGCGTCGCGCCCGATTGCCGCCCTGCAAGGCATCGATCACGGCGAGGTGGTCGCTTATATCGGCACCTTCTCGAAGACGCTCGCGCCTGGTCTGCGCGTCGCTTATGCCGTCATTCCCTCACGGCTTCTGGCGGCGACCGAAGCGGCTCAACGGCTGAGAGGCGCCATCGTGCCCGTCCACATCCAGGCCGCCCTTGCCGATTTCATGCGTGAGGGGCGGTTTCGTGCGCATCTGAGGCATATGAACGGTATTTATGCGGAACGCATGGCAGCAACCGTCGAGGCGCTTAGTCGCCATTGCGGCGCTGAACTCCAAGTCGGAGCTGGTGGCGGCGGGTTGCAGCTTGCCAGCTGGTTCCGCGATGCAGAGACCGATGATATCGCCGTCGCCCGGATCATCAATGCCAATGGCTTTGCTGTGCGGCCGATATCGGCGCTGTATCTCGGCTCCGCGCGACCCGGGCTGCTGCTCGGCATTGCCCGCATGGAGGCGTCCGCGGCGGATGCGGCGGCGGCGAAAATTGCGAGGCTGCTCGAAGTGGCGCTTCTCAGCGCCTGAGGAACATCGCCCGATACTCGCGCGGTGTCACGCCTTTCAGCGCCCTGAACTGCCTGTTGAAATTGGCAAGCGAGGCATAGCCGACGGCATCGCTGATATGGTGGATGGCCTGATCCGTGGAAGAGAGGCGGGCACAGGCATCGCCGATGCGCATGCGCATCAGGTAATCCGATATCGTCCCGCCGGTATGGCGGCGAAACATGCGGTGCAGGCCGGAGACGCTGAGCGCCGCGATATCGGCCAGCTCATCGAGGCTGATCGCGCGGGCATAATGAAGATGCATATGCGTCAGTACGCGGTCGATGCGCTCGCGGCTTTCCTTCAGGTCCGGTGCCTGCGCCGGCGCGCTTGCAAGCGGCGTCGCCTGCCGGTCTTCCGCGACTTTCACCAGAATGCCGAGCAAAGCCAGAAGGCGCTCGACGGGCGGCTTTTCGAAAATGGTTTCGAAGGCGGGACGAACGGCGGTGGAGGTTGTCTGCGAAAAGCGGAGGCCATTATCTCCACGCTGCAGTATCGTTTCGATCGACCGGAATTCGATAGCGCCCCCCGTCATCTGCAAGAGCCAGTCGCGATTGAACCAAAGAACCAAGGCAATATGCGGCTTTTCTTCCTCGATCTTGGCGCGCGAAACCCAGCTATGCGGCAGATTGGGGCCGACGAGAACGAGATCGCCGTCACCATAGTCGCCGCTATGGTCGCCGATGAAGCGCTGGCCGATGGAATTCAGCGTCAGCGTCAGTTCGAATTCCGGATGATGATGCCATTGGAACGGAATGCAGTCGTCAAGCCTGCGGTTCAGCATGCTCCAGGATGCTTCCGGCGAACGGGGTAAAACTTCGAGATAAGGCCTCATTGGGCGTCCATAGTGAGATATAAGCCAGAATAGTATCAGATTTGGCCAGAGCCGGGCAACATTGCCTCGCCGATGGAAGCTACATCTTCCCTGTCACCCGAAACCAAAGGGGCCAGCGATATGGAGGAAACCGATGCAGCCTGCCTTGAAACGAGACGCGCACCCGACCGCATCAGCGGTCACCACGCAATTGAAGGATATTCAGAAGACATTGCCGCTCAGAGTGCTGTCGAAGGACGATTGGCAGCACTGGATCACGAAAGGCTATGTGATCGTGCGGCAGGCTGTGCCGGCTGCGAATGTCGAGCGGCTTGTCGAGCTTTTGTGGCGTTTTGACGAGAAGGATCCGAACGACCCCTCCACCTGGTATGCGCCACAGCGGCGCGAGCACAAGATGAAGGAGCTCAACAATACCGGCATGCTGGAGATCTATAATCACCAGTATCTCTGGGATAACCGAATGGAAAAGCGGATCTACGATGTCTTCGTCGACATCTGGGATCGCGAAGACCTTTGGGTCACCATCGATCGCGCCAATCTCAACCCGCCGAAGAAGGTGAAAGGCAACCCGAACGGCTTCATCCATTGGGATGTCGATACTTCGATCCGGCCGCTGCCGATCGGCGTTCAGGGTGTCCTGAGTCTGAAGAAACAGGATGGCGATGTCGGCGGATTCCAGTGCGTGCCGGAACTCTTCGAGCATTTCGAGGAATGGGAAAAGACGCAGCCGGCGGATCGCGATCCTATGCATCCTGACATGACGGGTCTCTCGGTCGTCAATATCGAGATGGAGCCCGGCGACCTGATGATCTTCAACTCGCTGCTCGCGCACGGCGTTCGTCCGAACCATTCGGAGAACCGCGTTCGCATGGCGCAATATATCTCCATGCATCCGGCGGAATACGACAATATCGCCGAGCGCGAGGAACGGATCCGCCTGTGGAGGGAACTGGATTCCCCGAAGCGCGACGCCTTTCCGGGCGATCCTCGCGAATGGGAAAAGCACAATGCGACGACGGCCAAATTGACGCCGCTCGGTGAAAAGCTGTTGGGCCTCAAGCCTTGGTAAGCAGCGGAAGGCTGATTTTCTAAAAGACATCGAGCGGCCTTGGGCCGCTCGAAGCGTTTGTGGAGATTGGCGGGCAGGCGCAGGCCGTCAGATTTCGTTCCAGCGGCGGATGACCGGCTCGGTCAGATCATGCTCGTAGCCAAGCACGCTGATGCTCGTGGTGTCGAGGATGAAATGCTCACCGCCTTCCGGCTGCAGGCCAACCCAGCGGGCGGCGAAGACCCGCAGGAAATGGGCGCTGGAAAAGATCAGGATAGAGCCTTCAATACCCCGAAGTTCCCCGATGATCCGATCGGCACGCGCGCCGACATCGGCGGCTGTTTCTCCATTCGGGCAGCCGTCGCGGAAGACTTGCCAGCCGGGACGTTCGGCAAGGATCGCCTTGGTGGTGATACCCTCATAGGCGCCGTAATCCCACTCCGCCAGATCCTCCTTGACGACGCGGCGGTCACCGAAGCCGGCCAGCGCGCAGGTGTTTTGTGCGCGCTGCGACGGGCTGGACCAGACGGCGGCGAAATCGATCTGGGGTAGGCGAGCGGCGAGCTTGCGGGCAGCTTCCTCGCCGGCAGCGGTCAGGGGAATATCGGTGCGGCCGGTATGCCGGCCGGAGAGGCTCCACTCCGTCTGTCCGTGGCGTACCAAATAGACTTCGGGATAGGCGCTGCTCATGCCGTTTCTCCTTTGCATTTGCCGTGCGAAATTCTTCGCATCTGCGAAAGCGTCTGTCGAGAGCTAAAGCGGATTGGCAGCTGACCCGACAACCCTCTGCAAATCCAAGCTCTTGCAGAGGGTTGTGAATCTCATCGTTTCACGGCGCGGCGAACGCTGTAGAGCAGAATGGCGAGGCAGCCGACCAATAGGAGAAACCCACCCGCGAGCGGTGGCAAGGCGAGAAACTCCACCGCTCCGGCAATCACGAGAATGAGGATGAGGCAGAGCGTGGCGAGGCTGCCGTCATCGATGAACATGCCGATAAGCTCGGATAGGGCGATACGCAGGACATTCATTGGGCTGCCTTTGCTGTTGGATTGCCGCGCAGGCCGCGGATGATGGCGTAGGAGGCAAGCGAGACGATCGCGAAGATGGCGATCAGGGCGAGATCCTCGCCCGGCCAATGCGCGCCAATGCCTTCACCGGTCCAGAAGATGCCGAAGCTTGTCAGCATGAGGCCGACGACGAATTTGAGGGTGTTTTCCGGCACGGTGGCGAGCGGGCGATGCACCATCAGCCCGATCAGCATGACGAGCACGAAGGCGGCGAGCGCACCGAGGCCGGCATAGAGTGTCAGGCCATGCGCGCCGCCGACGGCGATGACGATGAAGACCACTTCGACACCTTCGAGCAGCACCGCCTTGAAGGCGGCAAGCCCGGCGAGATAATCGGCGCGGCGATCGGTCGACTGCGCCTGCAGCGCGGCCGTCTCCTTCGAGAAGGCTGCTTCCTCGTCGTGCAGGGCGATGACGCCGAGCGAGCGGAGAATGGCTTTGCGCAACCAGCGCATGCCGAACAGGATGAGGAGAACGCCGACGACGAACTGCAGGATCTCGATCGGGATCAGCGCCAGCAGCGGTCCGAAGATGAGAACGAGAGCTGCCAGCACCGCAAGGGCAAGCATGGCACCTGTGAGCGCCGGGCGCCAGCTTCGTGTGACGCCGACAGCAAGGACGATGGTGAAGGCTTCGACGACTTCGACGAAGGAGCCGAGGAACGACGCCGTCACCGTAGATAGAATGGGTGTGAGGCTGTTCATGAGATGATTCCCAAAATTCGGTTAGGGCTTTGAGTGCACACGGTATTTTCCGGACTGCTGTTCCTCATGTGTCGAATGAACTCGCACGTGAGACACTCCGGCTTGGCGATCTGGTTACCATTCACTTGCGTTTCCTCGTGCCGCGTTTGCTCCATGATTTATCAAGCGCGCCACGCAGCTGGCTGAGCTGATCGAGGCTATCGATGGCGGCGTCCTTTCTCTTGGCGGCTAGCGCGACGATCAGGGATTCGATCAACACCATAGTACCACCATGCATGGCGAGGTGGCCGGCATTGCTGCGCGGCACGGGCAGGACTTCCGTCACCTTGTCGGCAATCTGTAAGCCGAGATCATCGCTGATGAGGATGACCGGCACCTCATACTTGCCGGCGTATTCCAGCAGCACTTCGACCTCACGATAGAGCGGGGCATAAGCCATCATCAGCACGACGTCGCCTTTGCTTATCCCAAGCAGACGGTCCGCCAGGGCAATGCCCGCTGCCGAGAGCGCATTGGTCGGCAGACCGATGCGGTTGAACTGCAGGCTGGCATAATCTGCCATGGCGCCCGACGGGCCGATGCCGAAGACATGACGTCGGGCTGCCTTGGCAAGACTATCGACGCAACGTTCGAAGCTTGCGGCAAATTCCTCGCGTCGCAGAACATCCAAAGCCTGCTCGTGCATGCCGATGACATGGTGAAGCGCATCGCCGGCCTGGCTGCCCGTTTCAGCCAGCGTGCGTTGCATCCGCATTCCGGGGGATGGCGCTCCGGTCAACTCCTCAAGCAGAGCGGCCCGCAGCGTCGACAGACTTTCGAAACCGAGGGCGCGGGCGGTGCGGACGACCGTCGCGTCGCTGCTGCCGGCGAGCTGCGCGATCTGGGCGGCCGAATTCAACAGTGCGGCCTGCTTCTGATCGACGAAGAAATGGGCGATGCGTTGCTCGGCCGGTGTCAGCGTTTCCATCACATCGAGAACGCGGTTTTCGAAAGTGCGAGGTTTCCGTGTCGCTTCTGCCATCGGATCTTTGTAGTGAATGCTACCAATTATATTATCTGTAGCATTTACTGCAAAAGAATGACAGCGCAAAACAAAGGGCGCTTCGCACCGTTGCAAAGCGCCCTTTTTGATCGCGTTGAAAGGCAAGCGCGGAGAGCAGGCTGCGACTATTCCGCCAAAGCGGCGCGCACCGCCGGGATCACCTTCTGGCCGTAGAGTTCGATACAACGTAACATCTTGTCATGGCCGAGTGCACCGGCGCTGTATTTCAGCTGGAAGCGGCTGATGCCGAGCGTCTTGACGACAGGGGCGAGCTTGGCGGCGACCGTTTCCGGCGAACCGACATAGAGCGAGCCCTTTTCGATCTCATTGTCGAATTCCGCGCGCGTCATGGGCGGCCAGCCGCGCTCGCGGCCGATGCGGTCGCGCATCGCCTTGAAGCAGGGCCACAGCTCCTCGCGCGCCTGCTCGTCCGTCTCGGCGACATAGCCGGGTGAATGGATGCCGATCGGCTTGACGGGTTTGCCGAGCTGCTCGTAGGCGCGGTGATAGAGGTCGACATAGGGCTGGAAGCGATAGGGGCTGCCGCCAATGATCGCCAGCATCAGCGGCAGATCATAGTGAGCCGCACGCACCACCGATTCCGGGCTGCCGCCGACGCCGATCCAGGTCTTCAGCTGGCCGCTCTCGATGGTCGGGAAGACCTTCTGGTTGCGCAACGGCGGGCGGATGCTGCCCTGCCAGTTCACCGGCTCATTTTTAAGAAGAGCCGCGAACAGATCGAGCTTTTCCTCGAAGAGCTGCTCGTATTGCGACAGCTCGAAACCGAACAGCGGGAAGGACTCCGTAAACGAGCCACGGCCTAGGATGACCTCGGCACGGCCGTCCGAAACCGCGTTCAGGCTGGAGAAGCGCTGGAACACGCGGATCGGATCGTCCGAGCTTAGCACCGTCACGGCGGAACCCAGATGGATTTTCGATGTACGGCTGGCGATGGCGGCCAGGATCGTTTCGGGCGAGGAGACCGCAAAATCCTCGCGGTGATGCTCGCCGATGCCGAAGAAGTCGATGCCGAGCTGATCGGCAAGGACGCCTTCCTCGACGACATTGCGCAGCACCTGCGCATGCGGCAGCGGTGCGCCCTTATCGTCGAAGGTCACATCGCCGAAAGTGTCCAGGCCGAATTCGACATTGTTTGTCGTCATGATTTTTCCTGTCATCTATCGAAATGATAATGTTGAGACAGCATGTAGTGCCGCTCCCGACCATCCACTACCCGGAAAGTTTCGGCTGAAATCTTCGAAGAATTCGATATGCCGATGGTAACCGGCGGTATTCGGTAATACCGGCGTTGCGATCGGTGGCGGTCACGCCAATATTAGCTTCGACCTGAGCGCAGTTGGATCAAGGAGGAAACATATGGTCGCGCTGAAAAAGGTGAACCTTACCAAAGCCTTTGCAGCCTTCGATGAGACTTGGAGTCCGCGCATCGGCGGCGATATCAACGATTTCCAAGTCAAGCTCACCAAGCTGGAAGGTGCATTCCATTGGCACCATCATGAGGAAGAGGACGAGCTCTTTCTGGTCGTCAAAGGCACGCTGCGCATGAAGCTGCGCGAGGAAAATGGCGGCGATATCGTCCTTGGCCCTGGCGAATACATCATCGTTCCGCATGGGGTGGAGCATTGTCCGGTCGCCGAGCCGACCTGCGAAGTCGTGCTGTTCGAGCGCAATACGACGCTCAATACCGGCAATGTCGAAAACGAGCGGACGATCCGCGCGCCCAAGCATCTTTAAACGATCCCGATGGTCCGGCCGCCCGTCAAAAAGGGCTGCCGGACATTGCCCAGTCCATCAGTTCAGCGCCAGCTTGTTCGACGGCGTGCGACAGGCCGCGAAAACATCCAGCTTCGGATCATAGACCTTCGTCGAGACGTCCGTCATGCCGAGAACGCTGTGGAAGATGTTGTCGTGAGAGTAGGTGCCCTCGGCGGCCTGCTTGGCTAGGCAGGCCATGTCGAAACCGGCGGTCTTGGCGAGATCGTCGGCCATCCATACCAGCATCGGCACATGCGTCTGCTGTGAAGGAGCGATGAAATAGGGCGTGCCGTGCAGATAGATGCCATTTTCACCGAGCGACTCGCCGTGATCGGAGAAATAGAGCACGGAGCCGGATATCGAGTCGGAGCGCTGCTTCAGCTTGTCGATCACCATGGCGACGATGTGATCCGTATAGAGGATCGTATTGTCATAGGCGTTGGTGATTTCCTCCTGTGAGCAGGAGCTGAAGTCGTTGGAGCGGCAATCCGGCCGGAACCGGCGGAATTCTTCCGTGTAGCGCTGATAGTAGGCGGGGCCGTGACTGCCGAGCTGGTGCAGCACCAGTACGCTGTCGCCCTTCACCTTGTCCAGCCAGCCGTCGACCTTGTCGACGAGGATCTCGTCCTTGCACTCGCCGTCCTGGCAGAAGCGCGGATCGGCAGAGTGCGGCAGAAAGGTGTAGGAAACGCGATCGGTGACGTTGTAGCTGCCCGTGTCATTGTCGAGCCAGGTTACGTCGACCTTGGCATGGGTCAGGACATCGAGCAGGTTTTCCGTCTCTAGCCCCTTGCGATGGCTGTATTGTTGGCGCGTGTAGACCGAGAAGAGGCAGGGTATGGAGGTTGCTGTCGCCGTACCGCAGCTGGTGGTATTGGGGAAGTAGACGACATTGCGCTTTGCCAGTTCCGGATTGGTCATCTTGGCATAGCCGCCGAGCGAGAAGTTCTGTGCGCGGGCCGTCTCTCCGGCGACTATGATCGTGACGCGCGGCTTGCCCTTGTCGACGACGCCGACCCTATGGGCGTCCGTGCCCAATGGCTGTGCGACGACGTTTGCGTTTCTTTGCGTATCTATGACGTAACGCACCGCACTTGTGATCGGCATCACCGGATTGAGGGTATCCATCAGGTCGCGATGAGCGCGGCCGACGCCAGCATAAGTCTTATAGAAGGTCGTCCCGGCGATGACGAAGATCGCCGAGCAGGCGAGGATGACGGCGGTATTGTAGGCGAGTTTCTTGAAGATCGGGCGATGGACGATCCGGACCCATGCGACGACAAGCGACGGCAAGATGCCTGTCAGCAAAACATAGGTGATGAAGCGCGTCGTAATCAGATGGCCGCTTTCCGCGCCTGTCGAAACAGCCGCATTGCGGATCATCTCCTTGTCGATGATGACGCCGAACTGGTCGTTGAACCAGGACGATACCGATGCCACCAGAATGAAGAAGATCAGGACCGGCTTCGTGACGTATTTGGCGGAGAAGAGCGTGAAGAGCGCCATGATGGCTGCGGAAATACCGATGACGAAGGCGGCAAAAGCGGCCGGGTCAGCGATAAAATAGCCATAGGACTTCGTCCAGAACATCTTGTTTGTCACAAGAAGTACATAAAGCGTGGCTATAAGGCACAGTGTGACACTGCCGATTGCTGGCCGGAATATCTGTCGGCCAGATGATGCGTTTTCGCTGGTCAATGGTTGTCTCCGAGGCGTGGGCTATCGGCGGGGTGCCTGTAAACCCATCACTGCAGGATGGCGCTTTGGCTGTTGAAGCCGGCCACCATGGTTACCAATCCTGACATTTACCTGAATGACAAGCTTTTGTGCAGGGCTATTTCGGACCTGATTCCGATTGTCGTCTTTTTTGCCGGCTTCATATCCGGAGTTCAGGTCGCCGTCAGAAATAGGCATCATAGCTGCTTGATTGCAACTGGGGATGCAATCGTGCGGCTTCTATTGGTCGAAGACAATATACTCATAGGCAATGCCGTACAGGATCATCTGCGTGCGGAGGGGTGGTCGGTCGACTGGTCCATGGATTTGGAATCCGCCAGGGGGGCCGTCGCGGCCGAAGCCCACGACGTGATGCTACTTGATCTTCGCTTGCCCGATGGCAGCGGCCTCGATCTGCTCAAGCTCATGGAAGCGCGCGGGGAAACGACCCCAGTCATTGTCATGTCGGCCTATGATCAGCTGTCGGACCAGATGACGGCCATGAATATCGGTGCCGTCGACTATCTCGTGAAGCCTTTTGCGCTAAGCGAGATGGCGGTTCGCGTACGCAAGGCGGCAAGACGCCGCCGCTTGATCCGCATGCGCAACGCTGGCTGAGCCGACGGCTTTCAGGGCCGGGCTGTCGTTCCCGACCGCAGGAGATCGAGCACAGCGATGGTTGCGGCAAAGACCACCAACGACAAGAGCCAGCCCAGGACCGCGTCGGACAGATAGTGGGCTCCGGTCATCACGCGCATGATCGGCATCATGATCGAGACGGCAGCCAGGGGAATGCCGAGCGGAAAACGCAGGCGCGGCGGCAGCAGCAAGACGAGGCAAAGCAGCCAGCCGGCAGACGACGCCTCGCCGGAGACGAAAGAGCAATTTCCAAGACACCGGCCGGCAAACGAGCCTGCCTGGACAAAATCCAGCGAGCCGCCGAAAAGATCCGTGCTGCGCGGTCTCGGCCTGCCGCTGTAGCTCTTAAGCAGCGTGTTGACGATGAGGCCGCAGCCGATGACAAGCGATATCAGTGCAGCGATGTACCGATCCGTTTTCAGCGTCCGCCAGCCTGCACCGAATTTGCGCCAGGACGAGATTAGGTTGGCAATCAGGACGACGACGGCGATATAGGGCAGGGCGAGCGTCACATCTCGCACGATCTCGAAGATACGGTTCTTGGCCAACGCAAAGGCGCCGCAGACTTCACCCGGAATGACGGCGGATGCGCAGGGCGTAGCAGTGAAGACACTCTTCGCGACGACGAGATCGATATTGGGAAATCGATAGAAGACGAACAGCAGCACCCACCAGAGCGCGAAGAGCGCGAGAAACACAAAAAAGGATCTGCTGACAGGAGCGGTCCGTTTTGTGTAAGCAATGGAGTTGTCGTACATCGTAGACGCTGGCCACTGTCTGAACAGGTTCAAAACAAGTGCCCGTTCGCGTTGTGCAAACGCCCAAAGGCCACTATCGGGCGTCTTTTATGACAGAAGCCTGACAGTAACCTGAAAGATCAAACGGTTAAGAAAGTCTCTTGAGGCTCGGTAGCCCGCTAAAGCGACTGCAGCGGTTGACGGTGCCTTTCTCTATTGTGTGCGGTGAGTTATTCGCCGGTCTTGAAATAGGCTTCCAGCCGGTAACCATCGGGATCGATAACGAAGGCGGCATAGTAGAACTGGCTGTAGTCGGGCCGGATGCCCGGCTTGCCATTGTCTTCGCCGCCATTGGCGATGCCGGCGGCATGAAAGGCGTCGACGGCTGCCTGGCTTGGCGCCACGAAACAGAAATGCAGGCCGGAACCGCGATCGGCGGGAACGGGACGTTCCACCTCACTGACCCAGAACTGGGCACGCTCCGCCCCATATCCAACCGTGCCATCGAAGTTGGTGACGCGCTCGTAGCCAAGCGGAGAAAGGGCTGCGTCATAAAATTTCTGCGCCCGCGTCAGGTCTTTGACGCCGATCGAAATATGGTCGAACATGAAAACGAGCTCCTGCCGTGTTGTCTGCAGAGCTTTGCGGAAGGTACGCCCTGGAGAAGCGCCGGCTTTCGAAAGTCCGCAGGTCGAATTCGTCTCACCATCTTGCAACGGTCATGGGAAGTCAACAAAACGAAGCGATGGGCCGTCCAGTCGCTTGCCCCGGGTGTTTCGTCTATAAATGGTCGAAGGATGCCGCTCCCGGTGAGATCAGCGGATTGGGAGGGGGATTTTTCGATGCTCGGCCGCGATACGAATTTTTCAAAACGACTGTCGATTTCCGGAGAGCAGCTTCGTCGTCAATATGAGCGAGTTTATTGAGCGGCAATGGTGCCGGCGCCTCGCTTCCGGAGGACATTTCCATGCGTTTCATGTCTATCGTCACATCCACCGATTTCATGCATCCGACGCCGGAGCTTGCCGAGGCCATGCACAAGCTCGCCGATCGGGAAATCAAGGCCGGCCGCATGATCGATACGGCGGGACTGATGCCTCTTGCGACGGGCGCCCGCGTCACGATCAAGGATTGCAAGCTGAGTGTCGTCGACGGTCCCTTCGTGGAGGCCAAGGAGGTCGTCGGCGGTTATGCCATCTTCGAACTGCAGAGCAAGGAGGAGGCCGTGGCACTGGCAGTCGAGTTCATGCAATTGCACAAGGATTTTATGCCCGGTTGGGAAGGCACATGTGAGGTGCGCGCCTACTTCGAGCCAAATGCCGAAGGTGTATGTGACCCGCTCGCCGAAGCAAGGGCATGATGCTTTCGGTTCGTGACCGGGGCGGGCGGCCTTGACAGCCGCCGGCACCCACCGAGCGATCCTTGCCGTCTGGCGGATCGAACAACCGCGGCTCATCACCAGCTTGGCGCGATTGTTGCGCGACGTGCCGCTGGCTGAGGATCTGACACAGGAAGCGCTTGTTGTCGCCTTGGAGCGATGGCCGGAAACGGGCATCCCCGAGCGCCCCGGCGCTTGGCTTATGACCACTGCCAGGCGTCGGGCGCTGGACCATTTGCGTCGCCGGCGAATGCTCGACCAGAAGCACGAGATGATCGTTCGAGAGATGGAGGAGGAAGAGCAGATCATGCCCGACCTAGACACCCCTCTCGATGACGACATCGGCGATGAAATGCTGCGCTTGATCTTCACGGCATGCCATCCGCTGATCTCGCGCGAGGCGCGGGTGGCGCTTGCCTTGCGGATGATCTGCGGTCTGACGACCGAGGAAATCGCCAGGGCGTTTCTCGCGTCGGAGGCAACGATCGCGCAGCGCATCGTCCGCGCCAAGAAGACATTGTCGGAATCGGGACTTTCCTATGAAACGCCACACGGCGAGGAGCTGTCGCAGCGTCTCGCCTCGGTGCTGGAGGTGGTTTATCTGATCTTCAACGAGGGATATACGGCCGCGCGCGGCGAGAATTGGATGCGGCTGCAATTGTGCAGCGAAGCGCTGCGGCTCGGGCGAATATTGACGTCCGTCGCGCCGCAGGAACCGGAGGCACATGCATTGTTGGCCCTGATGGAGCTGAACGCATCCCGCGCGTCGGCCAGGACGGATGCCGACGGCAATCCGATTTTGCTGCTCGATCAAAATCGCGGCCGCTGGGATCGACTGCAGATCCAGCGAGGTCTGCAGGCCTTGCGACGGGTACAGGAACTTGGCGGCGCCGGGGGAGTTTATGCCTTGCAAGCCGCGATCGTCGCCTGTCACGCGAGAGCGAGGACAGCTGATGAAACCGACTGGAGGCGGATTGCCGATCTCTATGCGGAACTTGCCGAGCTTGTTCCTTCCCCGATCGTCGAACTCAATCGCGCTGTCGCCGTGGGCATGGCCGAGGGTCCCGAGGTGGCGTTAGACATCATCGACGGTCTCCGCGATGAACCTGCGCTGAAGGACTATCATCTTCTGCCGAGCGTTCGCGGTGATCTTCTCCGCAAGCTTGGCCGATGCGATGAAGCGCGGCAAGCCTTTGAGGCGGCGGCCGCACTTGCTGAAAATCGGAGAGAGCGTGATTTTCTGATGCGCCGTGCTGCCGAAGCCGCCGACGCCGCCGACACAGGGAAGGATTGACCCGCCGGAGAGGCGGGTCATCTTGCTTTGAACTATTCTGCAGCCTGATAGTTCGTGGCCCTTGCCGCGGATGAGCGCGGGCCGACGGCGGCGAGCAACGTGATGGCTGCAGCGAGGATCGTCACGAAACCGATGCCGGCAATATAGGGGTTCCAGCCGAAGCTCGGAGCCGCACTGAAGACGGCCGATGCCGCCGCCAGGATGATGCCGCCGCCAATCTGGAAGGAGGCAAACAGCATGCCCGAAGCCAGGCCGGATTCATCGTCGCCGACGTCTGAGAGGGCTGCAACCTGGATCGACGGATAGGTCATGGCGTAGCCGACGCCGAGCAGGAGCTGCGAAATGGCGACGAGTACCATCGTATCGATATGCCCGGCCGACAGCACCCAGAAGAGATAGCTGATGGCCTGCAATCCCACGCCGAAGGTCATCAGCAGGGTCGTACCGCGGTTCTGGCCTATCGTCGCAAAGCGCGGTGCCAGGAACATCACGCAAGTGCCGCCGATGGCGAAGGCGAAGCCCGTGGCGAAGGCCGACCAGCCGACAACGGTCTGGTAATAGAGCGTCGCAATGAACTGGAAGCCGACATAGGCTCCCTGGTACAGCGCGGCGACGGCATTGGCATGGCTGAGCTTGGTGCGGCGGAACATGGCAAGCGGCACCATCGGATCATGATGGCGCGACTCTACGACCAGGAACAGCAGGATCAGGATCAATGCGGCAAGGAGCGAGCCCCAGGTCGCGAAGGCCTGCCAGCCATCGGCGGCGGCATTGGTGACGCCGAAGACGAAGAGCAGTAGGCCGGGGGTGATCGTCAGGGCGCCAGCCCAGTCGAAGCGGGCCTGCGGGCCGCCGCGTTTGTGATCGGCTGGCAGGACGAGCGGAGCAACGATCAGCGCCAGGATGGCGATGGGAGCACCCATGACGAGGGTCGCGCGCCAGCTGATGAGGGTTGCCGCTCCACCCAGCACCATGCCGAGCACGAAGCCGGCAGCACCGGTGGAGGAGAAGACGCCGAGCGCCTTGGCACGGGCATTGCCGTCTCCGAAGACGGAGAGAAGAAGGGCCAGTGCCGCCGGCGCTGTGAAGGCGGCCGCGATGCCCTTGATCAGACGGGCGGCGATCAGGGTCGGCGCGCTGTCGACGAAGCCGCCGGCAATGCTGGCGGCGGCGAAGATGCCGAGCGACCACAGGAAGACGCGGCGGTGGCCGAAAAGGTCGGCTACGCGGCCGCCGAGCAGCAGAAAGCCGCCATAGCCGAGCACATAGGCACTAACGGCCCATTGCAGCGAGGTCGCCTGCATGCCGAGCTCTTTCTGGATTGCGGGCAGGGCCACCCCAATGGTGGAGACGTCCATGGCGTCGAGGAAATTGGCGGCGCATAGCAGCAGCAACGCCAATCCCGCCCCGCTTCGGATTTGGGAAGAAGTCATCGGGATCGTTCCTTTCTGTGCTGCCGCCTTTTTGGGAGGTTGAAAACGGCAGGGAACGAGAAAATGTACATCTTCAAACCCTATTGCAAATTGATAGTAACCATGTCAGGTATTACTGACGATGATGAATGATGCGACGCTTCGAAAGATCGATCTCAATCTGCTGCTCGCCTTCTCCGTGCTGATGCAGGAGCGGAACGTGAGCCGCGCGGCCGAGCGGCTGCTGCTCGGCCAGCCTGGTCTTTCCGCAGCCCTTCGCCGGCTGCGCGAGACGCTGGACGATGAATTGTTCGTGCGCGTCGGGCGCGGTTTGCAGCCGACGCCGCGGGCGCTGTCCATCGCGCCGGCAATCGAAGATGCGCTTTCCGGCATCGAGCGTGCCATTCGTCCACCGGCAGCCTTCGATCCGGGAAGCTGGCAGGGGGAATTCCGCGTCGGACTCTGCGACAATCTCGAATCATCCTTCTTCGGGCCGCTGGCGGCGCGGCTGCGCCGGCTCGCGCCGAATGCCCGGCTGACCAGCGTTGCCTTCGACCGGCGTGATGCCGTGCGGCTGCTGGACGAAGGCGCCTTCGAATTCAGCATCTCCGTGCATGATGAGCCGGCCTCCTGGCATGTTCGCGCGCCGCTGTTCGAACAGGCTTCGCTTTGCATCTATGATGGCCGGCATCTCAAATGCGCGACGCCGCTGAGCCTGAAGCATTTCGCCAGCGCGCCGCACGTGACCGTTTCGCTTGAAGGCTCCATATCCACTAGTGTCGATGTCGCGCTCGCTCGTCTCGGTCATCGCCGGCAGGTGGTGGCGACTGTTCCCCGCTTTTCTGCCCTTCCGTCGACGCTGCAAGCCATTCCCGCCATTGCTACGGTTCCAGAAGCCATTGCCCGCTGCATGGCACAATTGCACGACCTGACGATTTCAGAGCCGCCGTTCGAGCTGCCGGCCGATCCGGTGACGATGCTCTATCGCCGCGTCGATCAGGCTGACAGCCGTTCGGTATGGTTCCGCCGCCTTTTTGTCGAGGTCGTCAAGGAAGCGCTCGAGGCCAGCGGGTGCCGCATGGGCGTCTCCACGGATGCCTGCTGCTACGATCCGCCTGAACTTGCCGAGGCGGTATGATGCTTCGAGGAGAGGGACGATGATCCGGCATACGCCGCGCCTGTCCCTGCGCGTACCGGAGGAGCGGGATCTCGACTTCGTCACGGCTTTGTTTGCGCGGCCGGAGCTGGTCGCCCATCGGCCCGATCCAACGCCGGATTCGCCTGCGGAAAGTGCCCGGCGGCTCGCTCGGGATCAGGCGCACTGGCGCGTAAACGGCTTCGGGCGCTGGGCGATCGAAACGGAAGGGCGGCTGATCGGCTTTGGCGGCGTTACCGTCTCTACGGAATTCGAGGGGCTAAATCTCTCCTATCACCTGCACCCCGATTATTGGGGAAGCGGCTACGCAACGGAACTGGTGACGGAGGCATTGGCCTTCGCCCGGCATGATCTGCGGGCGAAACGCGTTATAGGGCTGGTGCGGCCCGTCAATGTTGCCTCTCGGCGCGTTCTGGAAAAATGCGGTTTCGGCTTCGAGCGGGAGGTCATGCTGCATGGAGCGCCGACTCATCTCCTGTCCTTCAAGCTGCCGGTGGCGAGCGCCGGCGAACAGGACTAGCCGTCCGGATAGGGCATGCCATCCTTATGCACGAAACGACCGTCCGTGCTGGAGCTCATCATGTCGACGTCCGAGCAGGTGATGAGATCGGTCGGTGAGCGCGTACCGGCCTCGAGATAGATGGCCGTGCTATTCGATTTGTTGATCATATGATGGCCGTTGCCGGAGCCCTTCGGGAAGGCCGCGCAATCGCCGGCGCGCAGCACCGTCTCGCCATCATCCTCGATCAGCGTCAGCTCGCCTTCCAGCACATAGACGAATTCATCCTCCTCCGAATGCCAATGCCGCTGGCTCGACCAGTTGCCTGGCGGCAGCCGCATCAGGTTGACGCCGAAATCCCTGAGGCCGCCGGCATCGCCCAGTCGCTGCCTGACGCGCTCGGTGGAGTGATCATTGAAAGGGGCGGGATAGCGCGTGCCCTTGATTTCCGGCACGGCTGCAACATCGATCTTCGGCATGATGATCCTGCCTGCGATTTGCCAAGGGTGGATATGCTGTTTGTGCGGTTTCAAGTCTAACAAGACTCATCGCTGCCAGTCCAGCAATGCATCTCGGTAGAGCATGGCAAATCAGGCTTGGCTGCCTGTATTTGTCATCTGGTTGTTACCTGGTTGTCATCGTTCATACACATGTGCGTCGTTTGAGCAACACGCCGTATGTAGGTGCTGTCACATATGTGGGGAGCCTTCTTAAATCCTTGTAAAAGCAAAATAGTAAATGCAGCTTACTATGTGGAAGCGAGGCCTTGTGCTTCGAGTTAGGCACTGAAACTTGATGTCGGACGGCCCCCAGGTTCGTATCTCGCGCAAGTTCATTTGAAGAATGGAGTTACAATGAACATCAAGAGCTTGCTTATCGGCTCGGCTGCGGCCCTCTGCGTCGTATCTGGCGCTCATGCGGCTGACGCTATCGTCGCCGCCGAACCGGAGCCGCTGGAATATGTGCGCATCTGTGACGCGTTCGGCGCCGGCTATTTCTTCATACCCGGCACGGAAACCTGCTTGCGCGTTGGCGGCAAGGTCCGCACCGAAGGCCAGTGGAAAGATCCTTACAATCGCGACAGCAACTTCGGCACCAAGTGGCATACCCGCGCCGAACTCAACCTCAATACCGCGACGGACACCGAATATGGTCCGCTGAAGACCGAAACCATCGTTCGCTGGGACTGGAACGACGGCGGCTCGACCTCTACGAACCTGCTGTGGGCCTACATCACTCTCGGCGGCTTCACCGTCGGTAAGACTGACTCGCAGTACAACCAGTTCGTCGGCTATGCCGGCGACGTGATCCAGGACGACGTCATCTATGACGGTCCGTATGAATTGAACCAGCTGACCTATAATTACGACAGCGGCACGGGCTTCACGGGCGTCATCTCGCTCGAAGACAGCAATTCCGGCACGACCACAAGCGCCTATGGCGGCAGCTGGCAGCTCTCGAAGGCTGATCACTACGCTCCGAACGTTGTCGCCGGTCTCGGCTACAAGGCCGGCATGTTCGGCTTCAAGGTCGTCGGCGGCTACGACTCGATCGTCGAAGAAGGCGCCATCAAGGCTCGTGTCGACGCCGACTTCGGTTTCCTCACGGCCTTCCTGATGGGCGGCTGGAACACCGATGGCGACAAGCTCAACCAGTATGCCGGCTCGAACCAGAACGTCTCGGCCTGCACGACCTCCGACGGCGTCGTTCACGGTGCAAAGTGCGGCTGGGGTGACTGGGCAGTCTGGGGCGGTGTCGGCGTTCCGATCAATGACAAGCTGAAGTGGAACGTTCAGCTCGCCTATACCGACTCCAAGATTTTCGAGGCAACGACCAACGTCAAGTTCAACCCGGTCAAGAACCTGCTGGTCGAGCCGGAGTTCACCTACGTTCACTATGATCTGCCGAGCGATGATACCTTCTCGGGTATCCTGCGCTTCGAGCGGACCTTCTGAGGTCGGTCGACTTGGCTTGACCTTCTCCGAAATGGGGCCTGGTATTCGCATCAGGCCCTGCTTGCCTCACTCCGAGGTGATTGGAAAACCTAGTTCGCCAGCATGTTGCCAATCGGCATGATGCAAGGCGAGACGGCTTTCGGCTCGAGAGTATCCGAACCACGAGCTTGCCGAGCGATCGCTCACGATCGCGACCCATACAGCTGACAAAGGGAAGTCGGCTCACTGTCATAAATGTAAAGCTAATGAAGGGATATCTCATCCTTTCTAGCGCTATTTGGTGCCACCAAAGGAAGCCCCATGAAGACGATTATCATACTTGCGGCAATCGGACTAATGTCCACCAACGCAATGGCCATGTCGGCCTATAATTCCAAATCGATGACCTGTGCAGCCGTGCATGAGAAGATGGCACAGGAAGGCTCGATCGTGTTGAGGTACCCGTCTCATCATCCGGGCCTGATGATGTACAGCCGCACCGTCTCGAACTCGATGGCATGCCTCGGCCAGGGCGCGATGAGCAGCGCCAGCGTTCCGACGAGCGACGATCCCAGCTGCAAGATCAAGACCTGCAGCTTCACCACCGGCAAGGGGCCGAATAAGAATCATTGAGGTGGTGGGCTGATTGCCATTGCAAGATCGGCTGTCATGCCCTCCCATAGTAATACCGATACGGCAGGAAAGCTGCCGTCTCACACTTTTATGGGGCCACACCTGTCAATAGGGTACGACGCACAATCCGGTACATCCCAGCTTAGGATGTGCCGCGCAATATATAAGCCCGGCTTTGCGCCGTCAGGATACTCGTGGCAAGGGC
>NZ_JAEPVT010000008.1:0-49811 GCF_027109195.1 Rhizobium sp. AG207R
AGGTCGTCACCATGCCATTCTCGCCCAGATGCAAGGTGGCGGGCAAACGGGCCTGACGCAGAACCGCAGACGGTGGCAAGCCGATCCGCTCGACCGCACGCCAGAAGGCCTGCGGCACCTTGCATTTATCTGCTGGCATCACACTCATCTCAGTCGACCCTCTAAGCCCGATCTCGCAGAAGTACGCTCGTCTGTCATCCGCCTGCGGAAATGTTAGCGCATCTGGCTCATGATGATGCGATCAAACATCCGATCACCGAGCCATTTACGGATCGCAATCATCGGCTTGGCATATTTGCCTGCGATATAGCGCGTCCGCGGCCTTCTCGCATGGACGGCAGCCGAGACGACATCAGCGATCACCTTCGGATCCGTACCGCGCCCATGGCCATAGGTCGCCCTCGTGATCTTGGCGACGGCTTGCGAGACCTTGGCATAGGGACCTGCCCCGGAGCGTTTCACAAGACCGTCGGCGACCACGTCGCCAAATCCTGTCTCGATCAAGCCTGGTTCGATGACAACGACATCGATGCCGAACGGGGCCAGTTCCAGCCGCAAGCTATCCGACCAACCCTCGAGCGCATGCTTGGTGGCATGGTACCACGCGCCGAGCAACGTATAGATCTTGCCACCCATCGAGGTGATGTTGACGATGGTGCCTGAACCCCTCTGGCGCATCGCGGGCAAGAGAAGCTGAGTCAGGCGAGCCGGGCCGAAGACATTGACTTCGAACTGATATCTCGCCTCGTCCATGGCGATGTCTTCGACGGGTCCATACAGTCCGAAGCCTGCATTGTTGACAAGGACATCAACGCCGCCGCTTTCGGCGAGAATGATTCCCACGGCCGCCTTGATCTCGTCGTCGTCGGACACGTCCATCTGCAGGGCACGTGCTCCAAGGCGTTCAAGATCCAGCATCTTGTCGACGCTGCGCGCCGCTACATAGACCCTGAAGCCATCGCTGATGAGGCCTTTGGCGATTTCCTTGCCCATGCCGGAGGATGCGCCGGTCACGAGCGCTGTTTTCTTGCGTGTATTGCTCATATCTGCCTCTCTGTTCGCAAGATTACAGATAGAAGCTCGCTGGCGGCAGATCATTGGCGGAAGATGCCATCACTGTTGCGGATTACGCCAATTGATGTCGGCGACATTTCAGCAAGGCTATTTCCTGGGAGCACGGCGACGCGCATAGGTGATAATGAAAACCATCAGCAGCTCAAGACCCATCATCGATAGACCGACGGCAATACCTGCGGCGAGCGGATCCCAGCCGCTGTCGCGCAGCAGATAACCAATGGCAATGAGAGGTGTGTTCCAAGCCAGCGTCCCAATCAATGTTGCCAGCAGGAGCGACCCCATGGGCAATCCTAGGATACCCGCCGGCAGGGCCAGATATATGCGCACGGTCGGTATAGTCTGACCAATGACTGTTACCCAAAAATGGTTCCTCCGGTAGGCGGCGGCCAGCCGCCGATAGAGCTCAGGTCTCAGAAAGACAAATCTGCCGTA
The DNA here is from genome assembly GCF_027109195.1 of Rhizobium sp. AG207R. Classification (NCBI taxonomy): domain Bacteria; kingdom Pseudomonadati; phylum Pseudomonadota; class Alphaproteobacteria; order Hyphomicrobiales; family Rhizobiaceae; genus Rhizobium; species Rhizobium sp. AG207R. The sequence continues at coordinate 1,510 of NZ_JAEPVT010000008.1, forward strand.
GCGGCCAATAATATCCTCACAGCGCGAGCCACCAAGAATATGGCCGATGGAATACCAGGCTGCGGCCCCTAAGGTGGAACCGAGACTGGCCACCAGAACCGTGCGAAACAGATCGAGCGCATTGTCGACCGTTGCCAGACCAATAGAGACAAACAGGATGTATGATGGCAACACGGGAAGGAATTTTTCGAGCAGGCTTATTGCTGCGACACCACTCAGCCCGAAATCAAGCAACCAGTTCAGGGGCAGGCTGTTCATGGCCAACGGTCTCCCTAATCGCTACGGGACAAATCGGGCGAGCACAGCCTCATGCCGCACCCGCCCGACGCCAAGCCACCTGACCAAGACCGACGCGGGGGTGTATCGGTTGGCGAAAGATGGTGGCTTGTCCAGGTAATCAATGATTGCGGGCTATGCGTCGACCCGATGGAAAGTCCTGGTCTGGCCGAGTGCGGAAATGCCGATATAGCCCCTCAGGTTCATTTTACCGCCCTGCATCGTGATCTGACAGTTATACGTGCGGCCCGAAGAGCCGTCGTAGAGTGAGCCACCCGTCCAACTCCCCGCATTCCATTTCAAACCAGTGATGAACACGACATTCTTCATCGACCGGGAGCGCAGGGCAGGATCGGGATTTTTCGTATCTTTCTTGAAGGTGACGTTGTCAGCCTCCACCAATTGATTGCCGTAAAGCAACCGTGCGCGGAATTCCGTTCCCGCCTTGAACATATCGAGCTTCACGCTGCCATCGTCCGCCTGCCACACGCCGACGATGGCGTCGGTTGGCGAGGTCTGTTGCGCATAAGCTGCCGGTACAGCAGCCAGTCCGACCGCTGCCAATGCCAGGAAAACGGCAGATCGCCTTGAAACTTTTGACATGTCCATAAAGTGAAACCTCCTGAATAAACCAATATTGACGCAATCCGCGAATGAAGGGCCACGGGCCGTAACGATCCGCGCTCTCACTCTCGCGCAACTGCGTTGCAGGCCAATTTGCATGAGCCTGGCGACAGGTCCGGTATGATTGCTATCCCCGAACGCAAGCAAGGCTATTGGCAGGGAGACAATTCTGCAGTGACAGAATACGCCAATCGCGCTGCACAATCCGCCAATGCAATTCTGTCCGCCTCAGCGAGCAGTAATCCGATAGACCGCGGCTGGCGGCAGATTGAGGAGGGTACGGCCCACCAACGTTGCCCTGAGGTTGAGTTTGTCGAGAATCCGCTGAGGCACTGGACATTTGCTCGTGTAAGTGAACTGGTAGAACGCGCTGCCCGACCGCATGTGGTAGAAAGCACCTTCGAGGATATCTACGACTTTGCGGGCCGGCATGGTCAGCAGCGGGATACCACTGACGACGGCACCTACCGACTTGTCTGATGGAAATTCGAGATGTTTTAGGCGGGCTGCATCCATCGAAAGCACGCGGGCAGTTGGGTAGCGCCGCTTGAGCCGCTCGGCAAATTCCTGACTGTATTCGACCAAGGTCATGTCTTCAGGCCTTACACCATGTTCGAGCATCTTGCTTGTGAATACGCCTGTGCCTGGCCCGAGCTCGATGACGTGCCCGGTTTGCGGCGTAATCTCCCGAGTGATGATCTCAGCGAGCGCGCGGCCGGAAGGTAGAATCGCGGCAATCTGGAATGGCCGGGCTACCCAAGCCCGAAAGAACACCAAGCTGTCGCTCTGCATCTCGTCTCCTGTGAATGCGGTGGAACCAGCGGCCAATTCAATAAGTGTCCACTTACCAAGCTGTCACCGCTTCCAGCCTTTCCTACAAAGTCTCGGTGGCGGTCGAGCAATCCAACGCCGATCGATAATCCTCCGATGTCGCGGAAAGGGTAATGTTTGGCTACAGGAGTTGCAGTGTCAGAAGACGCCAATCGAGTGGTATATTCTGCCAACTCACACTTCACGACGATCTTATCGAGAGCAAACGGGCAAAAAATTCTGAAGCCGCTTCCTGCGTGCCGACCTCGCTTCCTCGACTAAAGTCAACGAGCACTAACGCGGTAATGAATTCGGTGGTGCAATGAGCCGCAATATCGGCGCTGCAGTCATCGCTGCCGCAAGTCTAGCAAGTTCGAAGGTGACGCTGGCATTTTTGGCGGCGCGGCTGGAAACTCGCCGACAAGCGGCTTTTCTTATATTCAAGCGCTGATGGTTAGGAAGCTTGTGCAATGCTCTGGTCCAATGGCCCGATACACATCGTGTAGCCTGAAGCTCTTGATGGTAATCGAACCGCTATTCTCGTGTCGCATCCCACATTATCAATGACTTAGGCATCCGATCCGGCATAGTCGGATTTATGGAACCGGCGGTTCTGTACGCCACTAGTCTGAGCATTGGTCGGCCACTTTTTCCTGCCGGCTGGGATCTGGGACTCCGCGATCTCCGTGTGCCATTTCTCGTTCGGTGCTTTTGCATGGAAGTTGCGGTTGATCAGGTTCTTAGGCGAAGGATTGATTTCTCCCAAGTGCAGGCCAAAACGCCGTCGCCGTGGTCTAGCAACGATCAACGCTCCAGTTTCATCAATCGCTGCACAACCTTTTCCGAGATTGTAATGCTCTGCCTGGTCAGCGGCCTGCAGTCTGCGACAGCCGTGCCAGCGATGGTTGACACCTGCCATGTCGTCGGACCAATTTAGGGTGCTCAAATGAGCGTAATATTGGTCATAGGAAACGACATTCCGAAATCCAAAATCTATATTCTAGGTTCCTTGTTAATTTCAAATCGCTCAAATGAGCGTACATCTGCTCTCTTGACTGACAAGTAGACGAATGCTATCCATCCTGTCACGGCCAAAATGAATTTGGCTTTTTGTCGGGTGGAGGCCCGCAATTCTGGAGGAGTAACAGCGATGAACGACGCCCCGTTGCTGGAATTGCGCAGGATCGAGAAATCGTTTCCCGGCGTTCATGCCCTCAAGAATATGAGCTTCTCCGTCAGGCGCGGTTCAGTGCACGTCATCTGCGGCGAGAACGGCGCCGGCAAGTCCACGCTGATGAAGATCATCAACGGCATCTACCAGCCCGATTCCGGCTCGATCCTCTTCGAAGGCCAGGAAGTCGTCATCTCAAATCCCACCGTCGCGAAGACCTACAAGATCTACATGATCTCGCAGGAGCTGAACTACATTCCGGAAATGACAGTCGAAGAATCCCTGTTCCTGGGCCAGGAGCCACTCAACCGGTTCGGTGGCATCGACTGGAAGGAGATCCGCAAACGCACCATTACATTGCTGAAGCAGGAGAACCTGCCCTATCGCCCGGAGACGAAGCTCAAGGACCTGTCCGTCTCCGACATACAGATGCTGGAAATCATGAAGGCGGTTTCCCAGGACGCAAGTATCCTGATCATGGACGAGCCCACTTCAGCGATCACCACGAAGGAAGTCGACGTTCTCTTCCGCAAGATCGACCAGCTGAGGAGCAAGGGTGTCGGGATCGTCTACATCTCCCACCGCTTCGACGAGCTGTTCCGTATCGCCGACGACATCACTGTCATTCGCGACGGTGCCTGGGTTGATACCCGCCCCGCCAGCCAGCTCAACATCGAGACCATTATCCAGCTCATGGTCGGCCGAGTTCTGGACAACGTCTATCCGCCGCGACCGCAGAAGGCAGTCGGCGAAACGATCCTGTCAGTGGAAGGGCTGTCGGACGGCGACCGCTTCCACAACATCACCTTCAACCTCAAAGCTGGCGAAATCCTTGGTTTCTCGGGCCTCATGGGCGCCGGGCGGACGGAAGTGATGCGAGCGATCTTCGGCCTCGCCCCCTATCTCGCCGGAACGATCCGCATCCGCGGCAAGGAAGTGAAGATTTCGAGCGTGAAAGACGCGATCGCCCATAAGATAGCGATGCTTTCGGAAGATCGAAAGCGTTACGGCATCATCCAGTACCGGGACATCAAGGAGAACGCGGGACTTTCGAGCCTTGAGAAATTTATCAAAGGGGGCTTCAGGAATGCCAGGAAGGAGCGCGAGCTCATTTCTTCGGTCTGCGGCCGCATGCGAGTGAAAGCACCGACGCTGGAGACGTCCATCGACGCACTGAGTGGTGGCAACCAGCAGAAGGTGGTCTTTGCAAAGTGGATGCTGCGCGAGCCCGACATCCTGATCCTAGATGAACCCACGCGGGGCATCGACGTCGGTGCGAAATACGAAATCTACAAGATTATGATGGAGCTCGCGGCAGAAGGAAAGGCCGTGATCATGATCTCATCCGAACTACCTGAGATCATCGGCGTGTGCGATCGCGTCTACGTCATGGCGGACGGGCATATTACCGGCGAACTGCCCCATGAGCTGTTCACCCAAGAGCGCATCATGAAATACGCGACTATGGCCGAAATCGCATGAACGAGCGCTGACCCAACGGTCGGTTTCTCCGAAAACATCGAACAGCAAGAGGTCTGCGACCCGGAACCGCCTTCCGGGCGCATGGCCAACTATGGAGTGTGCAATGGCAAACCAGGTCAACACAATGAGGTCGTATTGGTCCACGGCGACCAACAGATACAGCATCTACATCATCTTGCTCGTGATGATCGTGATCAGCTCGTTCCTGAGTCCGGTTTTCTTCTCGGCCGCGAACTTCTCGAACATCTCTCGGCAGATTTCGATTACCACGATCCTGGCATTCGGCCAGACGCTGCTGATCATCTGCGGCCTCATTGACCTTTCCGCTGGTTCGGTCCTCGCGCTTTCTGGGCTTCTGGCCGTCATAGCGTTCAAGGCCGTTGGCAGTCCGATCATCGCGCTGTTCGTCGGCATAGCGGTCGGCGTCGCGTGCAACGCGGTCAACGGATATATCGTTACAAAATTCCGCACTCCGCCCTTCATTGCCACGCTTGCGATGATGACGTCAGCCCGCGGCGCAGCGCTCATGCTGACGGGCGGGCAGAATATCTACCAGCTGAGCGACTTCATTGTCTGGGGACAAGGCACCCTCCTCGGTGTTCCGACGCCTGTCATTTTCCTGCTCAGCGTGACGGCCTTCACCTGGTACCTGCTCAACCACTCTCGCCTCGGGCGCTATATCTTCGCGATCGGCGGCAACCAGGAGGCGGCTCGCGCCTCCGGCGTCGAAGTCAACAACATCAAGATCAAGGCATACTTGATCAACGGCGTCTTCGTCGGCATCGCCGGTGTCCTCTACATGTCGCGCGTCAATGCAGGCCTTCCGAACGCGGGGATCGGTTTCGAGTTCGACGCAATGACGGCAGCCATCATCGGCGGCACCAGCTTCTCCGGCGGTGTCGGCAGTGCCGTCGGCACGCTTGCAGGCGCCTTCATCATGGGCTTCCTCAGCAACATCATGAACCTGCTCGGCATCCAATCTTACATGCAGCAGGTCATCAAGGGCGGCATCATCGTCCTCGCTGTTGCCTACGACATCGCCTCCAAGAACCGCCGCACCCTGAAGATCCTCGGTTCTCTAGACGAGAAGAAGGAGGTTCCTTCGAATTCTTCCCCCCTTTCCACGGCCGAAGCGCCGGCGGACCAGAAGCTCTAGCGCACGGAGGTCGTCCACATATCGCACTTCTAATTCCTACGCAGGCAGTCAACCCAACTACTCAAACGGGAGGTTTTTGAAATGAAAGTTGGATTCAAGACGCTTATCGCCACCGCGGCAATCCTGACATCGGTCATCGCATTGCCGATGACCGGCGCGAACGCGGCGGACGCCAAATACCGCATCGCCTACATAGCCCGGGCCCAAAGCGACTCCTTTGCGGCATGGCTGGCAAACGAAATGCAGTCGGAAGCGAAGAAGTATCCGGACTTGTCGCTCACCGTCTTCGACGGCCAAAGCCAGAACGACCTGATGCAGACTCACATCGAAAATGCAGTGCAGAACAAGTTCGACCTGACGATTGTTCAGCCCTTCGACCCAGCGGTGCAGATTGATCCGGTGAAGCAGGCGATGGCGCAGGGCATGAAGGTGATCGCTACGAACCCGCGCTTCTCCGATGACTCCATTCCGTCGGTCGACGCCAACCCATACCAGCAGGGTGCTGAAAACGCCAAGCTTGCGCTGAAGCAGGTTCCGCAGAACGCCAGGGTCGTCATCCTTGACGGTCCGGCAGGCAATCCGCATTCGATGGGCCGCCGCGAAGCCTGGCAGAAGGAGTTCTTCGACAAGCGTCCTGATGTCAAGATCCTCGATGAGCAGATCGCCAACTGGAACAAGGACGAAGGCATGCGCCTTATGGAGGACTGGATCCAGTCCCACGGCCAGATCGACGCCATCATTTCTATGAATGACAACATGGCTGCCGGCGCGCTCGAAGCTGTCAAGGGTTCGGGAGCCACGAAGTACCCACTTGCCTACGGCGTCGATGGCACGGCCGAAGCGGTCCTGCTCATCAAGGATGGCAAGATGACGTCTACCACGCTTCAGAACGCCCATGCGCTGGCTGAAAAAACGATCAAACTCGCCCACGACATGGTTACCGGCGTCAAGGCCGATACTAACCAGAAAATCGAAGCCGAGCTGATCGACAAGGACGATGTCGATAAATACGTCGAGCTCCAGAAGAAGCTCGGCAACATCCAATAAACCAAGACCGGGCCCTACGCCCCAACGGGCGTAGGCCATCGAACCGACGAACGACAGGAGATTCCGGATTATGAGAGCGCTTGTACTTGAAGAGAAGGATCGGATTCAGATCCGGGACATCAAAGTAAACGAAACCGTCGGCCCCGACGACGTGAAGATCAAGATCGCCGCCGTCGGTATCTGCGGCAGCGACGTCCACTACTACAAGCACGGCAAGATCGGCGACTTCGTTGTCCGCGAGCCAATGATCCTCGGTCACGAAGCCAGCGGCATCATCTCCGAGGTCGGCAAGAACGTCACCCATCTCAAGGCTGGTGACCGGGTCTGCATGGAACCTGGCATCCCGAACTGGCTCAGCCGCGAATCCATGCTCGGCATGTACAACATCGACCCTTCAGTCAGGTTCTGGGCGACGCCGCCGGTCCATGGCTGCCTGTGTGACACGGTCGTGCATCCCGCAAACCTGACCTTCAAGATCCCGGACCACATGACCTATGACGAGGCGGTCATGGTTGAGCCGCTGACCCTTGGCGTGCATGTGGCGCGCAAGGTCGGGGTTGTCCCCGGCGACACCGCCATCGTCACCGGCGCAGGCCCGATCGGCGTCATCATCGCGCTTGCCGCGCTCGCATCGGGCTGCAGCCAGGTCATCATCACCGACGTTGTCCAGGCCAAGCTCGATCTTGTTGACAAAGCTTATGGCGACCGGATCACGACGTTCAACGTCGGCGACGGCGATCTCAAGACGTTCGTCCACGAGAAATATCCCTACGGCGCAGACATCCTCTTTGAAGCCAGCGGCTCTCCCAAGGCAATCTCGTCGGCGGCCGAATACATTGCGCCCGGCGGCAAGATGGTTCTGATTGGCATGCCCCAGGCTGCCGTCCCCATCGACATCGTCGCGCTGCAGGTCAAGGAGATTATCCTGTACTCGATCTTCCGCTACGCGAACGACTATCAGCGGGCGATCAACTTCATCGCGTCCGGTCAGATTGACGTGAAGCCGCTGATCCACGCCCACTACGATTTCGAACAGAGCGTCGAAGCCTTTGATTTCGCCGCCTCCGCCCCTCCTGGCGTCATCAAGACCATCATCAACATGATTTGAGTTGAGACGTCTCCTTGTTCCGGCAGGAATCTCCTTCTCCTGCCGGAACGGCAACAGGGATTTGGCGACCATGATCCAGCAGCCCACGACCATCATTGCACCGTCGCTCCTGGGAGCCGACCTCTCCGACACCAGGGCCGGGCTATCCGATATCGAGAAGTCGGGCGCCTCGTGGATCCATATCGACATCATGGACGGCCATTTCGTTCCAAGTCTGGGTTTCAGCCCGCAGGTGGTCAGAGACATCCGTCCCAAGACAAATCTGTTTCTCGACATTCACCTGATGACGCAAAACCCTCAGAACTATGTCGACGTCCTCTCCGAGGGCGGTGCTGACTGCATTACATTCCATATCGAAGCCTGCACCCACGCCCATCGGCTGGCCAAGCAGATCAGGAAGAGTGGTCGCGAGGTCGGGATCGCCCTTGTGCCATCGACACCTATCGCGGCGATCGAGGAAATGCTTCCGGAGGTGGACCAAGTACTGGTGATGAGCGTGAACCCGGGATTCGCTAATGAGGACTTCCTCGACAGCAGCCCCAAACGCATCGCCGCTCTCGCCCGCCGCAGGGCCGAGGGTGGACACCGCTTTCGCATAGCCATCGACGGCGGCATTGCTCGAACGAATGCACGCTCGGTTATCAAGGCCGGGGCCGACGTCGTCGTTGTCGGCCGCTCGTTTTTCGCCGCGCCGGACAAGATCGATGAAGTCGCGGGACTGCTCGCTTAAATAATGCTCTAACTATCGGAATAACCCATGATACAGGACTTGTTCGCCCGGACACGAACGGCAATTTTGCAGGAGATCGGCGCGACGCTCGATACGGTACTGTCTCGCGACGTGGAGGTTTTGATCGACGAGCTTGTGAAAGCTCGCCAGATTTTCTGCGTTGGCGCAGGACGATCCGGGATTCTCCTCAGCACATTCTGTATGCGGCTGAACCACCTCGGTCGCAGCGCCTACATGGCGGGGGGCTTGCCGTGTCCTCCTGCGGGTCGGGGCGACCTGATTGTGGCCGCCTCCGGGTCCGGCAAGTCCGGCAGTGTCAACTCGGTTCTGAAGACCGCGCGCGCGGCGGGAGCCCACGTCGTCATGTTCACCGCATCCAACGCGGATCCCAGCTCCCTGGAAGCGGATTGCATCATTCGCGTCTCTGCGCCTACAGGACTTGTGAACAAGGACGAGACACGCTCCCTGCAGCCGATGCGAAGCCTGTTCGAGCAGTCGGTTTTCATCGCATGCGAAGCGATCGTCTCCATCCTCAAGGACAAGATGGGGATGCAGGAGGAGACCATGGCCAACCGTCACGCAAATCTCGAATAGCGATGACGGCACTCTTCATGGAAGGGCGGCCAGAGCCCTTCCGATATAGATTTCCACCGGACGGCTATACACCGAGCGGTATCGACGGAAGAGCAGGCGCTTATCGAACCGAGGCGGCTCTTTCCAGAGATGCGAGGAGCTCCCTGGAACGCGGGGCTGTAGGGCCAGCAGAGAACATCGCTGCCCCGACGACCGCGAGACTGACGTCGAGGCTTTTGAGCCTGCCGAAGTGTTCCGGTCCGATTTTTCCATCGACGACCGTGTAAAGCGACCGCGGACGGGTTGCGAGCCGCTCGAACGCATTGACATCAAAGGATCCACCGCCCGCTGGCGCCGTCAGTAAGAGGCACCCGTCGATATGATCGAGCATCGAATCCAGGACCATTGTGGAAGTCGTGTGCCGCAATGCCGCGTAGACCTTCACGCCATGGCTTCTGACGATGTTGGCCGTCTGTGCGAACTCGACGTCGGACTCGACATGAATTGCAATCGAGCGGATCCTCATCTCTGCGAACATGACGGCAGAAGCGGCCGGATTGTCGACCATCAGGTGAACGTCCAGCGGCAACGATGTCAATTCCCGAAGCTCACGAACAAGACGCGTCGTCAAGCCATATTCGGGGGCAAACCGGCCATCCATGACGTCGAGATGGAAGGATTCGACGCTTCCGGTAACCGCATCGATCTCCTCCGCGAGGCGGAACGGATCGGCGGCATAGAGAGATGCGGAAAGAAGCGTCATACGGCAGCGGCCCATGCGGCTTCGCGCAACTTGGCAAGCGACCACTCGGCCACAGGCTTGCTCTCCGTTGTGCAGTAGCCGTGCTGGAAGATCGTGATCGTGTCGCAGACCTCCATCAGTTCCTCTTCCTCGCTCGAGACGACGATGATGCACCGCCCCTCGTCGGCCAGACGCTGGATGATATCGTAGATATCGGACTTTGCCCCAATATCGACGCCTTTGGTGGGCTCATCGAGAAGGATCAGATCGGCATTCTGCTCGATGATGCGTCCGAGAAGAACTTTCTGCTGGTTGCCGCCCGATAGCGATTTCGTGGGATTGTCGAGCCTGCCGCGAGTGCCAATCGACGACAGCGTCTTTTGTGCCGAAGCCTTTGCCGCAGCCAGATCGACGAAGCCGCCCTTGCGGTAGTTCCGAAGCGTCGACAGCACCACGTTCTGGTAAGACGACATGAGCGGAATAAATCCGTCCACCTTGCGCTCTTCCGTCAGAAACGCGATACCGCTTTCGATGGCCGTTTTGGCGTTGCTCGGGCGGTAGGAGCGGCCGCCAAGTTCGACGGTTCCGGAGGTTACTCCCTCCAGACCATAGAGCGTCCGCAAGAATCGCGTGCGGCCGGAGCCGACGAGCCCGTACAGTCCGAGGACTTCGCCCTTCCTGGCGATGATGTCCGCGCCTTTGAGGCGCTGTCCTGCCAGGCCGCTGACCTTGAGGAACACGTCGCCAGTGGTGCGAACTTCCCGGTGCGCTTCCGAGCGATGGCCATGCGCATCACCGACGATCGCATCGACAATGGCCTGCTTGCTGGCATCGGCGCCGGAAGAATGATGAACCACGCGACCGCTGGACAGAACCGTCGCTTCGTCGCAGACAGTCAGAACTTCATCGAGTTTGTGGGAAACGAGTACGACACCGATATTCCGCTCCAGCGCGATGCGGCGAACGTGCGCGAGCATGTCGGCGGACTGCTTTCCGTCGAGTGCTGTGGTCGGCTCGTCGAGGAAGAGATAACGCACCTTGCCTTCTAGGTTGGCAATGACTTCGATCAGCTGCTTTTCCGGGTGCGAGAGGCCGCCCACCTTTCGCGTCACGTCGATCGAGAGGCCATAGCTCTCCAGCAGCTTCTTCGTATAGTTGTCCATGGCCGCGATCTGCCTGACACCGTGCAGCCTGATTTCGCGGCCGAGGAACAGGTTTTCGGCAACCGTCAGGTTCGGGATGAGGCGCAGTTCCTGGTAGACACAGCCGATGCCCTTGCCGAGAGCCTCTCTCGGTGAGGTCAGCGAAATCGCTTCGCCATCGACCGACAGCTGGCCATTGTCTTGCGGCTGCGCGCCGGCGAGTATCTTCAGAAGGGTCGACTTGCCAGCACCATTATGGCCGAAAAGACCATGGATCGTGCCGGGGCGCACCTCGAAATCGATGCCGTGCAGCACCCCTACCCCGGCGAATGCCTTAGTTATGCCCGTGGCCTTGTAGCCCGCCTTGTCCTGCATGATGACAAACTCTCCACGTGGTAGGGACGCGCGGCTGAGCCGCCGCGCGTCGGCTTGATATCAGTATGCCTTGTCGGCCGTATCAGCAGCGTTGTCTTTATTGACGAGAAGCGGTGGATTGTCGATCACCGGCTCCAGCTTCCGTCCGCCGAAGAACTTCTTGATGTTCTCGACCTGGATCTGCGCAAGTTTCGCTGGCTCCTGGATCGCGCCGGCCTTGAGGATGGAGTTGTCTTCAATGTTCTTGACGCCGAGCTTGTCGACGAAGGCATAGAGCTTCACATCATTGCGGCCGAGTTGCTGGATCGCAGCCAGCGCGCCAAGGGCAGACGGCTCGGTGTCGGAATAAACGACCGTGATGTCCGGATGGCCCTGGAGCATTTCGGTTGTGACTTTCAGCGAGGTCGTTTCCTCGACCTTGCCGTTGACGAGAGCGACGAACTTGACGTTGGGGTTCGAGGCAACCGCTTCCTTGAAACCGTCGTCACGCGCATTTGCAGCAACCGATGTCGGTTCACCGACAATGCCGACAACGGCCTTGCCATCGGCACCAATATCCTTGAGCAACTGCTTGCCGATATAGACGCCTCCAGCCTTCTGGTCCGTCTGAACAGCTTGCTCGACCTTGAGATTTTCAGCCTTGAGGCCGGCAGGATCGGGCAGGAGGTTGATAGTGAACACCGGGATCTTCGCCTGGTTCAGTTCGGAAACAGACGCCACGCAGGGACCCGAGGAAACGCAATTGAGGGCCACGGCTGAGACGCCCTGCTGGATGAGCGACTGCACCTGCGAGAGCTGCTTTGCATCATCATTGTCGGCGATCAGCACGCGGATGTCGAAGCCCTGTGCGGCAGCGTTCTGCTCGAAACTCTTCTTCATCGCGACGTAATAAGGGTTTGTAAGGTTGGGCAGGGCGACGCCCAACACCTTCTTGTCCGCGGCGTGAGCAGTCGAGGCAAGGGCGGTAAGGCCGATGCCTGCGGCCAGTAATAGGGTATTCTTCCAGTTCTTTTTCATCGTGTCTCCTCCTTTTGGATGATGAAATACGGGAATGGCGCTGCGCCCGAAGGCGCAGGCAAAATTATGCTGTGCCCGCGAACTTCTTTTTCAGAAACTTGGCCCATGGCAGGGAGAGCCGGCTGGACGAGCGCATCGTGTCGAAAGTGACGCCGACGAGGATAATCACGCCGATAACCAGCGGCTGCCAGTAGGCATCGACATTGAGCACGTTCATCAGGTTCGAGATGGTTGCGATCAGCGTCGCGCCGATCATCGCACCGTAGATCGAGCCTATGCCGCCGAAGAGGCTGACGCCGCCGACAACGGCACCTGCGATCGAAAAGAACAATTCGTCGCCGCGTCCTGCCGTCGGATAGCCCGTCATCAGGCGCGAGCCGTAGATCAGGCCGCCGCATGCGCCGCAGAGGCCAGAAATCGCATAGACAAGGATCGTAATGCGAGACGTGTTGACGCCGGCAAGTCGTGCAGCTTCAGCATTGCCGCCGACGGCGAAAATATGAGTTCCCGTAACGGTGCGTTTGATGAAAATGGCTGCAACGATTATGGCAATTGCGAGCGCGATAACCGGAAACGGGATCCCGGAAATCTTGGCCTGCCCAATGAAACGATAGCCGAAATCCATCACGCGGATGGATTCCGCACCCGTAATGATCTGCGGGATTGAGGCGGCAACGCCCATCATCGCGAAAGTGACGATGAACGGCGGCACGCCGGTCTTGTCGATGATGACGCCATTAAGCGCGCCGGCAAGCGCCCCAACGGCTAGGACCAGCACGGCCGCGACCGGCCAGGGCAATCCGACATACTCCATGAAGACAGCGGCGAGCACGCAGGTCATCGCCACGATCGAGCCGCACGACAGATCGATGCCGCCGGTAAACAGAACGAAAGACTGGCCGAGGCACAGGAAGCCGATGACCGCCCCGTTTAGAAGCAGAACGAACAGGTTCGACAGCGTCAGGAAGTTCGGAGACGCAAGCGCACCGGCGATCAGGACGACGAGAAGCACGAAGGCTATTCCCGCCTCGGCTGGAACCTTGACGCTGTGTCCCTGGCGGGCCTGAGGTTGGATTTGTGACATATCGCTCATCTTCCTTCTCTCCGCGTTGCGTGACGCTGGGCCGCTCTATAGGCCTCGCGAACGTCCGCAGCCTGATCGAACGCCTTCAAGTTCGGCTCGGCGACGATCCTGTATTGCGGCTGCCACTCCTCTGCGACATCAGCTGTAGGGCGGCCCAACAGGGCCGCTGCAGCTTGCACAGCCGCACCAGCGGCAGCGGCTTCCGCAACATCGCATGTCCAGACGGGCTTGCCCGTGAGGTCTGCGAGGATTTGGCGATAGGCCTTGGACTTCGATGCCCCGCCGGTAACGATGAGGCGTCCTTTCCTCTCCAATCCGAGAGACTCCAGTAGATCACCGCCCTCTAACAGGCCGCAGAGAACGCCTTCGATGGCGGCACGCGCCATCTGTCCCGGTTCCACATCGCTGCGCAGACCACTGAGGGTCCCGGTGGCGTCGGGGAAGTTCGGGCAGCGCTCGCCATCCAGGTACGGGACCAGGACGAGACCGCGCGCCCCCGGGGCCGTAGCGAGCGCCAGTTCATCGAACTCACCGGTGCTAGCACGCAGGATGCGGCGAAACGCATCCGTGACCTTGGCCGAATTGAGCGTCGTGATCATTGGCAGGTACGCGTTGGCCGCGTCGGCATAGCCGTTTATGGAGCCTGTGTCGTCCTTGATGCCAACGGAGGTGCGACCATAATACGTACCGCTGGTACCAAGCGATATGACAACGTCGCCCTTGCGGATTCCCATGCCGAGCGCTGCCGTCATGTTGTCGCCAGAGCCCGCACCGACGGCGGCGCCTTCCAGCATTTCAAGTCCTTCGATGCGCTGGACAGGTCCGGAAACCTCGGCGGACCCGATGATATCGGGCAAAACACTCTGCCAGTCGATGCCGGGAACGGCGAGCTCGGCGAGGCTGTAGTCCCAGCTGTCTTTGAACGGATTGAAGTAGCCTGTACCCGAAGAGATACCGCGCTCGGTCGCCACCCGTCCCGACAGACGAAACAAGATATAATCCGACGGTAGCATGATGCGCTTTGCCTTTGCCACCATTCCCGGAAAGATCCGCTCGGTCCAGGCAAGCTTGCTCACGGTCAGGGCGGCGGCCGGGATCGACCCGGTCCTCGCCGCCCATTCCCTGGGAGGAAGACGCTCAAGAAGACGCATCGCGTCGGGTGCGGATTCGGTGTCGTTCCAGAGCTTCGCATCGCGAAGTGGAAGGCCATCCTCGCCCAGCATAACGAGACCATGCCCTTGGCTACCGCACGAGATCGCCGCGATGCGCGGCAGGAATTCGGAAAGTTCACCGAATGCGGCCCAAAGGGCATCCCACCAGGAATGTGGCGATTGTTCGCTGCGCGGCGGCGTCGTCGTGGGATGCGGCTTTCTAGCCTCGCCCACCACTGCGCCATCTTCCAGCCGCCGAAGAACCACGGTGCAGGATTGGGTGGATGAGTCTATCCCGGCTACGATATCGCGCACCATTGATCAACCCTCCGCCGTCTGCAGCCGTTCGAGACTCTTCTCCGCGTCGCGGCCAACCGCACCAGACGGATGCGTGAACAGGAGCTTATCCCATCCGTATCCTCGCCCCACGCGGCAGACTTCGACAAGTGCATCGGTGACGGCAGCCGCAGCAAGCGAGCTTCCGGTCGCAACGACAGCGCCCAGATCGCTGTCTGCGGGCAGCGTCAGGAGGATCACGTCATCCGAAAGCTGGGCGAGTGTGGACTTGGGATCTGCGGTGATTGACACCAAGCCCGAGCAGAGCGACTTCGCCCGCGCGCAAAAATCGTTGAGCTCGCCAGAGCTTCCGCCCTTGGACAGCGCAAGCACAAGATCGTCTTTCTGCAGGACGCCCAAGCCGCCATGAAGACCATCACCCGGCGGTAGGTAAAAGGCAGGCGTCCCACCGACGGAAAGTAGATGCGCGGCGCGACTTGCGATCGCGCCCGATGTACCACTTCCGGTGACGAGGATCTTGCCCTTGCACTCTATGAACTTTCTGGCGACGACAATGAACGTGTCGTTGAGGCCTTCGAGCGTTGCGAGAATTGCTGCCGCATTCGCACCGATAACCTGCTTGGCGCGGCCAAGCCAATCTTCTTCAAGCTGCATGTGAGCCTCCCTGATGAGGAGACTCATATGTCATGCTCAAGTTTTCGTCAAGTGAGTGTTTATGCGCTCATTTGAGCGCTATTTGGATTCGATCAGTTTTCTTGCTACGCCAGCGTCCGTGATGAGCGTGGTGATCCACTTACCCTTCAATACTGCCCGTATCGCGTCCGCCTTCTCAAGACCGCCTCCGATTCCGATCCGCTCGGGAATCTTGCGGAGCTGCTCGGTGCTGAGGCAGAGTCCAGTATGTTCAAGCGGACTTGGAACAGGCGCGCCATCTTCGGCAATCAGCGTGGCGCACACATCGGCGAACACATTCTTCTTAAGTGCATCGCGCCGCCAGTCGTCCGGGAAGCCGGAGCTGAGACACGACTCCTGCGGCCGCCACGATCCGATGCCGACCGCAAGGACATCAATCTTGTCGTATCGGGACATGGCATTGGCGATCGAGGTCTCATTGCGCAGGCGCGCGATTAGTTCCGAGTCATCAACCCACATCGGGCCAAAGAGAGGATACGCTGTCCCACCACTGGCGCGGGTGAAACGATGTACCAGCTCCGTCGGATTCTGCGAGAGATCCAGACCCGCCGGACTACCCCCGGCCTGGACAACATCGACCTTGGGAAGCTTTGTTAGAGCCTTTGCCGTCGCCGAGAGAGTCCGCCCCCACGATATACCCAAGAGCTGGCCATCGATCAGCGATTCCTCCAGGAAATCGGCAGCAAGTAGGCCCAGAGGTTCGAAAAGATCCCCCGCATGAACGTCGGGACCATCGAGCACCAGCGCGGCGTTCAGGCCAAATTTGTGCCGTACCTTCTCAGCAAGCTCGGTATCGAGGTCGCCCTGATCGCTGATCTCAATCCTGACGATGCCCTCGGCAAGAGCTGTATCCAGCAGACGCGCAACTTTGAAGCGGGAAATTCCCAATTCATCCGCGATTTGAGATTTGGTATGCTGTTGGATATAAAATCTTCTCGCGACAAGCGATGCTTGAAGCTTTTGAAGTGGTCGACGTGGCATAAGTGTGAAGCCTTGCTCATTTGTGCACTATCGTGGTTTTGGCAGAATCCTGGTTCGAGGGCAATTGGATCTTTGAGTTTTTGTCATTGATCTCACTCGCGATCGCGCACGGTGACGTCACGCTTGAGTAGGAGTTATCGACACGCCACAAGCGCAGACTTTGCTTTACGAACCCAAGGTGTCGAGTTTCACAACGTTCCGGCCCGTATTTTCATTTGACGTTGATCCATTCAGTCTTTGTTGATTTGCGGTGGGAACTGACCCGGGGGTTCAAATCTCAGTGATAATATCCACCAATCTGGAGTGACCCTTCCGGCTCTGATTGAGGCCCACAGAGCGTATCAGTTTTTCCGTTTCCCGTGGTCCAACCCGAAGGGTTCACTCCAATCCCGGGTCAGTTCTCGCCGCAAATCAACACATACACTGAGGCACCTTATCAACGTGCGTGCGGCAGCTATGTGAGTAGCCAAGATTAGCTTGGATTGCGCCGTTTCTTTACTGCTCTGTCGTGGACGTCTGACAGATGAGGCAGTTCTGCAGGTTGGGTGCGATTAGAAATGAAGGTCCGCTTCAAGAGACAAACGAAGTCATCTATGAAAGTGAAGATGGTCGGTATGACAAGCAAGCTCAGGAACGTCGAGGTGAGCAAACCGCCAATTACGACGATTGCCATCGGTTGTCGAAAACTGGAATCTCCGCCTGTCAGGCTCAAAGCAACCGGCAACATGCCTGCACCCATCGCAATTGTTGTCATGACGATTGGCCGGGCCCGCTTATGGCAAGCATCCACCAATGCGTCGAAGCGCGCCATTCCCTGTCGCCGCGACATAATCGCGTATTCGACTAGGAGAATGGAATTTTTAGACACCACCCCCATCAGCAATATCAGCCCGATAATGGCTGGCATCGAGAAGCTGGTGCCCGTGACGGCCAAGGGAAACAAGGCTCCCCCAAGCGCAAGCGGAAGCGCCATCAGGATCGTGACAGGCTGGAAGAAATCATGGAAGAGGAGCACGAGCACGGCATAGATGCAGAAGACGCCTATTCCCATTGCGGTGCCAAAGCTATCAAACAGCTCCGAACTGCGCTGAAGTTCCCCCTGCTCCACCTGGTAAACGCCTTGCGGCAAATGCTGAAGTGCGGGGAGAGCCTGCGCTTCCTTGTTCACATCCCCAAGAATACGCCCATTGAGCTCTACCGACAGCGTGATGTTTCGGGCACGATCGATCCGATCAATTTCCGAAGGGCTGCCTCCGATCGTGATCGCCGCTATGCTTCCCAAAGCCACCTTGCCGTTTGTGCCGGCAACCTGGATCTGCGATATCGCGTCGATATCCCTGCGAAATTGCGGATCGAAGCGGACTCGAATGGCAATCTGCCTCTGCGGCAGATTAAGCTTGGCCAAGTCGTTCGAGTAGTCTCCGTTGGTCGAAATGCGCACCGCCTCCGCGATCGATTCAGATGTCACACCCAGTGCGGCAGCCTTGGCGAAATCGGGCCTTATCTGGATTTCAGGCGATTGCAGGGAGGCGCTCGATGTCACGGCTCCAATACCCTTCAATCCTCGAAGCTGTTCTTCAAGCGCACTTGCCGCCTGTTCCAGGGCATTGGAATCATCGCTTGCAAGCGTTAGCTCTAACTTCGTGCCATTGCCTCCGGTGCCGACTTCGACGCGCACGCCAGACAGCACGGAAAGCGCGTGCCGAATATCGTCCTCTATTGCGGATTGCTTCCGCTCCCGCTGACCAATGTCCTTGAGGTTCACGACCAGAGTAGCCTTCGTCACATCCGTTGTCGTTGTCGAATCCAGTCCGCTGCCGCTTGTGGAGCTCCCTACGGCGCTGAAGACCCGCATGATATCGGGCAGTTTCGAAATAATCTCGCTCGCCCGTTTAGACACGGCGTCCGTTTCATCCAGCGTGCTGCCAGGCTGGAGCGTCAGACTGACTTGCGTCTGCGCGTCGTCGGAAGCGGGAAAGAAGCCTGTTCGCATGAACGGAATGGTCGACAGGGACAGGATCAGCAGTATCCCGGTAACGAGCAGCGTCAATCTGCGATGATTGAGGCAGATTTTCACCGTTGCGATGTAACCCCGCATGATCGGGCCGTCACCTTTCGCAACGTGGTGGGGTTTCATCAAATATGCCGCCATCATCGGCGTCAGGAAACGGGCGACGAGCAACGACGCCAATACCGCCACGGAAGCGGTCACGCCGAATTGCCGAAAGATCAGGCCCGGAATTCCGCCCATGAACGCCGTCGGTAGGAATACGGCGACCAGGGTAAAGGTCGTTGCGATGACTGCCAGTCCGATTTCGTCGGCCGCCTCAAGTGCCGCATTCATGGGCGACTTGCCCATCTGAAGATGACGGGCGATGTTTTCCACCTCGACAATCGCGTCGTCCACCAGAATGCCAACGACGAGTGACAGCGCGAGAAGCGTGACCGTATTGAGGCTGTAATCGGCCAGGTGCATGGCCAGGAATGTCGGTATGATGGAGAGCGGGAGAGCAATTGCCGAAAGGCACGTCGCACGAAAGTCACGCAAAAATATCCAGACGACGATAACCGCAAGAATGGCGCCTTCATAAAGCATGTGCATCGAGCCGTCATAGTTCTCGATGACGGGATTCACCGTTGTATAGGCCTGAACAATCTCAACTTCCGGATGCTTCGACGCAAATTCCTTCATCTTTGCCTGAATGTCATCGGCAACGGCCGTATCGGAAAAGCCGTTTGAACGCTTGATCTCGACAGCGACCACGCGATCCCCATCGAGATAGGCAAGGGAGGAGCGGTCCTCGAAGCTGTCGGTGACCTTGCCTATTTCATCCAGGCGTACGCTTTGGCCGTTTGATAACGGGATCGGCAATTTTGCCAGATCGTCGACGGAAGGAACGGCGCCGAGGGTTCGCACGGTTTGACGCGCAGAACCGATATCGCCACGACCGCCGGACTTGTCCGATTGAACGGATTTCACGCGTGACGAAATATCCGAGGCGGTGATGCCGAGGGATGTCATGAGACTGGGATTGAGGTCGATGTGAACCTCACGGTCCACGCCGCCCAGCCGGTCGACTTCTCCCACGCCGCCGACGGAGAGCAATGCCTTCGTCATGTCGTTGTCGACAAACCAGGAAAGCTCCGTCTCATTCAATTGCTTGGAGCGAACCGCGTAGGTGAGGAGAACGGAAGATTGCACCGTCACCTTGGAGACGGTTGGCGAGTCCATTTCAGACGGAAGATCGCTCTTGGCGCTATCGACGGCATTCCGCACCTCGTTCAACGCTTCTTCGCTGTTCTTCTCGAGCTTGAAGGAGACGCTGATCGATACAGATCCGTCGGTAATCGTCGTCGTGATGTGATCGAGAAGACTGAGGGAGGCGAGTTTGTCCTCGATTTTACGCGCGACTTCAGTCTCGAGCTAGGTTGGCGCAGCACCTTCAAGCGATGCCGAGATCTTGACGGTCGGCAGATCCATGTCCGGAAAATTCTGGACATGGAGCTTCGAAAAGGCGAGCAAGCCGCAAACCGTCAACAACACGAACAGCAATACGGCGGGCACGGGGTTGCGAATTGACCAGGCGGAAATGTTCATTCTGCCGCCCCTTCAACAGTGACAAGCGCACCTTCCGAGAGGAAGGCCCCGCCAGATCGAACAAGCGTCTCATCGCCCGAGAGACCGGCGGTGATCTCGACGTGGTTCTCTTCGCGGCGACCAACATCGACACGGGTGCGATGTACCCGGTTCGCTTGGTCGATTGTAAAGACATAATTGATACCGTCTCTGAAAACCAAAGTGGTTTCGGGCACGGTCAAAGCTCTTTTCGTACCGATATCTATGTTCCCGGAAACATAGAGACCGACGCGGGGCTGAGGCTCTTTCGGCAATTCCACATAGACGATCGAACGCCCTGTATCGCTGCTGACGGTCGGCGCGACAAGCCTGACCACCCCCTGAAACGTCTGTCCGTTCGGTCCCTTGATTTCCACGGTCTGACCCTGCTTCACTTGCAGGAGATATTGAGCCGACACCTCAGCCTGCCATTCGATACGTTGCTGACGAATAAGGCGAAAGAGTTCCGTGCCGGTCGAGACGACAGCACCCAGCGAGGCCGATCGCGAGGTGATGATGCCATCGTCGACCGCGAGAATGGAGGTCTGCTCAAGTTTTATTCGCTCGCTCTCAAGCGCAGCCTGTTCGGATTCAAGATCCGCCTTGGCGGTCTGCTCCGTGGTTAGGTATTCGACTTTCTTTTGGTCGGACAATGCGCCCGAGCCTCCGATTTGTCGGGCGCGATCCGCCTCGATTTTCGCCTTTGCCAGATCTGCCTCTTTTGTCGCAACGGCCGCCTCCTCCTTGCGCAGATCGGCCAGCACGGTGTCCTGGTTCAGCCGGACGAGAAGGTCGCCCTTCTTGACGACGGACCCGACATCGACAAGGACCTCGGTGATCCGCAAACCACTCGTTTCGGATTCAATTACGGCTTCGTTCCAAGGCTTCAACCATCCGCTCGCGGGGACAGCCTCAGGCCAATCCTGGGTCGAAGGCTTGACCGCGGCGACGGTTAGTGCCGCGGCTCCTTGGCTCTGCCCCTGTTCTTCCGCCGCAACGTGAGGTGCTCCAGTTATGCACATCGATATGATTGCGAATGAAGCTCCGTATGCAAGACGCTTTAGGCGCTCGCGGAGATATGCATGTCTCTGATAGGTCCTGAGAGAAATAGTCATGGGGTGGATTGCTTTACCTGAAAGTGCGGAGCTTCCTGCAAATCGCTGACAGCCGGATGGGAGATATCGATCGGACCAGTCCACCCGCCTCCGAGCGCTTTGTTGAGCGAGACATAATAGGTAGCGATATCGGCCTTGGCCTCGATGAGATTTGTCTGGGCGGAATACAAGGACCGGTCGGCATCCAAGACGTCGAACAAATCACCTTCGCCGGCAATCTGCAGCTGCTTGGAAAGCTTGGCGGCAGCACGATAGCCCTCGACGGACTTTGCCAAATCCGCCGAACGCGCTCTTGATCGATTAAGGGAAACGATTGCGTTCTGAACATCCTCCATGGCGGAGAGTACGGCCGACTGATAGGAGAAGAGATATTGATCCCGCTGCGCCTTGGCGACGTCGACAGCTGCCTTCAACTGGCCGCCTTGGAAGATTGGAATCGTAAGCGATGGTCCGAACGACCATCCGATGGTGGATTTCTTACCCAGATCGGAGATGCTCGCGGCGGAAGAATCGATGGAGCCGGTAAGCTTCACCGACGGATAACGATTGGCCTCTGCTTCGCCGATCTTTGCCGTAGCCTGCGCCAATTCGCGTTCTGCCTTGCGCACGTCGGGGCGGGTATTCAAAATGTCGGCAGGTATTCCGACGGATATTGTCGCCGGCGGAATCGGGAGCCTTTGCCTTTTGCCAAGTGCAGCCTCAAGCAACAACGGCGACTTGCCAAGCAAGACTCCAAGTCGATTGACTGACTTGGCATAGGAAATTTCATAGGAAGGAACGTCGGCGCGGGTGGAAGCCGCTTGCGCTTCGGCCTTGGTCACATCGACCAAGGAGGTACTCCCGGCCCCATATTGCGTACGCGTCAGCGCAGCCGTTTGGCTCTGCGATTTTGCCGAATCTTTAGCGAGTTCCCCTAGCTGCTGATATTCGCGCGCCTGAACGTAGTAGGTAGCGACATCCCCAATCAGGGTGACCAGTGTATCGCGCAGGTCCTCTTCCGCAGCATCGACGCCGTATTTTGCAGCCTCCGCCGTACGCTTGTTGCCGCCAAACAGGTCAAGCTCCCAGCTGGCATCGAAACCTGGTTGATAGTCGTTGTAGATGGTGGCGGGCGTGCTACCGGATGCGGCCGTGCGGTTGCGTGTCGCGGAAGCCGTGCCCTCGATCGTCGGAAGCAGTGTGCCAACCTGCTCGCGATAAGTCGCACGAGCCTCCCGTATCTTCGCCTTTGCTGTGGCGAGGTCGAGATTGGCGGCGACGGCTTGAGCAATGAAATCATCCAGGATGGGATCTTTCATTTGCTTCCACCATTCCACAAGCGCCGGCGGCTTGTCGGAATTGTCTCGCGCCTTAGCGTGCCAGCTCGCTGGCATGGAGAGGCTTGGCTTCTGGTAGTCTGGGCCGACGACACAACTGCTGAGTGCGCCAGCCAAAAGAAGCGGAGCGCTAAACTGGTACATCTTCCTTCCTATGGTTGAGCTTCGGCACCTGTCGCGTGTTGTAGCCGCAAGCTTGCTTCTGCGAGACTCGCCGTCGCGATCTGATGCCGCTCCCTCTTTGGGCATGGTATATGGAGACCGCGAAGGGGATTTAGTTGTTTCAGTCAATACGAGGCTCCAAAGCAAATTGCCGACGGACCTCTGATAGCGGCTGTGATGTTAAGAGACGTTAAGGAAGTGTAAAGTTGTGTAAAACTTCTTCCGATCGACGTTGTTGCGTGTATTCGTGCCAACGCAATGCACACGGAACCCGAGATGGCGAAAGTACTTTTGATCGATGACGACACCGAGCTAACGACCCTTCTCAGCGAATATCTTGTGGAGGAGGGTTTTCAGGTTGAGACGTCAGAAGATGCCCGTGTTGGCATAGCTGGTGCCGCCGACCAATCGGTGGATATCATCGTTCTCGACGTGATGATGCCGCGAATGAACGGCATAGACGCTCTGCAACGCATCCGTCGGCTAGGCAATGTGCCCGTCTTGATGCTGACAGCAAAGGGAGATGACATCGACCGGATTGCTGGACTCAACCTTGGCGCGGATGACTATGTGGCGAAGCCATGTTCTCCCGGTGAATTGGTTGCTCGCATTCGCGCCATTCTCAGGCGAGGAGGAAGCAGGCTCGGTGACGAGAGTATTCTTCACGCCGGCGACCTAGCCTTACATCCGACCAGTCGAACTGCCCAATGGCAAGGCAAGCCGCTGGAACTAACGGGTGCCGAGTTCAATATCCTCGAAGTGTTGGCGCGCAACGCCGGGCAATTGGTACCAAAACAAGAAATCTCTCGGCGCGCATTCGGCCGACCTCTCACGCCATTTGATCGTCGCATTGACGTACATATCAGCAGCGTCCGCCAAAAGCTCGGCACCCGGGATGACGGAACGTCTTGGATTCGTTCCGTCCGCGGTCAGGGATATCAATTGGTGCAGGAGCCTTGATGCGAAAGCTATTTTGGAGAATTTTCGCGATCGTATGGTTCACGACGGCAATATCGATCGTGGTGCTGTTTGCGATCAGCTATGTCTTCAGATTGTTGCCGCCCACCGAGGAACTGCGCGAAGAACGGACATCATTCGCGCTCGACACAGGGGCAAGGCTGCTGGCGACGGGCGGGATTGATGTGGCAGAACAATTCCTGTCCGTTGTTGCACAGACATCCCCACCTGTTCACCTGAAACTGAAGGCTATCGGCGCGCCCGTGGAATGCGCCATCAAGGCAACGGACAGATTTGAAAGACGGGTGGTCAATGCAGACCATTGCTATCAACTGAACGCCGAGGTACCGGAAATCGGCTTTCTGTCACGCAATTTGCCGAAGCTCATTCCCTGGGCTTCGGCGATGTTTGCTGCCGCATTCGCAGCCTATTGGCTGGCCCAATATCTAACACGGCCGGTGGAGCAGTTGAGGATCGGATTGCGTGCCCTGGCGCAGGGCCAGTTCGACAAAAGGATCGGCAACAAGATTGATCGAAAGAGGGACGAGATTGCGGCGCTTGCTCATGATTTTGATATCACCGCCGCGCGACTGCAAGAGTTTCAGGATGTCCAGCAGCGCCTCTTTCACGACATCTCACATGAACTCCGCTCCCCTCTTTCTCGACTGCAGGCCGCAATCGGCCTTCTAAGCAAAAATCCCAACCGGCTGCATGCGATGACCGAACGTCTCGAACGGGAAATCGCAAGAATGGATGATCTCGTTGGCGAGATCCTGACCCTCGCCAGGCTGACAGCAACGGAGAGCCAGCCACTCGAGCGGCAGATCCTGGATGTCGTCGACCTCATTCGCGAGATCGCCGATGATTGCGCGTTTGAAAGCGCTCCGCGCAACATATCCCTATTCTATGAGGGAGCCGAGTCCTGCGTGACATCCGTCAATGGCGAGCTTATCTATAGAGCGATAGAAAACGTCGTGCGAAACGCCGTCAAATATTCGCCATCAGATACACAGGTTCTCATCCGCACCAAGATAGAAGACCAAGTCTTCATAATCAGCGTAAGCGATCAAGGCTCCGGTGTTCCTCAAGATATTCTCGATGCAATTTTTCAACCGTTCCGGCGCGGAAGGGACCTATCCGCAGGTACCGTCGGATTTGGCCTCGGATTGGCGATAACGAAGCACGCCTTCACACGCCATGGCGGACACGTAGAAGCCGAACTTCCTGCGGAGGGAGGGCTGCTTATACGAATGATCCTACCTGTTTGACCCACCCATTGGAGCGCGCACTACACTACCGTCTATCTCTTTGCTCTTGATGGGAGTCGAACCGACGACCCTGTGGTTACAAAGTGTTTCACTCCTCAAATTTTCCAAAGGCATGTATCGACTTTGCCTCGATAGAATGTCCGACCCGCGGGCCTGCGGCCTCCACCGGCGAACTGCAACGACGTGCCGATCGCGGTTTCTCGGCCGCACCAAGACGACAACGGCGGACGACCGCACGCACGTCGTCGTTTTGATCGGCCGGCCGATCGAAGCGCTGAAGCGGTGGATCGAGGAAGCCAGAATCGATACCGGACCGGTGTTCCGCCGCATCGACCAATGGGGCAATATCGATCGGCCGGCGCTGACGCCGCAGTCGGTCAATCTGATCCTGAAGACGCGGTGCAGCCAGGCCGGTTTGGATCCGGAGCTCTTTGGCGCATGGACTGCGATCCGGATATCTGACCAGGGCGGCCAATCGCGGCATCCCTTTGAAGGAGGCATGCAGCAATCCCTGCACAAGCCGTGGCGCAGGCGGCGAGCTATTATAACAACGCGGAGCGAAAGAACGGACGGGCGGCGCGTTTGTTTTTGTAGCGCTACGTCCGGATTCTCGAGAGACGCGCGCTATTTTCTCCTTGCAATTCTGGAGTTTTATTCCATAAATGCAAGGATGATTAACCGTCGAATATCATCCGAACTGAACGAACTCCTCGATACGCGCCCAGCTGTCGCGCTCATCGGGCCGCGTCAGGTCGGAAAAACGACGTTGGCACTCTCCATAGCCGACCATCGGCCTTCGATCTATCTCGACCTGGAATCGGATGCTGATCGTGCCAAGCTCGCCGAACCGGAACTATATCTCAGCCAACATAGTGACAAGCTCGTCATATTGGACGAGGTTCACCGGCTTCCTAATCTTTTTCAGAATTTGCGCGGACTTATCGACCGCGGCCGTCGAAGTGGTAGAAAAGCGGCGCAGTTCCTGCTGCTTGGGTCAGCATCCATTGACTTATTGAAACAGTCGGGTGAGACGCTCGCTGGCCGTATAGCCTATCTTGAAATGGGCCCCGTTTACGGCATCGAAGTACCAGCTGACGAACTAAATACGCTATGGCTACGAGGGGGTTTCCCAGACAGTCTACTCGCTCAAACCGATCGCGCAAGCCAGCGATGGCGGCAGGACTTTATTCGTACGTATCTGGAGCGAGATATTCCTTTGCTCGGTCCTCGTATTCCTGCGGAGACATTGCGGCGCTTCTGGACCATGCTCGCGCATCATCAGTCCGGACTTCTGAACGCCGCAGAGTTTGCACGTGCGCTTGGCGTCGATGGCAAGACCGTTGCCTCCTATCTCGACCTGCTGGTTGATCTGCTGCTCGTACGACGTCTGGAGCCTTGGCATGCAAATGTTGGAAAGCGTCTCGTAAAATCGCCTCGGGTTTATGTTCGCGACAGTGGCATCACCCACACTCTCTTGGGGTTGACCACTCAGGAGGATCTGCTCGGCCATCCGGTCGCCGGTGCAAGTTGGGAAGGTTTCGTTATCGAGACGCTGATTGCTGCAGCACCGGCCGGAACACAGAGTAGTTTCTATCGGACATCCGCCGGCGCCGAAATCGATCTGCTCCTCACGCCACCGGGCAATCGTCCGTGGGCCATCGAAATCAAGCGTAGTCTGTCGCCTAGACTCGAAAAGGGCTTCTATCTTGCGTGCGAGGATTTGAATCCGCTGCGACGGATCGTCGTCTACCCCGGACAGGAGATCTTCCCCATGAAGCAAGACGTGGAAGCAATGCCGGTATCAGCGTTAGGGGCAGCCTTGGCCGAACTCGGCTAGCGCACTGAGCGCTTCTCGGCGCCAAAGCCTGTCCAAAATGACCAGGCGGAGCTCGCCCTCTTCAAAATGGCCCCTGAACATTCAAGGCGGCATAGATATACGGTAGGCGCAGGCTTATGCCACCGTAAGGCGGATTGCCCTATAGCCTCAACTCCTCCAATACCGGTCACCATCCACCCTGATCCTCATTATACTATTTTCTCGAACATAGTATAGCGCCGCTGTCGAGATGCCCGCTCTTGATGAGAATCGAACCAAAGATCCCGTTCCCGATTTCATAAATTTTTGTAATCAGTTAGAGACCGAGAGATAAGCGCCTCCTGAAACTCCTGTGAAAGAAGCCCATGTTCGTCATCAGGGAACTTCTTAATCGAAACGACTTGATTGAATGGGCGATCACCGAGGGCTTCCGGGAGATCGTACCGGCGACCGCTTTGCATGTTACCGTCGGAAAATTCCACGAGACGAACGTTTGGCGGCAGCTGGTACCCGCCGCGGACGATTTGACGATCCGCGCGAGCCAACGAAGAGCTATACTGAACTTTGGAGGCATCGTCGTACTGGCCTTGGTTCCGTCAAGCTTTCCCGCCGTCACGCTGAGTTTCGCCGGGCGGGGATGACGTGGTTTTACCGAGACCACACCCCACGTATCGTTCGCGCTCGACAGCCTGGATTTACGAGACATCCGGCCGTTTGACGGCCGCCTCCGTTTTGGACCGGAGATTTTCAAGCCTGATCCGATCCTGGATTCATTGCCAACCTGACGAAACGTTGTCTCTAGGCCACTCCCGACGTCGTTTCGGGTTGCGCGCTCAACAGGGAGCATTTGCCCTCTGCGAGTATGAGGACTGATTTCGCGCCGGCCAGGGATGAGATCGACGTGTTCACCGACCCGCGATCAACCAAACGATGTGCGAAACGTAATCACCTTGATAAGGAGCGCCCTCAAAGCATAGTTCTGAGCCTCATTGAGGCAGATGAGGGGCAACCGGGGCTGGGCTGGGTCGCGGGCCTTGCGCGGCTGGCTTCGCAGCGGCATTTCAGAGGAGGCGAGAAGTGGTTTTGATGACTTACGCGGGGACTTCGTCATGAAAAACACTGCAACAGAGAAAGCTTAAGGAGTCGAGTCTTTCCTCTTGGCGATCAATCTGGATTGCCTACTCCTCGCGCCACCGCCGCCAGTTCTATGAGTTGCGTGTCGTTATGCACGCCTTGTCGGTAGAGCTCGATAATGATAGCCGCCGCGTGTTGCGCTTCCTCGCTGTCCTTGCCAACCTTTAGCCTCGCTAAAATTCCGTCCAAGGCCCGGCGCCATCGGTGTCAATGACGATACCGTCCGCGCCATCGACGGCTACGATCGGGGAATATTGCGAGAGGGACCAGGGCGCGATCCGCTGGAGCGCTTCCGCACCGGCCGCTGGATCCGCATCGGCGAACCGCAGCCCATGCACCATGGCTTGCGCCTTGGCGGCCGGCATGCGGACGCGCACACCTGCTTGCCTGGCCTTGGCATCGGCCGCCGATATCCAGCGCCTGGAGCCGCTGCTAACGGTCGAAAGGCAGTGGGCGGTCGCGATCACCGTCTTTCCCTCCATCACAAGATTGGGCTTCTCCTGGATGGCTGCTTCGGATTCGCTGTCCAGGGCCGACGTCGCCTCGTCGAGCACTAAGATCGATGCATCCTTCAGGAGCACGCGAGCGATAGCCACCCGCCGGCGCTGACCGCCCGGCAATTTGATGCCGCGATCGCCGACGAAGGCGTCATAAACTTGCGGCCCTCGCTGTCGGCAAGGTCGGCAATGAAGCCATCGGCGCTCGCCATCTTGCCACCCTTTCGATCTCTTCCTGCGCCGCCTCCGGCCGGCCGCCGCGGATATTGCGCCGACGGAACGGTACAGCGGCGCGACATCCTGGCGCGATGACCCCTGTCGCGCAGCGAAGACTTGCCTGCGTGATGGCGCGGATACCCACGCGCCAAGCAGGCGCTGGACCGATTGCGTGTCCTGTTGAAACTCATTCTGGAAGCCCGAACGTAGGCAGTTTGAACGGATTAATCAGGCGCTTACTGTTGGCTTCAACGTGAACGCCTCGAGCAGCGCAAACCTTTTGCCATAAAGAACAAGATAGCCGTGCCCCAGAGAAATGTCCGCTACAGGTGGACAGCACACCCATTAGGTAGACTTAGACATGGGGCGGCTGTACCGCCTAATCCACACGTACTGGACGGCCAGTGCCAAGCAGGTGTGAATTTTCGACGAGGTAGTCAACAAAACACCTGATACGCACCGGCATGTGGGCTCCGCCGACGAATACCGCATGGATCTCTTCCACTTCGCCGGGATTGAACTCCTCGAGAAGCGGCACGAGTTGTCCAGACCGGATTGCGTCCTCGACGGTCTGCGTTCCCACGCGCGTAATTCCGACACCCTCTGCGGCGAGTTGCCCCAGCGTCTCGCCATTGTTTGCTTCTACACTGCCTTTGATAGTCAAACGATAATCGAGCCCGTCTTTCCGAAACGGCCAAGTTGGGGCGGCTCGCTTGAAGTTGAACCCTAGGCAGTCGTGATCATGAAGGTCCTCTGGAACCTGCGGCGTGCCTCGACGTGCGAGGTATTCCGGGGATGCGACGATCACCTTGCGCGTTTCGCCGAGCTTTCGCGCGGTCAACGCCTCGTCGGTCACGGGACCGAAGCGGATGCCAACGTCTGCTTGCCCTGCGGCGATGTTCACGATCGTGTCGGTGAGGTTGACGTCGAGCAAAATGCCGGGATACCGCCTGATAAACTTGCCCAGAAGCGGGACCAGCGACAGTCTCCCGTACTGGATGGACGTGGTCACCCGAAGACGACCGCGCGGGGAACTCCGGTCGGAGATCATCTGCTCGGTTTCGCGGAGATCCGCGAGAATTCTGCGCGCCGCCGATAGATAAGCGGTGCCCTCCGGCGTAATTGTCAGCAATCGAGTACTGCGCAGCAGCAACCGGACCCCAAGCCTTGCTTCGATGCGATCGACGATCCTGGCGACCGAAGATGGCGCAAGACCGAGCCGGCGGCCGGCCGCGGAGAAGCTTCCCGCTTCGGCGACTAACGTGAACATCTCAAGATCACCTGTCACTTCCATTCCACCCATTTATGCGTCCTGCGCAAAAGATTTTCGCGGAAAGATGGGATACACAGGACAAAAGAAAAGCCCATCTTTGCGTCTGATCGAATGATGCAACCTTCCGTTCGTGGAGCTAACTCGCGGTCGAATAAGTTGGAGGGCAAAACAGGATGATCTCGCCATTTAAGATCCACATATCCGATGAACGCCTCGCTGCGATCCGCAATAAGGTCGAGGCGTATGACTGGTCTCAGCTTGCCGACGTCGGCGGCTGGTCGGCAGGGGTCGGAGTGCGTGACCTCAAGCGCCTGGTAGCCTACTGGCTCGACAGCTACGACTGGCGTGAGGTCGAGCAGCGTCTCAATCGGCTTCCGAATTTCAAGACGGATGTGGAGGGCGAAGGGATTCACTTCCTCCATGCCAAAGGCGACGGCTCCAAGTCACCCGTCCTCCTTCTGCATGGTTGGCCGGGATCCTATCTCGAGTTTGAACGCCTAATCGACCCGCTCGTAGCGGACGGGCACGACGTGGTCGTCCCTTCCCTCCCCGGTTTCGCGTTTTCACAGCCGATCACGGGCGTCATCGGACCACGGCGGGCAGCCGAACTGATGCATCTGCTGATGACGAGGCTGTTTCCAGGTCGCCGTTACGTCGTGCAGGGAGGAGACTGGGGCGCAGGGATCGCAAGTTGGATGGCTTATAGCCAGCCAGACGCGTTGCTTGGGTTCCACCTTAACATGGTCGGTGTCCTGGCCAAGGATGTTGTCCCGACTACCCCGGAAGAGGAGGACCTGGTCAGAAGGCGAGCCGTGATCCTGGACTGGGAGACGGGCTATAATCACGAACAGGAGACTCGCCCGCAGACGCTGGGGGTGGCGCTTGCCGACAGCCCGGTCGGAGCGGCTGGATGGATATTGGAAAAATTTGGCAAATGGGCCGACCTGGGTACGATGGCAGACGGTAGTCCAGATCTCTGGAGCAAGTTCTCCGAAGATGAACTGCTGACCAACATCATGCTCTACCTGGCACCGTCATCGGTTGTCACTTCGACCTGGATCTATCACGGCAAGCGTCTGGAGGGATCGCAGACATTTCCGGAAGGCACCCGCATCGAGGTCCCAATGGGCGTAGCTGCGTTTCCCGATCCGGTATTCCTCCCTCCACCTAGATCGCTTGCCGAAAGGACCTACAACGTCGTTCATTGGAGTGAGTTGGCCAAGGGAGGCCACTTCGCGGCGCTCGAGCAACCGGAACTGATGCTCGCGGACCTGCGGACGTTCATCGCAAGGGTTGAGGGAGGCAAGCGTTGAGCGCGGCGAACGGAACAGCCACGAAGACCGTTGAGACGGGCACCCTTTCCATCGGTTACCTTGAACACGGGGCGCCCGACGGTTGGCCGGTCGTTCTCTCACACGGATTTCCATACGACGTGCACGCGTTCGATGAAGTCGGTCGGACTTTGGCGCGGGCCGGAGCGCGGGTCATTGTACCGTATACTCGTGGTTTCGGACCGACGCGCTTCCTGTCGGACGAAACGCCTCGCAGCGGACAGCAAGCTGCCCGCGGCCTTGATATCGTCGAACTGATCGACGCGCTTGGGATCAAGCGGCCCATTCTTGGCGGCTTCGACTGGGGCGGAAATGCCTCATGCGTGGCGGCAGCCCTATGGCCGGAACAGATCGGCGGCTTGGTATCCTATGCTGGCTACGACATCATTGACGTCAACGGGCAACGGCACCCTGTGGCTCCTGCATTGGAAAAAGTCTTCTGGTATCAGCACCTGTTCCAGACGGAGCGTGGACGCGAGTGCCTGTCGCAACACCGCCGGGATCTCTGCCGGATACTATGGAGCGAGTGGTCTCCAGCCTGGCGGTTTGATGATGCGACGTTTGCCAGGTCGGCCGAGGCGTTCGAAAATCCTGACTTTGCGGACGTCGTCATTAGCTGCTATCGCCATTCTTTCGGCCTTGAGGCCGGTGAGATGGCGATGCAGGAGTTCGAGGTCAGACTGGCCCAGAAGCCTGCAATCGCCGTGCCGGCTGTCACCATTGACGGGACCAGTGATCCCCTGAAGCCCGGTGGGACGTCGCACCATGCAAAAATGTTTGTCGGCTTCCATGAACACCGCGTCGTCAACGCCGGACACAACGTGCCGCAGGAGCAACCCGAGGAGTTCGCGAACGCTGTCATTAGGATCCACCAGCAGATCAGTTGAAGCCCCAGGAGGAACGAGATGACGGCCCCACTTTCGGAATTGTATCAAGAATATATCGACTGCCTCAATAACCGGGACTGGGGCAGCCTGGCGGACTACGTCAATACCGATGTCGCCTACAACGGAGAGATCGTCGGCCTTGATGCATATCGGCGGGCGCGGGAGAAAGAGGCTCATGAGATCCCCGACTTGTACTACACAGTCGACATCCTGGTCTCAGACAACAATACGCTGGCGAGCCGCCTCGAATTTGACATTAGTCCAACCGGGGAGTTTCTCGGCCTTCCGGTCAATGACCAGCGCGTGTCGTTCTGCGAGAACGTCTTTTACGAATATAAGGGCGGAACTCTCGCCAGCAGGGGATCGGCATCTCCGACAAAGCAGGGCAGTCGGGTCATGCCAATCCCTTGTTGCGCCGCAGCGATCTGCGCTTGGGGGTTCGGGCCGTGAACGGAACCCCTGTAGCGCGAACCTCTCCCTCGTTGACCCAGTCCGGAAGAGCGGTTTCTACAGTCTCCAAAAGACGGTGATACGTAGCTTGGACATAGCGGCTTTTCTCCCGGGCCAGGATGGATGTAATGGGAGGGCTTCTAATCTACTCTCCCCCTAGTGCACTGGATACTTCCCATGTATTAGTGAACAGTAATAAGATGTTTTTCTCAATGGATCCATTACTACTCCTTACCTCTATTAATTGTGTATTGTGGCAACTTCAACACAGCATTGTTTGTCTCTGGGTTGTATATGGGTGGCTCTGCGTTCGACCGTAGTAAGAACAATCTTGAGGAGAAAGAAGAATGAAATCCCTTTTCGCATCCGTCGTGATCGCTGTATCAACTCTCGCCTTTTCTGCCCATGCAGCCGATTTGACGACGCCCGGTGCCCCAGTTGCCGCGCCTGCTGAGGGCTTTTCCTGGACCGGCGGTTATGTCGGCGTGCACGGCGGCGGAAGCTGGCTTAAGGGCGATTTCAGCGTTCCCGGCGCAAGCGCTTCGGATAACTTCAACGGCGGTTTCGCTGGCGGCTTTGCCGGCTTCAACTATCAGCTGAACAACAATGTCGTGCTCGGCATCGACGGCGATATCGGCCGCAATTGGAACTCCAACAGCTATGACGTATTCGGCACGAAGGTAAAGGTCGGCACGGATATTACCGGCTCGGTGCGCGGGCGCCTCGGCTATGCGTTCGACCGCACGCTCATCTACGCGACCGGTGGCTGGACCGCAACGCGCGGCTTTATCAAGGTGCCCGGCGACAAGGAAACGAAGACCTTCAACGGCTGGACCATCGGCGCCGGCGTGGACTACGCCTTCACCAACAACATCTTCGCCCGCGCCGAATACCGCTTCAACAGCTACGGCGATAAGGACATTGTCGGCATCAAGGCCGACCTCGACCAGCACGTTGTCGGCGTCGGCGTCGGCGTGAAGTTCTAAGATTTAGGACCGGTTTGATTTGGAGAGCCCCGCTGGCGTTTGCTGGCGGGGTTTTTCGTAGGACGGTAATGTCACGTTTGTCGTGGGCTTAACCGTTGGAAGGTCATTGGTCTGGATGACCACGCCGTGGCTGCCGGCATTATTCGTCAACGGCGATTTCGATCTGATCTGCAGCAGCAACGCAAATCGTCAGGGCGACCCGATGCGTGCAGCCTGTCGAAACCTTACCCTGGCGAGCATGTCCTGCAGGCATTGGCTGCCATTGGAGAAGGACGAACTCGTCCAGGTCATCGGCTGCTGGCTCCAGAACAAAAAACTTTGATGGCGGCAACTGAAGAATGAGCCCGCAGGTGAAGAGTGCAACAATCCTCAGCAATTGCGCTGACGGCGTGCTGACCCATCGGAAATTCTTTAGTAATCACTCCATAATTCACTTGACCGACGCCGCAATCATTGACAGAAATTCTGCATCAAAGTGTATGAAAAAGGACGCTTCAATGGATCTCCAATCGGATATCCGCAGTGTTACAACCCGCACCGGCATGGTGGCAATTCCATCCGGACTGCAGGCCGATGTCGACCAGTTCCACTACGCGCCGGCGCGCCGGGCTGGGGACTTCGTCTTCCTGTCGGGCATCGTTGCCTGCAGCCGGCAACCGCATCCCTTGGACGCGGAGGGCTTTCGCGCGGAGCTGCGCCGCGTCTTTCGGCAGATCGAAGAGCTGTTGCACGCCTGCGACGCGCGGCTTGAGGACGTGGTGGAACTGCAAATGTTCCATGTGCTCGGCAGCGACCGGCTGGCGCTAGACAAGGCCGGACAACTGGCTGCGATCGCGGCCGTGCGAGACGAATTCTTCCCTGCCCCCTATCCAGCCGCGGTCGAGCTGGCTGTGGCAGAACTGAACCCGGATGGCGGGCTGGTCGAGATCAAAGCAACCGCCTTCGCGCCGGTAGTGCCGCAGCAGCGCGCACCGTAGCAGCTCAGCCGACCTTGCCCTGCTGCCTCAGCCAGGCGGCGGCGCGGACGCCGCCGCTATCGCCTTCAGAACCGGCGTGGCGCATTGCGGAGCGAACACGATTGGCGGCACCCGCTATATCTAAGTTCCTGCACGCCGTCGATGACCCCGGAAGGACAGGGCTATCTTGACCGCGTTCGGGAATGCGTTCCTTTGCCGAGGGCTCCTCTGTCCAGGCAGCAAAAGCCCTCGCCGGCACTCTTCGACCCTATGGTTCGGTGGCCATGACATGAAAACCACCGAACCAACCTTCCTCCGATCGCTCTGATCCCACTTTCCTAATCAGCGAGTGTCGTATGTTTGCGAAGCGAGAGAGCAATCAGGATCGACACGGCGATACCTGCCGCAACAAGACAGAACGCCGTT
Organism: Rhizobium sp. AG207R; assembly: GCF_027109195.1. Taxonomy (NCBI): domain Bacteria; kingdom Pseudomonadati; phylum Pseudomonadota; class Alphaproteobacteria; order Hyphomicrobiales; family Rhizobiaceae; genus Rhizobium; species Rhizobium sp. AG207R. The sequence continues at coordinate 36,375 of NZ_JAEPVT010000008.1, forward strand.
TGCATTCCATCCGTCATAGCGAGTTTGAGCGGCTCGCCGGATAGTCCTTGTGTGTGGCGATTGGCCACCGCGATCATGATCGCCAGACCGATGGCATTGCCCACATTGAGCGTTGTCGATGCCATGCCGGAAGCGATACCCTGTTCGTCATGATGAACGCCGGACGCGGCTGCGATCCACATGCCGGTCCACACAATGCCCTGGCCAACTCCGGAAATGATCACACCGGGGACGATGGCAAGATAACCGGCTTCCACCGTGGCTCCAGGGATCATAGCAATTGTGCCTAGTACTCCAACGACCATGCCGGCAACAAGGGTCAACCGGGTTGTGAACCATGTCGCAAGCCGCTCGCCGATCTGAGTTCCAGCGGCGATCGCAAGAGAAGGAACGAGAAAAGCCAGTCCGGTCTGCATCGCTGTCATGCCCTGAATATTCTGAAATAGGACTGTAAGAAAGTAAGGCAAAGTGCCGAACGTTGCCATGTAGAGGAAGGTGATGGCCATTCCAGCGACCAGACTGCCATTTCGAAAGAGCCGCAGTGGCATAAGCGGGTCCGAGCTTCTCGCCTCGATCGTCACGAAAATCAGCAGGAGAGTCAGAGAGGCCAGTGCGCTCCAAATAATGCTTGGCGCCGTCCATCCATATTCTGGTCCCTGCACGAGAGCAAAGACGAGCAGCGTCGCGCCCGCGGTGACGGTGATGGCGCCCGCCAGATCGAAGCTGCGATGTTCGTGCCGCTTTGGATCTTTCGGGATTACAAAGAAGGCCGCCATGATCGCGAGACCGGCGAGGAGGACATTCACGTAGAAGACCGATGGCCAGCCGAAGGTCGCGGTCAGAAAACCGCCGGCAATAGAACCGATCGTCAGGCCGCTGGCACCCGCGCCGCCCCAAACGGCCAGAGCGCGGTTGCGCTCGGGACCTTCTGCAAACAGGCGATTGACAAGTGAGAGGGTCGCTGGAAACAGAAACGCCCCCCCGATGCCCTGCACGGCACGGGCTAGGATAATGACCTCTGGACGCCAGGCCAGTCCGCCGACAAGCGACGACAAGGCGTAGACCCAAAGCGCAAAAATGAACATGCGACGCTGACCGATCAGGTCGGCAGCACGGCCACCAAATAGAAGAAAGCCTCCGGTGAAGACGGTATAGACGCTCACCACCCATTGAAGCGTCTGTTCGGAAAAGCCGAGACCAGCGCCGATCTCCGGCAGTGCCACGAACACGATGTTGAGATCCAGAGCGATGATGAGTTGGGCGAATGCGAGCAAGGTCAGGATGGCCGCTCGCCTTCCGGCTGAGCGGGTTCTCGGTGCAGTCGGTGCTATTGATTGTGCTTGATCTGACGCAGTCACGAAAAGCTCCTATGATTCTTGAGTGATCATTCAAGAATCCCTACTTGCCAATTTGAGTCAAGCAAATTATTTATCAACCACTCAAGAATGGAGTATCCGATGGCGAGGCCGCGGGAGTTCGATCGAGACAAAGCACTGGCGAAGGCGCGCGACGCCTTTTGGATCACGGGGTACGAGGGAACGTCGATTTCCGATCTCGTCGCCACTCTCGGCCTAGCGCCAGCTCGAATTTATGCTGCATTTGGCTCTAAGGAGGATCTCTTCAGGGAAGCCGTGGCGCTTTACGAAGCCAATGAAGGGGGGTTTGTCGGAAGAGCGCTCGCCGAGGAACCGACAGCCCGCGCAGCGATCATCCGCATGCTTGACGACGCTGTTCAAACGTACACAAGACAGGGGCAACCGCGTGGATGCCTAGTCGTTTCAGCCGCAACCAGCAGCGCAGTGGAAAACGAAGCCGTTCGCGAGTTCCTTGCCGAGCGGCGGCGCGCTCAGGAAGCATCCATAATAGAGCGCCTGAGACGCGCGGTCCGGGACGGAGAGCTCCCGGACGGAACAGATCCCGACGTGCTGGGTAGCGCGGTCGCGGCGCTTCTCATCGGAATTTCGATGCAGGCAAGAGACGGGGCATCCAGGAAACGCTTGAAGGCTATGTGTGCTTTTTCCGCTGCAGCACTTTTGGAGAAACCCAATCCGCTAAGAGGCCAATAGCTCCAGACGTTTCCCGTATATCCGGTTCTGCTCCGAATGACTCAACCAGAGACCTTTGATGAAGACTACCATATTGCAGATCGAATCCATATTCTCATTATGGGAGTGTCAGGACGATCTTGCCGCGTGAACGACCACTTTCACTGAGCGATATCGCTTGCGGTGCCTTTGAGAAAGAAAACGCGGTTTCAACAACGACACGAAGCTCCTGTCGATCGACAAGGTTCACGATCTCCTTGAGAAGGTCTCCATCAATCGGCCGTGGGCCGCGGCCGAAGATGGGCGTCGCGTTGCGATGGGCCGCCTTCTGCTTGTCGGGAGGGGCAACGATCGAGACAAAACGCCCTCCTTCGCGCAGAAGCGGCCATGCGGTATCCTGCGCTGTCGGACCGACCAGGTCGACAACGGTGTCGACCGGCGCAAGGGCGCTCGTGAATTCGCCCTTCTGATAGTCGATGACCTCATCGGCACCGAGGGAACGCACAAAATCGACATTCCGCGCCGAAGTTGTTCCAACGATCCTGGCGCCGGCGCGCTTGGCGAGCTGGGTTGCGAAGGTACCGATCCCCCCGATGCCCCAAGAATCAGGATCGTTTGTCCGCGGCGGACCGCCGCCGCTTCAAACAGCACCAACCATGCGGTGCCGGCTGCTACCGGAATACCGGCAGCATGCTCAAGCGGGATGGCATTCGGAGCATGAGCGACGTCAACCGCCTTCGCCACCACAAATTCGGCAAAGGCGCCTTCGGCGCGAACGATCACTCTGTCACCGGGCCGGAAGCCACGGACTTGCGGCCCCGCTAGCTCGACCGTCCCGGCGACATCAAGGCCGAGCGTCAGCGGAAAGGTTGCCGGCCGGATCGCGCTGAAATGCCCATTGCGGGTGCGCCAGTCCGCTGGGTTGATACCGGCTGCGTAGGTCCGGATCCGCACTTGGTCAGGCCCAATTTCCGGGACGAGCACGTCGTCGCAGATCAGAACGTCGGCCGCGCCATAGCCATGGATGCGCCATGCTTTCATCATTCCCACGGACATCGATCGTACTCCTTGGCCGCTTAGCGATTGCCGGCCTGCTTGATCAGGAAATCGACGAAAGATGTCGGTGTGATTTCAGGATAGCGGGCGTTGCTGAGATCGGTCAGCTTCGCCTTTCCCGACACCATCGCCCACTGGTATTGCGCAGCGATTGGGGCCCAGAAGTCGGCGTTGGTCGCCTTGGTGTCGGCAATCCAGCGTTCCAGATCCGCTACCGTGCCGACCTGGCGCACCTGGAACTGTCGAGCAAAAGCCTTTTCCGCCGCAGCGATGGCTTGCTTCATGGTGATCTGATCGCCGGCAATCGAGAGCTTGCCGCTCGGAAGGCCGATGTCGAGAGCTGCCGCTGCGGTATAGGATGCCGTATCGGCAACCGTAGTTACGTCAAAGACGGTGTCACCATCACCCCAATAAGTGATCGTGCCGGCGTCCAGATCGAAGACCTGAAAGAAGGGGGCGAGCACCACTTCGTGGAAGGCGCCGTTCAGTATATGAATATGCTCTAGCCCGCTCCGTTCGATCGCCTCGTCTGCCTCCCGCCGCCAGTCGAGCATGGGGTGGCTGCCAGGCTCCAACTTGAACAAGTCGATGGCGAAGTCAGAGGGAATGATGCGTCGGACGCCATTGCGCTTGGCGGCGTCGAGCAACGCGAGCTGGCCGCCGACGATGGTCTCGCGCATTCCTTGGACAGCCGAGATCACAACATCCACACCGCCGGTCGCCGCAACTAGGCTGGCAGGCTCGTGCGGATCACCTTCCACGATAGTTGCACCACGGCTTGTCAGGCGATTGAGCTCGGCCTTCTTCGTTCCCGCCTCGAGCGTCTGTTTGCGAACGAGTATCTGGAGCCTCGCCTCAGGCCGGTCGAGCAGCACGTTGGCGATCCCTGCGCCAAGCATGCCGGTAGCGCCCGCAAGAAGAATGGTCGTTTTATCTGTCATGTGAAGATCCTCTGCTATTCAATGACAAACCTATTTATGTTCTCTGGAATGGACAATGTATCCACTTTGGAACATCATGTTCCCATGAGAGAACATATGATTTCCGATCTCAATCAGGTGCGGCTCTTCGCCAAGATTGCCGAGATGAAGAGCGTGACCGGCGCCGCTCGTTCCCTTGGAAAGCCAAAATCCACAGTCAGCCGTGACCTTGCGCGCTTGGAGGCGAGCCTAGGCGTGACGCTTATGCAGCGCTCGAACCGGAAGCTGACGCTCACGGACAGCGGCAGACTGTTCCTGCAGCATGCCAAACGCATTCTGGGCGACCTCGCGGATGCGGAAGCCGCGGTCGGCCGGCTTAACGCCGTGCCGCGAGGCCTCCTGCGTGTGAGCGCTCCATTTACCTCTGGTCACGCGCTGCTCGCGCCTTTGCTGCCAGGTTTTCTCGAGCGTTACCCGCAGGTACAGGTCTTGCTCGAATTGGAGAACCGCCGCGTCGATATCATCGGTGAGGATTTCGATGTTGCCATTCGAGTCGGACGGCTAGAGGATTCGAGCCTTACGGCCCGCAAGCTCGGCCATGCCGTATTCGGCCTGTTCGCCAGCCCCGCCTATCTGGCACGGATGGGGCACCCCGAAAATCTCACCGACCTCGCGCGCCATGACATAGTCGACAAGGGCGGATTACCTGGACCTAAAAGCTGGAAGGTCGACGGACCGGGTGGCGCCGTCGAGGTCGACGTGGCGCCTCGGCTGTCGGTGAACGACCCCGCCGCGCTACGTATCGCACTTTTAGGCGGAGCGGGCATCGGTTGGTTACCGAGTTTCCTTGCGGCTCATGATGTCGACAATGGTCACCTCATTCGGCTCTTTCCCCATCACCACCGCGACAAGGCCGACATTCATGCCTTGTTTCGTGCGCGCAGAAGTCTCGCTCTCAACGTCAAGGTGTTTGTGGACTATCTGGTGGAGCATTTCCTAGTTTGAGTGCGATCTATGACATTCAAGCGGATGCCTTTTCCAAATCTGGCGCGATAACGAACGGGAAAGCCCAAAAGCGGCGACAGCGAGCGTCATGGGCGCGGCCTCGATTGGGATGATGCGGAACTCGCATTGTGTTGATCCGATTTCGTTCTTCCCAGCAATGTCCCTCCGGGGTCAATGGGAGACAGCTCCCCGCCCGCTCGAACAGTTGGCCTGCATAATGTCTTCCGGCCGATGGTCGCGCTGCGCGACATGACGGTCTGCGGTCAACTGACGTCCGATAGCACCAGCTCTTCAAGGGATCGGAACCGACGACCCGACTTTCTCTGTCGCATACATGATATCTACGCCTTTGATTTTCATCGGCTATCGCTGCGGACGACCACGGATCCGAATGATCTCGTTAAGCCAACTTTATGACAAGGCCATGCCTGTCCTGCTGCAGACGAAGGAATAAACTGACATCTGGATGCGAGCGTCATGGGGCGAAGCAAAGCAACTCACTCGACCACCTTCCGAACGATGCGCTGATCATTCTGGCGCGTAAGCCCTAAGGATCATCGATCGTTTCGAAGTCTGGCGAGCCGGGTGGAGCAAGACATTCCGCTGTGACCCGCCGGTCCTTAACTTGCGCTTCGCTCACTTCGCCTTCCGCTTCCTCAGCGCTTCATCCTTCATTTCGATCCAGACGGGGGCGTGGTCGCTCGTGTGCTCCCAGCCGCGGACATGCTTGTCGACCTCCGCCTTCGCCAATCTTGCCGCCGCCTCAGGACTCAGCAGGAAATGATCGATCCGTAGCCCGGCGTCGCGGGCATAGGCGTTACGAAAATAATCCCAGAAGGTGTAGATGTGTTCGCCCGGATGCAGGTGGCGCAGAGCATCCGTCCAACCTTGGTCGACAAGGTTCTTGTAGGCCTCCCGGACTTCCACGCGAAACAATGCGTCGTCCGTCCAGCGTTCCGGCTTGTAGACGTCGATCTCCGTCGGCATCACGTTATAGTCGCCGGCGAGCACGACCGGAACTTCCAGTTCGAGCAGCTCGGCCGCATAGTCCTCCAGTCTCTTGAACCAGCGGAGCTTGTAGTCGAATTTCGGCCCAGGATACGGATTGCCATTCGGGAGATAGAGCCCGCCGATGACGATCCCGTCAACGATGGCCTCGATGTAGCGGCTGTGCGCGTCTTCCGGATCGCCGGGCAGACCTTTTCTGGTGAGGTGAGGTTCCTGGCCCTTGGCAAGGATCGCGACGCCGTTCCATGACTTCTGTCCCTGCCAGACGGCACCATAGCCGGCGGCCTCGATGGCTTTGATCGGAAACTTCTCCTGCGGCGCCTTCAACTCCTGCAGACAGACGACGTCCGGCTCGGCCTCTTCAAGCCATCGGAGAAGAACCTCGAGCCGGCCGTTGACGCCGTTGACATTGTAGGTCGCGAGCTTCACGGCCTAGTCTCGGCCGATTTCCGCCTCGACCTTCTTGCGGGAATTCCCGGCGCTCTTCACGGCCTTCTTCACCGTGTCCTTTGACACGCCTTCCTTCTTCGCCTCGTAGCGGACTTCATGATCCTGCCCGGCTGCGACCTTGGCTCGATCCTGTGCTCTGCCTCGCGACGTGGTTGCCATTGTTCGTGCTCCTTATGGTTTCGGCCACCGGAAAACGGACGCCGATTCAAGAAGTTCCATACTCGTATGGTGCGGGAGATCCCTCAAATGAGCGCAGCATCAGGAAGCCGCTGGGCACCCGTTGACGCACCAACCTCGTTGCTTTTCTCTCTAAGACAAGGTGAGAAGCGCTCGGTTCATATTGACAGAGACGCTCAATCCCCCGCTCGACCTGGAAGTCCGGCCAGATCCTGAGCCCATCCCAACGCGGACGAGCACCAGAGCTGCGAGCGGGGCTTCAGCTCCTGGCGCTGGTTCACCGTTCCCAGTCTGATCCCAACTCGCTCGGCATCTTCATCCTCTCCGGTCGTATAGATGGGCGATCCACAATCAGCACAGAAGAATTGCTGCCGGCGGCGACCATTGTCGGCGGTCTTGACGTAAAGCCTGGGCGCGCCGGACGTAATCTGGAAGTGATCGCGTTGTGTGCTGACCGTCACTCGGTAAGCGGTTCCCGTCAATCTCTGGCAGTCGGTACAATGGCAGATCGACACGTCTTGCGGGTCGACCTCGGCTTCATAAGTGATTTTTTCGCATTGGCATGCGCCATCGATATGCATGTCAGCTCTCCCTCCATTTTCACTATTTCGGACATAGAGGCTGCCCCTCACAAGTCGACATCCACTTCTGCCACTCTTGTGCCCCAACAGCAGCGTCTCCATTCCTGAACCTGTGTCGAACCACTAATTTCGCACGGTCGGACGGCTAAGCATTTCGCTCAACTCACTGTTTGCCGCATCGGAAAGGTACGGTCAAAACATGCTGGTGACCTGTCTTAATCCCCAGTTCAGATGTTCTTGTATAAATGACTGGACTGATCGCTTCGGCGCTGATCAATCTTGCTGGCAATTACATCAAGCTTCGGAACTTGTTTCGCCGAATGTGAGACGCATTTCCGTTGCAGGCTTGAAACCAAGAGACGCATAAACCGGCTTGCCGGCTTCCGAAGCATGCAGCACGACAGCAGTACAGCCGGCCGACCTGAGATATTCAACGGCAAGCTGTGTCAGCAGGCGCGAAATACCCTGGCGGCGGTACGCAGGCTCTACGAAGACGCTCCATATATAGCCGCGCTTGTGCACATCTTGCCGAAGGACGTCCGGATAGGGGGAGAGATGAACTTGGCACGAGACGGACCCAGCAGCGGTCGCGCCGTCCAACGCGATGAATGTAGCAAGCTCGCGGCTCTGCCTACCCTCTTCGATGAAACGATGGACCTTCAACCGGGCATCGAAACAGATGTGATCCGGCGGAGTGCCGTAACTGTTCCAGATTGCGAGGTAATGCGTGATAAGGATATCATCATGCTCTGGCGTCGCCTTTAGGTATTCCATTGTTCGGCCTTTCTGTTGTGCCCCAACGTCAGCTTTCGACCGGCGCACGTCTGGCGGTCGGCGCCTCGACCATGGCGAGATAGGCGCCGGTCAGCATGACGATGATGCCAATGACGTCGGAAACGGTAACCTGTTCAGAAAAGAACAGCGCGCCGAGCACAACGGCAATCACGGGAGATACGAAGGCATAGCTGCCCGCACGGGAGGCGCCGATATCCCGCAACAGCCGCATGTACGTCGTATACCCGACCAGCGAACCAAAGATCACAAGGAAGAACCAAGCCGTCCAGGCGCTCGTGCCCCAGTTTCCTGAAACAGCGGCCACAGCACCCGGCTCGAATATCAGTGCAGCGACCATCAGCGCGATGCCACCGACCAGCGTCGTTATACCGGCAACGAAAACCGCTGGATAGGATCGCAGCAACGGTCGCGCCAGCACCGAGCCGTAGCCATAGGTAAACGCCGCCGACGAGACCGCCAGCCCGCCCCATAGGCTCGCACCATCGAATGCTTCCGATTTCGATCCGCTTCCGCCTGCCGCCGACGGCCAGAACAGAACCACCAATCCTGATACGCCGAGCGCGATTGCCAGGATCCGCCTGACGTCGAGCCTTTCCTCCCGTAACAACAAGGCGAAACACAAAAGAGCGATGGGTGTCAGCGACATCTCCAGAACCGCGGCCGTGCCCGTGTCGATATACTGCATGCCCCAGAACAGGGGTCCGTAGCACAGAGTGATCATCAATATGCTGACGGCGATGAAGCGTATCCCATCTTCAATCTTCAAGCCTGCAGCCTCGCCCTTAATCCAGCCATAAACAAGCAACAACAACCCCGCCGCGGTGAAGCGCATTGCCGCAAAAAGCAACGGTGGAACGGCTTCGATGCCGGCCTTGCTCGCGATCCACGTGCTGCCCCAGATGACGCATAGCGTCAGAAAGCGGAGCTGATTCCTGTTCAAACGATAGGCCATGGGGTTTCCAATTCATGTAACGGATAAATATGCCATAGACCGTTACAACTAGCTCTTGCCCAAATCGTTCCGCGATCCGATATTCCCTATGATGACGAGACAGAAAAACATTGGCGAGATCAGCCTGCTCGGCGGCCACCCCGCACTCGACTTCGTCAACACGGTCGATAGCCGTGGCGAGCGATGGGGTCCGGAGTTCTTGAACAGCTACAGCGACCTGGTTTCCTGGGCTGGGCGCCGCGAGGTCATTGATGACGAAGAGCAACGCACCCTGCTTTCGCTGGCGACAAAGTCGCCTTCTGAAGCGGAGAGGGAGTTATTCCGTGCCAGGGAGCTGCGAGAGATCCTCCATCGAATTTTTTTGACCGAAGTTGGCGACGAGCCGGTTCGCATGAAAGACCTTGAGCTGCTCGACCAGGTCGCAAGGCGCGCGCAGGCGCAGCGCAGATTGGTCAACGTCGGTGAGGCGATCGAATGGCGGCAATCGCCCGCGGACCATCTGGACGCAATTTCAACTCGCGTCGGCTGGCTGGCCGCGGATTTGCTGACATCGCGACGGAATCGCCGCCCGATCCGGGCATGCGAAGGTCCGAACTGCGGTTGGCTTTTCCTCGACCACTCACGTAATGGTCATCGGCGCTGGTGCTCTGACCGGACGTGTGGATCACATGCCAGGGTGCGGAAGTTCCGGGCCGTGCGAGCCGAGTAAATGACGCGGCCACGGACAGCAAGGTTCACGCGCAAAAGGAGATAGAGCCATGTCGGTAGCTGCAACCACCTTTTCACAATCGTTTTTTCACGGTACCCGCGCCGATCTGCGGCCCGGGGACATGATCGCCGCGGGATACCCGTCCAATTTCGCCGCCGACACGCAGTTATCATGGGTATACTTCACAGGCACAATGGATGCGGCGATTTGGGGTGCTGAATTGGCTGCGGGTGAAAAACCAGGACGCATCTATGTCGTCGAGCCGACCGGCGCCTGGTTCGATGATCCGAACGTGACCGACAAGAAATTTCCGGGAAACCCAACTCTCTCCTATCGATCGAGGGACCCGTTGCGGGTGATCGGAGAGGTCGTGAACTGGCAGGGTCATACGGCGGAACAGATCCGTCAGATGAAAGACGGGTTGGCGCGCTTAACGGCCGAAGGTGCTAACGTCATTATCGATTGACCGCTGTGGGATCGACGGTATTTCAGCGGCCGGTCGATCCCTTCCATTTCCATGCTTGCGGGGATGTCCGGCCTCGACATGATCATTGGAGCCGCGAACAGCACAGGTCTCAGGAGCGCCGAAAAAGAAGAACCAGAAGCAAGGCCCAGGGAAATATCCGCCCTCGATCATCTCGTCATCAACGTCACCAACGTAGAAGCGTCCGCCGCATGGTATGTGGAGGTCCTGGGGATGAAAAGGCTGGAGTACGGAACTGATCGAGATCGTCCTCGAACAGCTCTCTTGTTCGGCTCCGTGCTGATTGACACCTTGAACCCCGTTCCGAGTTCTTTGACTTCCATCTGGAATAAATCGACGACGCCGGGGACAACTTTGCCGTCAGCAAGCTCTTTCAGATAAGCATGTCCGGGCGGTTGGCGCTTTCCGAATCTTGCCCCGAACTCCGGCTTTTGCCGCGGCTTCGATCGCTGCTACCCCGGGACACCCCTTTGCCTACGCGCAATGCGCTATCAGACTATCACGCAAGGAACCTTCGCCTCTTCTGCAGGTTCCTCTTATGCAATCATAAAAAATGCGGTGGTACTGGGCATGGTCAAAATGGCAGGGCTCGAGACCGACCTGCTATCGTTATGCAGCACGTGCACAAGTTTGGGAATCGAACGCGCAGCGGGAACAATGATGGAACGGCTGAAGCGTCTTACGCAGGGAAAGTTGTCGCAAAGCGAACTCACAATGCTAAAAGGAATATACGAAATTGTAACGACACAAAGCTGGTTTGATGACACCGAATGTAGCCGGGAAGGTTTCGCCGTCGGTTTGGTCGGATTATTTCGATACGGAATCGTCAAGCCCAACCAATTACAGAAAATTGCAATGTTATGGGCATACACCGAATTCTCCAAGGATATGCCCAACGCCCAACGGCTCAAGTTGAAATCGCTCCATAGCGGATGTAGCGTCCCGGAGTAGCGCTCCGCGATCGAGCTTGGGACGCCAAACTAACTTTGCGCAAGACGCGACGCTATTACTTCCCAGTTGGCAGGCTTGGTGAAAATCGGCGTCGAACGGAAAAATGCTGGTACGGACCGATCATCGTAACCCGTAACAAACGCAAACGGTATGTGCTTCATTTTCAGAAAAGCCGCCACGGGGAAAATTGTCTGTCCACGCAGATTGATGTCAAGAAGCGCCGCATCGAGACTGGCCCCGGCGCCTTCGATGGCCTCGAATGCATCCTTAACGGTGCTAACCGGGCCGACAATTTCCGCCCCCATTCGAGCCAGGGTATCGGCGGCGTCCACCGCAATGATTTCCTCGTCTTCAACGATAAGGAAACGGCACCCGCCGACAGCCTTGTTCGAGAAGCGCTCCTTAGCCGCGGTCAGGCAAACTGCTTCCAGTTTGTCGGGAATGACCACACCTTTGCGGTACATCCGCACGACATATCGAGCGAATTCGTCGCGCTTCTCGGCGTGCGCGGTGAACCACGGTTCGGAGCTCACCCGCTCAAATACGTCCCGGACGATCTTGAGATCTTGCGAGCCTAAAATGTCACGTGACAAATCACGAAATACCACTCGCGCGTTTCCTTATATCTGAGGCATTCACGCCCAAGTACAGTTTCATGTCTCACTTCATGAATCAACGCTAAAATAAGAGTCATCTGAACTTTGGGTCGTCATACGACATTTTATCGTGCCCAATATAGCAAACCAATCTTGGCTGGCACATCTTGGCCTGGCATCGCGCCGGCGCGCACATGTCCTTAGTCTGGAAATCATCATCCAATTCTGCTCCCTCTCGTTGTCCATTCGACGCGTGGCGAAAAAAGATCGGTGGAATCAGGCAAATAGGGCCGGGCTTACGAAGCGTACAAGACGACGCCGTTTTCAATGTTCGCAGAGGCGCTCAAGCTTGAAAACAGATGCGCTCGTCGCCCATGAAGTGTCACAAAGACAAAGCCCGCGCGAGGCGGGCTGAGCATTGCTTTGGCTACGTACGAGCGTCGGGCTTATTCGTCCGCTTTGGTCTTGCCTGCCTTTGGACCGACCTTCGCCCGTGGGACCTTGGCGGGAGCGGACTTGACCGTCTTGGACTGCGCCTTTGCGGCGTTCAAAACCGCGGCGCGGCGGGCGCGATTTTCCTCAAGCGCTTTCTGGAAATCGAGATCATGCTCAGCATGCTGGGCGAGATCATCGAGAAACTCGGCGACTTGTCCTACGGTTTCGACGACAACGTAGCTCAACCCGTTGCCGGTGCTGAGCGCGTCGCGGCCAACGCTCACGCCAAAACCGCCTGGGACTCGCTGAAACCATGTGGACCGCCATTTCCTGAAGCCGGCAGGATCACGCTCATACTCTTCCAAATAGTTCTTCTGCTCGGCGACCCGGAGACGAAACGTCTCGACGACGTTCCGTGCACCTCCCTTGGGTTTGTCCGCCTTCCTGGCGGACCATTTCTCAATAAAATTCGTCACAACCATATGCTCCATGGTTTTGAGATGCAGTGTCGAAAGACCCTGCATCTCCCAACGGGGACCAGCCTAGTCCATCATCCATGGCAGTGACAGATCAATCATTCGCACCCGCATCCTTGATTTTTGCGGATTGGCTCGTCCGCAAAGTGATCACGACAGCATTCTTCTCCGAAATTCGACTTTCCCGGTTGCTGGCGGAGGCTTTTGCTATATCTCCTCCGAGAGGGTGAATGCGCCCGTCGCCACGAAGGAGGAGCTGCATGCCAGGAAAAGGATGGGTGATCGGCTTCGCGGATCAGTCGAAGCGGCAGTGTCGTGAGCAGCTCCGGCAAAACATCGCCAGAGCAGTCGATGAGCTCCTCGAAGACGGGTGGGAGCCCGAGTGCATAGCAGAATCCCTGCTGGAACTCGCGGATGATTATATGGACACCGTCATCGGCGGCGCGGTCCACACCGCAACACGGCGAACCCATTAGGGTCGTCGTGACGTCGATTAGCAGTGGGTATGCACGATCCGGCAGCGCTGGGCGCTTCTCTTGAGGCATTTGACGCTTTAGATTTGTGCGACCGTTTTCGTTAGATGGCCCATGACGTCTCAGCTGGACATGTTTTCGGAGAATGCGCAGGCCGTTCGCAAAGCGTCGGCACCCGGCCTGCGCGTTCGGCAGATCGGATCATCGCCCGATGAAGCCGAGATGGTGCGGATGCTGGAAGCAACCGGACGCTATCAGATCCTGAAAAAACTCGAGCCACGCGCGATCGCCCCTGCCCTAAGGCCGGGCTATCCGCTGAGGGGC